>CAZRMH010000489.1:0-5790 GCA_964600935.1 uncultured Candidatus Obscuribacterales bacterium
GAAAACGGTCTACAAGAAGTAGAGTGTCGATCAACAAAACGGACAATAAGAAGAAGTGTCGAAGAGCAAACGCAAGCTAAAACGAGTTCCGTCTCAACCAGGTCAGGTTGGTGCGCCGGATGACGGCATTCTGGATGACCAAACCGCTGAATCGGCCGATGGCAGTAATGCTTTGTCCGAGATGGCTGACGCGGCAGATTCAGATGCAAATCAAACTGCGCGCTTGCCGACCGCTAAAAATGCAATGACTAAACCAGAGCAGCAAAAACAGATTATCGACCCGGAAGTTCCGCACACGTTTAAGCGTGCCGCCTGGAAACACTTTTTTCGTTTTCCCTTTGCCGCCACTCTGATTATGCTTAACATCGCCGTGGTCGGAAGTTTTGTCACCAGGCTGCCTCAGGGCAAGCATCTTGATCCGATTCAGGAATTGATTGGCTTTGGTGCCGTCTGGTTCATCGACTTTTTTATGTTTATTCCAATGGTCTTTGAATGCAATACGGTTAAAACCGATGCCAATGGACTCAATCTGAGTACGCTTTTATGGAAGGTACGTTTGACATGGGACGAGGTGGTCAAGTTCGACCAACCTGGATATCTCAAATTTTCGATTCTACGAACCAAAAAGGGTTTTTATCTCTTCCATAAATATGATTTGAAACCATCGTATTTTGAATTGGCTGAGATAATTTCCGCTAAGATGCCACCGGCGATTGAAGATAAGGGCGCCTGAAGTTTTATACTTCTTTATGCGATATATTCTTGTGCTCCGAGTCTAATATCTCGGCTCACTATCGTGAGGATTTGACAGGGATGACGATGACAATGACGAAACGAAAACTCAGAGTTCTGATTGGGAAACCCGGACTGGATGGGCATGACAGGGGCGCCAAAGTGATTGCGCGCGCTCTTCGTGATGCAGGGATGGAAGTCGTATATACCGGACTCCATCGCTCTCCTGAAGAAATCGTGGAAACCGCGATTCAGGAAGACGTTGATGCCATCGGGCTATCAATACTATCGGGCGCGCATATGACTCTATTGCCAAAAGTGGTAGCCATTCTCAAAGAGAAAGGTGCCGACGACATCCTTGTATTCGGTGGCGGCGTTATTCCTGATGAAGACCGCGAGATGCTTCTTAGTAAGGGAATTAGTGAAATTATCGTTCCTGGCGGCGGCACTGCCCGCACAATCGAATTCTTAAGGACTAGATTTCCAGATCGCTTTAGTAATTGAATCAGTACTTAGCGAAAAGATTTCGTTTTTCTTATCAAAAGTCTTGAGCGGCTTTGGGATAAAAATAGCGAATCTGGGTATACCAAGGAATGGGAGTAGTACGACTCCAAGATTAAATCTAAAGTTCTACATTAAAAACTATGGATTTATCTCTTGAAAGCCTGTTATACTCCCCAGTGAATCAGTACTTTCGCCATCTTGAGAGGCCCATCCAACCGATGTCGTATTTCGAACACTCCGGCGACAAAAACGAAAACCAACCTCAGCCTATGTCATTCAAGGCTGGACTTTTAGACGCCTTCAGTCACATTAAAGAAAGCTGGAACGTTGACCGCAACACAGCAGTTGCGTTCTGCGGCAATGCTCTTCTGAAGACTCGTGACACCGCAATGGAAGATGCCTACGCGGACATCTAAGCGTTAAAACCTTGGTTTGGTCGTTTTAAATAAGAGAGGGTTCTCAAGGGACCCTTTTAGTGTTGGCAAGGTTATTTGGTTTAATAAAGACAGCTTTTGCTTTAGATTGGTACAATTAAGCGTGCAGGTTTTTACTGCCCTCGCTCTTCAACTTAGTAGTGTCCATCCCTTGATGTCCACAACAAAACCTTCAGCGTACAAGAAAGGCGATGTTGTACTCGTCTCCTTTCCGTACACCACCGACGATGGTCAAACCCAGACCAAGCGGCGTCCTGCTGTGCTCATTTCCAATAACTACAATAACGCCCGACTGGATGACGTTTTGCTCGTGCCACTGACCAGCAACGTCACTCGAGCGGCTCGCGAACCCACCCAGGTCGTAGTAAAGATGGAAACGCCCGAGGGCAAGCAAGGTGGACTTCGATTGGACAGCGTGATCGACTGCACCGTGATCGCCACTATTCCAAAAACTTTGTTAGTCAGCAAAATTGGCTCATTCCCACAAGAAGTGATGGAACGAGTCGACCAGTGCTTGATGATTGCCATGGCAATTGGGCGACCGATCGACGAAGGAAGCGATACACCGCTGGGCTAATCGGTCGGACGCTCCAATTAGTAAGCCGAGCCTGTAATTTGTCAGGTCATATATAGATTGTCGAAGATGTTTAGGTTGGATCGCGATTTGTGGATCCTCGTATTGCAGAATTCAGCGCCAGTCAGGGCTATTACGAGTTTCAAAAAATCATCAAAATCGAGATCCACATAGTAATTCCGATTTTATTGCGTTTTCAGCGATCGCGATCTGGAGATTTTCGTTGAGTCTCAAGAAGGTTTCCAGATGGCTTTTCGGCAACTGTTGAAATGCCCGATCCACAGAACGCGATCTGGTCGAGTTGTTGATAACGGCAATGAACTTAGTGATCACGCTCAAGGCAAGGGGTTTCCCTCCTGCTGCGTGTGCTGTTGGCAATATTTTGCTGACTGGTTGAAAACTAGTCTTCGTCGTCTTTGGTGTTGTAGTACGGCCAGTGAACTAGCTTGAAACCGAGAATTGCTAAGAGGACTGTGAAGAATTGCGCTTGGTCTTGACCAGCAGGCAGTATTGATTTAAGTCCCAGGAAGAGAACCAGCGTAAGAGTAAATGCCATGGCAACTTCTTTGGTGAAGCTCGCCATTTTGCTTTTGCCCTGGGCGTATGTCCCGGGCGGTGCAATCAGCATGTAGAGAAAAATTCCGGCGAAGAAAAGTAATGAGTCTTTTGCAAAAACCACAGTGCCGACGTAAAACATCGCACCAGCCAAGACGACCAGAAGCAGTCCGCTTAAGGTCGTGAGTTCGCTCTCTTTGTCATTCGATGTGCGGGGTGGAGTGTAAGTGGCTTGCACAGGCGGTTCCTCTTTGGTCGCGACTTTTCTTGTTTTTGCATCGCTGGCTGGTTCGGTCTGAGCTGAAGCGTCAGCCAGTTTTGGCGCCTCTCCATTGCCAGTGGCTGCGGGCGAGTCATCGGCAGGAACGGCTACCAGAGCCGTTTTTGCCTCGGCAGTCTCATCACTCACTGCAGTAGTTTTGTCGTTGTCTTTCACGTCGTCCATTGGTTGTAACTCTAGAGGAAGCCTATCTTCCAATACAGTTATTCCCACGTATAGAGCATCAGAGTGATATTTGCGTGAAGTGGTAAAAACTATCGGTCATAAACAAACCGGCGAGTGCTTTCGCTAAGCTCTGGTCTTCGCTCAATCGTTCGCCCGTTGAATCTTCTTTGGGAGCTGTCGAACGGTTACGGAAGAATCGTCGCCGCCACTCGAGCTTAGGAACTCAAACATGGAACCTTCGCCGCACGAGTTGGACGGTTACGCGAGATCGCAGCGCGTTACTCGAAGCTAAAGCGCTCAAGCACGGAAGTTTAGCGCGCACTAGTCGGATGTTTACTGACGACTGACCGCGCGTCAGGAGAAACTCAAGGCGTTTAGAACTCGACCGTTACGTCGGCTCCGGACTCGACGTTTGTTTTGACATCGGCTCGGGCTTCTCTGGCGGCGATTTCGAGGAAGCCATGGCTTCCTCGGATGGCGACAACTTCACCTTTTCCCACTGAGTGATAGCTCGTTTTTACTGACCCGATTTTGGTGTCGTTGATGGAGCAGATTGCTGAGTCGCTGACTGCGCTGGCTGGAATGCTGGTGATCAAATTTCCGAAGTGGTCGATATGCGCAACTTTTCCGCGAATTGCGGTTGATGTCGTTTCGACTTTTAGCTTCTCATCAACCACAAGGCTCGCCGCATCAATCGGAGTCGCGAATTTTTTGAGAACAAAACCGTGTAAGTCAGAACTCAGATGTGCCACCACTTTTCCGAAAATATCTCGGGCATGAAATGTGGAGGAAACAGACGAATAGTATTGAGATTCTTGCGCCAGTTCAAATGCTTCAAGTTCTACAGGCGAAACGTTTTTGTCTGCTCCGTTTTGCCACTTACCGGAGCGCTTTCCGAGCGGGTCTTGAATGATCATCGAGAAAACGCCGTTGTCTGGTCCAACGAAAATAGTTTCGTTTTGTTTTAAAACAACTGCGCGTCTATCGGAGCCGACTCCTGGATCAACGACGACTAGATGGATAGTGTTCTGCGGAAAATAGTCGTAAGCGTTGTAGATAATCCAGGCTGCAGTACTGATTTGAAACGATTCGATGTCATGCGAGAGGTCGATTACATGCGCCTTTTGATTGATCGTCTTGATCACGCCTTTGACGATTCCGACATAGCCATCGGCTGAACCAAAATCGCTCGTGAATGTAATTACTCGATTGCTTTTGTCTGTCACGCGTATACACCATGGTGAGGATTGCAAATGAATGTGGTGAAGAACTAGTTGGTTGCCACGAATAGAAAACCGTGATGACGTCTGTTACGAAGTAGTTTTCGAAGAAGTAGTTTTCGAAGACGTAGTTTGCGAAGAAGTAGTTCGCGAAGAAGTAGTTTGCGTAGAAGAGTTGCGAGCAGTAGTGTGTGCAGAAGTAGTTTGCGATTAGTATGCCACTAAAAATGCTACTGCAAATTCTCTTTCATGAGTCATACTCAATTCGAAACGCGTTAGTCCAAGCTGCTCGGCGCGAGCGGCGGCGCGACCGGACAAACTGATTCGCGGCTCGCCTGAGCGCTCGCGTTTAACCTCGACTTCTTGCCAGCCGACTCCAATCCAACCTGTGCCTAGTACTTTTACGGCTGCTTCCTTCGCTGCGAATCGTGCGGCAATTCGTGTGTAGAAATGGTGGTTAGAACTTGTGACGTACTCAATCTCGTCCTTGGTGAGAATTCGATTCAGAAATCGCTCGCCGTATTTTGAATGAACTTCGATTATTCGAGCGACTGAGCAAATATCAACTCCGACCCTTAGTCCGGGAATGTTCGGCATTTGAACGTGTTCACCCACATTACTCATCGGCGTCTTTTCGATCTCCTCTTCTGGTGCCATAGAGTAGAACTTGTTCTGGTTCAGGAAGTTCTTCGTGTAGTTGGGCGACGGTTTTGTTCAAAGAGGGATGCACCATATCTGGTGCAATCTCCAATAGCGGAACGAGTGCAAATGCACGTCGATGAACTCGCGGATGCGGAACGTGTAAATAAGATGTTTCCAAAACTTCGTTGCCGAAGAACAATATGTCGAGGTCAATGATGCGCACACGTCCGCGTTTCTCTTTCGAGCGCGGCTGCTTGTCTTTGTCAGATCTGTTCATGCCGGTAAGGCGCGCTTCAATGTCGCGGAGCACGTCCAATAGCTCCTCGGCAGAGAGTTCCGTTTCAATAATCAGAACCGCGTTGACGAACCAATCCGTGTATTCATCGCCGATTGGTTCCGTTTCATACAAACTCGAACACTCGAGTACTTTGATCTGCGGATAATCTTTGAGCAGTTGAACTGCTTGCTGGATGAAACCGACGCGATCGCCTTCATTGGAGCCGAGCCCCAAGTAAGCCGTTACGCGCCGTGGATTGCCCCTGAATCGTCTTTCTTCTGTCACCGGATCTCCCATGGAACCGAATGTGCTGGTTCCTAATCTGCAGCGTACCGCCCGTACAGCCGAGATCGAGAAATCTTCGCTCGCTGTTGTCATTTCGTTGCATCGCTAAATTATATCTATCG
>CAZRMH010000490.1:0-5776 GCA_964600935.1 uncultured Candidatus Obscuribacterales bacterium
CCGTTTGGGTGGTCGGAGGTACTCGCAAGAAGTATTCCTTCAGAGCCTCTCCTTTCTAATCTAGTGGCGTATACCAGGCGGGTCATTAGGTAAAGTCAAAACTTGACCTGTGAAGCATAAAACGAGATACATTGTGCTGGTTGTCTCTGTGCGCTTCGATCTGATATTTAAACGCGGCACACACAGTGGTTTCTAGCGGATTGTTAGTCCAGAGAATCGTGGGGCAGCTTTCTCTCTCTCTCTCGATGTAGAATTCAATGAGGCTTTTTGTGGCAGCGCTGCGATCTGTTTTAGCCTTCGGAGTTTTGAGCGGAACTATTTCATCAATAGAGTGGATACGCTGTTATCTGTTTATCCGGTGGGTGAGAATGAAGACTAGGTGATAGGATGAATTTAGATTGTTGCAAGGGATAAACGTATGCAAGATAAGACTGAGACGACCAGCCCCGCTACCGCTAGCCGTGCAAGCTCTTTGCTGTTCGTGCCAGTGGGTGTTGTGCTATGCGCGGTGGGTATCTATCTTCTTCAATCCGATCTCTCATTCCAAATACCGTGGATTCCATACGATTGGAAACGATGGACAGAGCCGATTTTTGAACATGGCGAGTGCTTGATCTTAGCCGCTGGCTTCGCAGCAATTGTTCTGCCGATTTATTTCCGCAAGAGACGAGTGCGCCTGGAGCACATTCTTTCGGTCGCCGAACGCTCTGTAAACTAACCACTCTGATAGAGACCGGTAGGTAACGGGTACGCGCGGCTCCATCAGAAACGGGAGTTTATTCTTGCATGTCCTGCGTATTGGCTGGATATCTCAGCGAACTGGGGTTGCAATCGGGTTCGCTAAAAATGGGAATAAATGTTGAGAGTGGCAATAAAGATTCAGTCAGCGGACTAGCCCGCCATGGTTGAACAAAAATCAGATGATCGAGTTCAAAAGAGCAAGAACTTCTCATTGTGCCAGGTGGGGCATGATAACTTTAGCTGGCATTCTGATTCTCTTTACGGCCACAAAGGCTGAAAGTAAACGCTCGAAAATGAAAACCGATTCGAACGTCGAGTTGGGTGCTCTTGTGCCGAAACTTGATGTCTTGCCGCCGCCAAAAACGATGGAAGCTAGAATTGAACAGAACGTAACAGTGCGGATTCCGACCAACATATTTGGCTTTGCACAACGGCGTAACGCTAAAATGCAAATCGAAATAGTTTACGTCGCACCTAACTCTGCAGCGTATCGGAATGGTTTGCAAGCCGGAGACAAAATTCTCGCTGAGGACTTCACTGACAACCGCGCGACCGTGATCATAGAGAGAAACAAAAAGCAGTATGGTTGCTCTCTCACGGTTAATAAGCCGGAAGAGGCAAAAACGAATAAAAAGGACTCAGCCCTTGTCGGTCGCATCGCGTTAGCAAATAGTCAATTGATTTTGCTAGTCGATTGTTCAGCATCGATGAGAACCAAGGATTGTCCCGGCGGAATCAGTCGCTGGCAATGGTGCCAAAGAAATACAAAAACATTGTATGAGCGGTGCTTCAGAGACGCCGCAAACGATGCCAGAATTATTACGTTTGACTCGCGCTATCAAACGCACCAGGATGGTCTCTACGGAAAACTCGATAAGATTTTTTCCAATGATCTGCCAGACGGCGAAACTTTTATGGCGCCTCCTCTTATCGAAGCATTTCGTCTGGTGAAAGACTCACTAAGTAAAGATAGACCCGCCATAGTTGCAGTGCTTACGGACGGAAGACCCAGTGACTTTAAAGAAGTCAAAACTGCCATTATCGAACAAGCCAATACTCTGAAGAAACCAGAACTCTTCGCCGTCTCATTCATCGAAGTCGGCTCGTCCGAGAGATATCTCTATGAGCTCGATAACGAACTTCTTGGCCAGGGGGCACGTACAGATATCGTGTCCGTTACAGGGTTTCACACCGTGAATTGGAAGGGTCTGGACGGAACCCTATCGGAAATCGCTCTTCAAGCTCAAAAGGCTCGGTTGGACAAGGCTGAGGAAAAGAAGCGGGCGTCGAACCTTAGTGCCACTGTACAAACAGCTTCTCAGGCAAAGGAAGCGGCTGACAAAGCGGCAGCAGAAAGGGCGGCAGCGAACAAGGCAGCCGCCAGCGCTCAGACAGACAATCGCGTTCCGCCAGTCGAGGTACACCCACCGATTAAGGCTCATCCCTCTGGTACTCCAGCCGAAGGTCAGGCCCCGCCTAAAAGCGTTGTGGAAGTAAACGAGAAAGAAACAATAAGGAGAGAGAGCGCCAATCGAACTTATAAATTTAACAAGTAAATGATAGGTTCAATTACGATATCGCCAATGGTGCCATAGCGAACAGACGGTGGCTATGTGGTATCAATCGATTTATCTTCTTGCTTCCGCATCTGGCAAACACGGAGATGGCTTTGCTGCTATCGGAGTAAAACAGTTGTTTTTTTTGAGGGAACGCTAGAGGCACCACGTGATGACAGAACAACAAAGAATTGCCACCGCGCAAATAACGGATGCATGCATTAAAGAGAAGGTCGCTTTTTTCATGCCACCAGTTGGTATCACTTCGGTCTTGTCCCCCGAGTTATCGGAGTCAATGTTATCGGGACCAGTGGTGCCGGTTCGTCACAATGGCAGCGTATCGCGGTGCAAACCCCATAATCGGCGAATTGAAACTGTTCGCGCAATGTTTCTCCTTTTGAAACGGCGATCGCTTGTTTTAGTTCGCGTTTGCGAACGGCGCGCAAGAAACTTAATTAGATGCGGCGTGGAACTTAACTATAATTGGAAACATGGTAGTGGATTGTATTGATATAAACTCGGGCGGCGTGCCGGCCTATATGTGGAGGGACGGCAATGTCGAGGCCCGTGCGATTGCCTTGACGATGCATGGACTGATGATGCACGGTCGGACATTTGACAGTTTCGCTTGCAAACTTGCTAGTCGCGGGCTAATTGTTGTGGCTCCCGATCTCAGAGGATTTGGACAATGGCATTTCAGCGCGGAAGAGAAGGAAGAGTCCGGAGTAGACTATAGAAAGAGTCTTAACGACTTGATCGGGTTGATCGAACATTTGGTCAGGGACTATAGCAGTCTACCCCTGTTTTGTGTTGGAGAAAGCCTGGGAGCTCATCTGGCACGCAAGCTGGTGGTCATGCACCCGGATATGATCTCCGGGCTGATACTTTCAAGCCCCTGAATGAGACCACGAATGGTCAGTTTGGCCCTTCTCCCTTATTCCTTTTCGCAAGTGCTTTCGGTCGGATTAAATCCTCGAACAAATTTGAATCTAGCACCATATGCTCGCAGGTTTTTGAAAGACGAACCTGACAATCTAAAATTTTATTTGGACGATGAGATGACTAGAAAGTCACTGACATATATCGAGCTGCTTCAATCCTTTCTGATCGTTCATTCTGTGATACCAGCTCGTGTGGCTCCGGAAATTCCTATCCTTGTATTGAGAGGAAAAAGAGACCGGGTGTGCAGCAATCAATCAATAGAAAAATTCCTGAAAAATTTATACTCGGACAAAATAACAATTCATCAGTCTCCCGATGGTGGGCACTTGCTTCTACAGACCGGTGAGGTGGAGAATGAAGTTCTGGACACGATTTGCAAATGGTTGGATGAAGTCCTGGCGACAAAGGCTCAGGCTCGGATAGCGCTATAGTTGCTGAGCACAACTGCATAGGCAAGTTTCGTCCTCGAGCATTGATACTTGTTTGCAACTATGGGTGATTTTCAAAATACATCTTCCGGGCAAGACTCCAAAAGGTTGCGTGCCTCCTGCAAGAATCGGGCGGCCTGCGCTCCATCCATGACGTCTTGATCGTAGTTGAGTGACAGCGACATTATTGAGCGGATTACAATCTCTCCATCTCTTACAACAGGAGCAAGTTCGACTGCTCCAACACCGAATACAGATGTACAAACGCTTGGACCGATGACTGTCTTCACACCCATTGCACCAAGGGAACTTAAACCGAAAGTTGCTGAATTGCACGAAAGTCTGACTGAGGGAAACAAGATACAGATGTGGAGTATGACTTGACGTAGAATCGCTGGCCACTCGGCAAATCGTTTCTGCCTGTTAAGAACAGCAACTTTGTCTATCGGAAGGTCGGAGTATTGTCGTAGCTCTTCGGCAATTTCGATGAGAGTTTTTTTGCAAGGCTTGTCGATCTCACCAAAGAATACGAATGGTTCGCCGTCGATTAATCGCTCTACGGTAAATCCGGCGACGACATCGTTAAACGTGACCGTTCTTCCTAATGGAAGCCGCAATGTCCGGCTTATCGGGTGGGATTCTTGAGCGATGCTGATTGCTTTGAGCAAAAAGCTGGTTACTGTAAGGTGATGTCCTGATGCTGCAAGTTTTGCTCGTCGATCCTCGATTCGGGACATGTCTACATCACAAAGCAAATGTGCTTTTTGCGCTCGCCCTCCGAACAATTCGATCAAATCAAGGACATTTCGTCGATAGAGCGATGACGGTTTAGTCTCATATGCGCATTTCATCTCGGGCTCTCCAAGGGAAGAGACAGAGACGTTTGGCAAACGTTTGGAAGACGCTTTTGCTTCAATTACGATCACACAGTTCCGTGACGCACCACTATAAGCCGGAAAATCTTAGATGCGAATGTATCACGCGAAGTCGAAACTGCCATCCATCTGGAGGATGAGTCATTCTGTCTGATGCGAGTCGATTCCGAAATACAGCGTTAGGGGAAATCTGCCGAGCATTGCCAGAACGCTTGCTGGCGCACCGCCTGTAGTGCGGGCGTACCAGATCAATTGGAACTTCGACCCGTCGCAATATGTGATAGAGAACTAACGTCGATAAAAAATTGGTTTCGCTTTCAGTCTTTAGAAGGAGGTCTCTAAGTGGCAGTAAGCGTAGACTTCGTTCAGCATCATTTTTTCGGAGGCGACTTCCATGTTTTGGAATTTGGCAATTGAAAAAAACTCAGCGAAAAAAATACTCGAGCAGGGTGCCAGAAAAAGATTCAGACCCTCGTTTCACATAGTATTGCCGCTTATTCTGGCGACGCTATCTGCTACGAACTCCTGCTGAAGCCGCCACGCAGAAAGAGCAAAACTATCTCGAGAAGCCAGAAAGCATTCTTAAGGATCAGGGTAGCGACGGAACTAAGGTTACTTCCATGTGATCGAACGCGACAGCTCAAAGCCTATACCTTCGACAGCATTCTGAGAGAAACCTTCTGGTCGATTCGCTTAAAGAGCTGGACTCAGCCTCTAGTCTAAATGCGCTAAGCTATCAAAAACTGCAGGATGCAATTAATTTGCTCACTAAGGCCATAGCGGAGCTTACCTCGCAAGTTCACGCTCTTTTTCGTAATAGCGACAGCCTGCTCTTGCCGCCGTTCTTGTATTAGTGTAGTGCTACCAACAGGACAATGTGCGTATTCGCATTTGTTGGTGCGGACTGGTGATATCCTTGTGTTATGAGAGCAAGAATTTTAACTGCAGATACTTTCTTCGCCTGTGCCAAGCAATGGTCGGTGGTGTCGTTTACGTTTTTTTTCTTCTCGATATTCATTGATGTTGCACTATAATCGAGTGAATTCGATGCGGAGCCAAAGAGGGAATCACAGCGATGCCAGATAACGAGCTAGAAGTAGTCCTCTGTAATCCAACCAATTCGAACTTAGAATTGAGTTTGTTCTATAGGACACTTTCTAACTCAATAGCTGAAAAGCATTTCGCAGCCGTGGCTGAATGCGAACGTGAAAACTATCCGATCAAACAGTCTGAT
>CAZRMH010000491.1:0-5740 GCA_964600935.1 uncultured Candidatus Obscuribacterales bacterium
AAGGAGCGCTCTTATTCGGCATGTCTGGTTTAGCCTCATTTTCATTTTGGTAACTTTGCGATCCTTTCGCGAACCAACTTGGCGACATTCGGGAATTGTCTCAAGGTCGCATCCGTCTCACTAGGATTCGAGGAGGCGCCGTTTATGGCGCCATAGACCTCTGCGAACGTTTCTGATTTACCCGCACCGCCCTCTTTATTCAAAAGATACTGCAGTTTCATTTTTTCAAACGGACTGAGCTTGGCTGCATCCTGTTGGAAAGCCTGTTCGAACTCTGGTGTTTGCGAAAAATAACCGAGTGCAACGTCCATAGCATGACCTGATTCATGCTTTAAAACACCCTCTGCTCGCTGGCTTTTGTTGACGTTTCCACTTCTATCGAGATGGGTTTCAGCAACGGCAATGGTTTTAGTGTTTGCATTGTGGAAACCATCGAGGTGATCCCAAGTGACACCTGGAAGATGTCCGCGCGGTAGTTCATACTTGAGCGATGGCTCAATGTCAGTGACTTTGGCGCCGACGATGACTTTGTATCCGCTGTCCTCTAATGCCTTGCGTTGTTCGGCTGGAAGCGAATCGTAGGCGCGCTGCACTCTTGCGACAAACTCTGGGGAAGCACCTCTGTTCTCGACTTGAAGCCCTTTCTTCTCCGCCGGAACGTCCGTTTCTGGTTTTCTAGGTTCGAGCTTTTCGGGCTTGTCAGTTGGTTTCTCTGGCTCTTCTGGTATAACCGGTTTCTCCGGTTGATCGGGTATAACCGGTTTCTCCGGTTGATCGGGTGTTAACGGTTTGTCCGTCTGCCCCGGCACGATAGGCTTCTCGGGCTGCCCTGGTGTCTCTGGTTTTTCAGATTGACCTGGCGTCTCTTGCTGCAAACGTTTGGACTCGGCTTCCACCCGCTTCGCCATTTCAGGCTTGCTGAGCCGCTCTAATTGTTGTCCAGCTTTGTAAGAGCCTTTTCCATCGGCCTTGTCACGATCGCGGATGTGACGCGCCTCGGCGAGAATTTCTTTGTGGCTCATCTTTGGCAGGTCGCCATTTTTAATAGCCTTTTGAATCGCCTGATAAGGCCCTTGACCGGCTTCCAACGCAGGAAGTTTATTTCCTTTTTCCAAACCCTGTTGAAACTTCGCCAAGTCTTGTTCGATCTTTTGATCGCGAGTGAGTGGCTTTTCACCAGTTTGCGGTTCTGCACCATCCCTGGTACCAGCCTTGACCTCTCCCGGCTTCGGCTGTGCGCCTTCAGGTGCAGTGATTAGTTTTCCGGAAGCATCAAAAGATTGTACTTGCGGTTTAGCATCTGGACCGGCTTTATCTACTTGGACGGTGTTTCCACTGGCAAATTTGTAAGTCGTTCTCTCAGCACCCGAAGCCTTATCGACATTGATTTGTTGCGACTGAAGACCGTTTGGAGCATCCTGGAATGTTCGATTCGTTTGTCTTGCAGTCGCTGAATCTTTGATTATTTCAGTTTGCATGCGATCAGGATTTTTGGAAGGATCGAAATTGCGAACCGTGGAGCTGCCACCGTCAGCATGGCTCAACACTTGTTCGTGAGCCAGACCATTAACGCTTTTAGATGTGTCAAACGATCTAGTGTTGCTGACTGACTCACCTTTTATTTCAGACGTAACCAGGCTGGTCATTCCGTCTTTGCGCCCGTCGAATTGACGACGAGTAAACGATGTGCCATCGCCGGATTCGCTGACCATTGAGGACATGCGGTCATTGCGTTGCTCGGGGTCGTACTTAAAACTAGACTTGCCGTTTTGATCGATATCCATCGAAACGACGCCCTTGTCCATGCTCTCAGGTCTTTCAGTGAGCGTGGGCGAAGGATTGACGGACTGATCTCCGGGCGCCTTGACTGGATTTACACTGTCTCTAGCATCGGTGGCGGTCGAGCGCCGACTGATCTCATCGTAGGCTTCCGCACCAAAACGATTAGATGCTTCCGTCGCCGCACTAGATTCCTGAGAGGCTCGTTTAGGAGCTTCAATCGGCGCGGCAGAGCTATCGTTCTGTGAAGACGACATCTGGTAAATCCAACTGTTTTAGTAAGGTTTGAACGACGGTTTCGAAAGACGAAACAGTTTCCTAAAAAATGCGAGGAATGAAGGGCTGCAACAAACATCTCGGACTTTGGCAATATAACCAACCACCATGACAGGAACGTGACGGTTTAAAAAATTGGAAAAACTCTAAAAACCACCACTGCGACGCTCCGAATTTTGCGCCTCAATTGTTCAATAAAGATTTCAGCAAAACGAACGAAAAAGAAACCGTGATAAAGTCCCGATATGAAATATAAACACTTGATTCTAAACGCCGCCATGAGCTTACTGCTCTCCTCACAGAATGTAGTGTGGGCGGCGCCCGACTCTTCAGCAGTGGCGAATACAACAGCCGCTAAAGAAATTGCAACTCCTACCGCGACAGTAACTAAAACAGTTAAGAACGACCCAACACCGAACATCAATTCAAACACCGCTCAAAAGCTCGCGACGAAACTGCCAAACGGTCTGTACCTGGTGTTCGACGAAGCCGACGATAAGATGAAACTCAAGCCGGTTGGTAAACAACAATTAGTCGCTTACGACTATGAATTTTTTCCACTCGAAGATCGCGATAAAGCATCCTATCTGCTCATTAGTCAGGATCAATTTATTCCTCTAAAACTGGGAGTGGAGCCGCAGAAAGAGAAAGATTTGCAAGGCAAACCAAAACTAATGTTGCAGCTTTCGCAAGATCAAATCATTCCACTTGAAGAATTTACGACTAAGAATCTGGGCAAAGCAGTGGCTATTGTGATCGGCTCAAAGGTAGTCACCAAGCACAAAATCAAAGAAGCTATCAAAGGTGGAAAGATGCAAATCACACGCTGCTCGGATAACGGATGTGATGTTTTGTACACCCAGCTTCAGCAACACCCCGAATAAGATCGGTTAAAATATCGACGTTCCCGGTTTTAATGGCTCACAGAGCCAAAGGAATAGTCATGACATTTGCCGTTTACTCCAGACCACTCAGCAATGAGCAAGCTCAACTGCAGAAGGTGGCTGAATACGCGACATATCAGGAAGCGTTAAACGCGGCAACACAAAAGCACGTTGACGAACTCTATTCCTTCTATGACAAGACCTCGGACAACTCAGTACTATTCGAAACCTGGCTCAGCAAGGGCAACGAATACATCATCGAACCAGACAATGAACCTATCAAATTCACTGTTTGGGATTGCGGTCCGCTTTTCATTGTCGATATAACAGGTGATACCAGTCGTCCTGCCCTCTTCGAGATAACCTGCACCGACGCGCTGAAGTTCGCGTCCGGTGGAGTTTCCCAATCAAAAAAATGGACATTTTATGCAAAAGCGCCAGTGACGTACGCGAAGAGCTACCAACTTCTGGAGCGCGCAGTCGAGCTGATCTACATGGATATGAGCGCAACAGCCAGTGAAGCCGACGGCAGCTCCTACTTACTGCAGAAAATTGATATCAGACCGATCGATAAGGAAGAGTTTGCCAAAGGCATAACGCAACCCGATCGCACTATATATGCCGTGAAGGACGACGGAACGCTGGCAAAAGAACCGCATTTCTTGTCGGTTTAGACTGAAAGCTCTGCGATTCAGACGGCGGTATTCTTCTGGCTCCAAACTGCGGAAACTCTTTTCGATCTGGACGTTGGCAATGCTCGCCGAATTTGAATTGGTTTGGCCCGGTGCCATCCGCCTCAACAACATCCGCCTGGCGCGGTTGTTCCTTACTCGAAACGATAAGCGCGTGCACTTAACGAATTGCTATCACCAACCGATCGGCTCCCAAAACTAGCCTGAAACATTGCGGTTTGATTATATACATCAAGTTGTCAAGCGCTCAGCAATATAATGCGTCTATGTACCGATTGAACAGTTGACAGCTAAGGCAAACAAACTTTCTAATGCATAGACCAAACGACTTAGATTTGAAAAAATCGTGCAAATTTCTGGTGACGGCGCTTTTAGCGGTGCCGGTGAAATTCATCTATCACAGCTGTTTTTTCTACTTCACCCTACCGTTGATTTTCGGAACCAAATTCGAACCGGGATTCACGCTGGTTCCAGCCTTCATCGCAGCAGGCATGTGGTGTGCAAGCTCGATTTTTTATATAAGCATCCTACCGTTGCAATTGTGTCGGCACAAAATTTCGATGCTGGTCTTGCCCCCAGATCTTGCTGACCAATACGAGTTAAAACGAAGAAAAACTGCACAGGCTCAAAGTGAAAAACTATTGTCCTGCCGCTCAGTGCTTGAGAGAGTCGCAGACAGTGCAGCTTTTGCGGTTCGCAGTGCGCCACGATCGCTAATCGAAAAATTCGCATTGTTCGGACTGGCATCACTGGTAATACCACAAATTTTCACTGACAAATCTCCGGCTACGCTTGCCGAATACTCCTTACTATTCTTTGCTGCTGACACGATTTTTTCGCTGCTGCAAGTCGCCGTGCTGCCCGCCAACGTTCGCCGAGATCCGACTCAAACAACAAATGACCTCGAGAATCTAGCAAAGAAGGAAAAATCATTTAGCGACGTCGCCCAAGAGATGCAAGAATTGGGAGCCATCAAGATCGCGCGCCACGATTTTACAATCGAATTGAATCCTAGCGCTCAAGCCTATCTCGACAGAGCGAAAACCTATTTGGACTCTGGTAACGCGATCGTCGCATTGAACGATTACGACCGCGCCATTGAGCTTCAACCGGATTTCGCCGAGGCATACGAATTCAGAGCAAAATGTTTTGTTGCTCTTGGTTTAAAAAGCTTAGCTCGAACAGATTACCTTAAAGCCGCACAGCTGCTTGCCGATCAAAACAATCTAACGCAACGCGAAACTGTAATGGAAGCGCTTAGCGATCTTGGCACACAATCATCGGCCGATCTTAAAAGTTTCAAAGACATCATTTCGACAGTTTCAGTATTTTTCACAGGAGACTTGAAAAAGATCAATCAAATTAAGTTCGAAAAGGTAGAAACAGATATAAAGTCGCATACTCAGACTTATTTGGTTTATACGAGAAAAGCTGAATTGCAGTTTCAATTAACAGATTACAAAGGCGCGCTTGAAACCTGCGAACAGGCGATCGAATTAAATCCATCACGAGCCACGGCCTATCGAATCCGTGCGAAAGTTCGGCTGCTTAAGGGCGATGATGTTCACGCGGTTTTGAAAGACTACGACAAAACGATCGAACTCAGTGACAAAGATGCTGAGGCGTACGAAGAGCGCGCTCGGCTCAGAGTAGTTCTTGGCGATTTCCAGGGTGCCATAGAAGACTGCACGAATGCGATGCAGTTCAGCGAAAGTGGTCAGTTAAAACTCGTTCGCGCGAGTGCTCTTGTCGCAATGGAAAAATACGACGATGCACTAGCAGATTTAAACACCTACATCCATTCTGCTAACCGGGCGATAGTTATCTGGGATGGCTTGAAATTGTCACTGTTTCGAAGCGTTGCAGACGGACTTCGCACCCAATTGCTGGAAGCATATGAAATGCGTTCCATAGTCCACTCACGCTGTGGAAACCTCGACGGCGCCGCGCATGACGCCATCGAGCTGCAAAAAATCCGCAACCACAATGAGAAGTCAAAGAGAAAAAATCGCAAATCACTGCTTACATAACCACTTCGCGACGGTTCAAAGTCAGTTAGAATCATTGCTGTGAAAAACCGAGGATGACCGATGTCAGTAATGAACGTGC
>CAZRMH010000492.1:0-5739 GCA_964600935.1 uncultured Candidatus Obscuribacterales bacterium
GAGTCGACGAGGTTCTTAAAACGTGTGCCGAAATAAAATCCGTCAAGACTCCGATCCTGCGAATCAATGACGGTGCCTCCGAATTGCAAGGGCAGATTGCGTTCTCGCAGGGTGGTTACATTATCGGCGGTAAAATCAATCAAACTGGAGAGATTGGTTATCCTGCTGTGAGACGCCTTCTTATGGTGTCCGAAGGCAACTATGCCATCCTTGATCCTCTGAGAAAGCACATAACTGACGTCAATCAATCGTTGTGGCTCAAAATCGATAAACTGGTTCCACTACTGCCTAATCTGCCCGAGAATCCGGATGGTTTGTTGGATAAGCAACCAGACATCGAACACAGCGTTAAGTCTGGACAATTCGACATTGCGTCTGGTCTGGTCGGATTGGCTGAAACCAATAAGATTCAGGATACGGTCGCTGCCAAACCCGCGGTTGTGGCCGCGCAAGTGAGTAAATCCAGAAAGCTCAATCTCGGCGCCTGGAGAGTGTTCAGGACCGGCATGGTAATCATTGTCGGCTTCACGGCGATTCTGGCAAGTTTTACTTACTATCGTGAAATCTATGCGTTTTTTCTTCAGCTAACGCACCACTAAACAGAGTGACATTTGCATTTTTGAAATCGAATCAGAAGGGAGGGGCGGCTGAGCAAGCCGGCTTCATTCGTTCGTATAAAAATCTGATCGTGCCCTTTGTCTTTAGTTTCCATACCTTACTGACGGCTTTGTCGGTCACCGCTGTTCTGTCTTCAGCGCCCGTTTTCGCGGCTGCGCCCGACCCACTGGTAAAAGAATTTATCGTCCATGAACAGATGCGTCGTTACTACTACGTTCATGTGCCGCCCAATTACAATCCGCAAGCCTCAACGCCAGTTCTTCTGGTGTTTCATCAGGAAAACTCAACTCCGAAGGCGATGAGCAAGCTAGCGCAGTTCAACGAACTAGCCGATCAGAACGGCTTTATCGTAGTTTATCCTCAAGCTGTGCAAGGTATGTGGAACGACGGCAGGCGGCATGATGCCTACCGAGTCAACGATGTCGGTTTTGTTTCTGACTTGCTCACCGATTTGGATCGACGCTGGCATATCAATCGAAACGCAGTTTGCGCCACGGGTTTCTCCGATGGCGGTTTTTTCGTGCAGTATTTGGCGTTGAAATTACCCGGGCAAATCAAAGCCATAGCCTCGGTCGCAGCGACAATGCAAGATGTTTTGATCAGTAAGATTCGACTGAAAGGCAATTGTTCCGTCCTCTACATCCTCGGGATGGACGACAAAATCGTGCCGTTCATGGGCGGGCCGATCGATCCGAATCGGCATGGTCAGAACCGCGGCATGTGTGCGTCAGCAGCCAATTCCGTTAACTTCTGGGTGAAAGGAAATAAGTGTGGAGGCGATTATGTCGCTGAAGACTATCCGGATGTGGACGGTACCGATCACACTAACGTTAAAGTGGCGCGATATCAAAATTGCCCTGAGGGCAATGAAGTGGTCGTTTACGCTGTTCAAGGCGGCGGACATGCCTGGCCACAATGTCGCCCGGTAGACAAATCTGCTAACGGTCGCGTTTGTCGAGATTTCGATTCCAGCGACGTAATTTTTCGTTTTTTCGCCAATCACGGGCTTGCAGGTCCGCGTCGATAACAGCGGCCGATATCGCAAGGTTAGCGCTGTGAACTGCGCTAGCTATTAATCAAATTGACTGTTTCTTGTGATTTCAACTCTTCTTTTAGAGCTCTTTTGTCTTGCGATATTAGTTCAGCGTGAAAAATACTTCTGGTTTCGTTTTGAAAAAGAAATCTGTGCGCCGGTCTGTCCGGGTGTGTAACTGTTCATTAGCTTGTGTTCATGTAGTTGCGCTAGATATTAATGCCATCTCAGCTACGTAGCCTTACGAAGCTAATTTTATTTCTAGAATGAGCCTTGAGTAGTCCAAAAGGGTCGAGATCGAAGCTTGAAACGCTTATCCGGTAAGAGCTCAAAGACTTTAGTAGAGGAGAACCCGCGGGTTTTTCAGTGTAAAGGCAAATGTACCCCGGTATTGCTTGACATCAATCTGATTTATTAGGCTGAGTTTATCTCTAATAGATTCACCTCATAACCCAAAGCAGACAAAACGCCTTTAAACCCCCGCACTCTCGGCTATTTCGAATTTACCAATGCATCTTTGATGCAGCGCCTTTCTCAACCCTGGAAATCCGCGGTTCCAACCGCATTTCTCATGCCCGAGCATCGAGCATGAATACTTGACGCAGCTTCATGGAGGGGCAGACTCGAGCTCACGCTCTTGCCTCCGCTAGCTGCGGTCGTGTTGTTTCATCACCACGCTCGACAATCCTGTACGAGCAGAAAACCAAGAAAAGGAGACAGCTATGACTCAGAATCTAACTTTCCCGGTCGTCACCTCGGATGCCAACGGCAAGCTGCGCAGCGAACTCTTCGCCTCGCGTCCCGACCTGGTCACCCGCGTGAAACCGCTCGACTACGAAGCCGACCGGCAAGCCGACCCGCGCCAGCAACCTGACCTTCGCGGCACTGTCGTCAAGGTGACCATCTCTGGCGAACTGCAATCCGGCGACTTCGTCGTGCGCTCTGTCGTCAACGGCAACCGTCGTAAGTTCGAAGTCCTCGCTGGTGTCGTTCCGGTGGCGCTGCTCGCGCAATGCCCGGTCGCCGACATCGCGGAGAACAAGTACTTCGACTGGAAGAACGTCGTCGCCGACGATTCGTACACGCCGACCTGTCCGATCGATGCCTTCACCGCTGGATCCAAAACCGACGTCATCTACCTCGACGGTGGCGACTCGGTCGTGCCCTTCCCCGGTGCGGTTCGCATCAGCTAGTTCTAATCAGACCCGATGGTTGAACGCATGACGACGCTGACACGGGAGACATCTGCCGTCTCCACGCTGGCGTCTGAATGCGTTCTGCCTCGAGCTTGATTCGAGCAAGCAAACACATCCCCTATCCGAACCACAGGCGCCTCGCCGCTCTTGATACCGCATGCGGTGTCAGGAGTGGTTGTCGCGACTGACCTTTCGGTGGGGCCGCTGCAATGCGGTGCTGGTCAGTCCGGGATGACAGCAATTTCGCTGTCGGGGACTGACTGGGGAGCAATCCCAATCTTAGACCCGAGCAGCTTCTCCGAAGACTGCTCAGAACATTCCTCCAGGAGGTTTACTATGAACTATCAACCAATCGACACGGGAGAACGCACAGCTAGCGCACCTCCCCCGGTGACCTCAGGTTCCCGGACCAAGAGAGACCAGCACCCCGTGCAGGTCACACCCGAGGGACTCAAACCCTGGGACAGGACACTCTCATTCTCGGACCTCAAAGTGTTCGATGAATGCGAGCTAGCGTACAAGAAGCGTAAAGGTCGCGAACGTCGTGCTCCGCGTCAGATTCACCAGATCATCGGTGACTTGACGCATCGCGGTGCTGCAGCTGTGGACCAGACCAGCCGCGAGGCTGACCTGCTTCAGGAGTTGCGGCGGCTGCCGAAAGCCGACCGGGACGAGGCTGAGCGCGTTGTACGTGAATTGTTGGAGACTGACGACGAACTCGACGAAGCCAGCGGTGAGGTGCAAGATCAGCAGAAGGACAAAGTTCTTCTGCGCTGCTCGGCGCCGCATCCGAATTGGGAACTGGTAGCCAAACCCGACGAGACCGGACTGGTCGATGGCGGGCGCGGTCGGCCTGTTCTCCAGCTGGTGGAGAAGAAGACGTCGCACAGGCTCAAGAGGAAGAACAAGGACCAGGTTTTCTTCGCAGGGATGGTGGCACAAGTTGGTCGGGCTCTGTCTCACGATGGACCCGTCAAGCTGGTCATTCGTCTCCTCCGTTCTGGCGAAGAGCATGTGTTCTGGTATTCGCGCCAGGCCACTGAACGGAACATGTTCCGCATCGCTTCTGTGATTCGCAGAATCGAGGCGGCGGTAGCCACCGGTGACTTCAAGGCATCCACCGGTGAAAACTGCTTCAGATGCGACTACCGCAACAATTGTGAGGCGTTCGCTCTCTGGGCGGCGGCTCGCGACAAAGCGGCATCGCAGGTGGTGCCGATCACTGTGACAGCTCATCCCGAAGCGGTGAGCCAGTGATAAACGGGGATGGCATCGTCGAGGGCGACCTCGGTGGTGTCGTCTTTCGTGGCGGTGGTCTGGCAGCGTGTAGGCGCTGTCAGTCTGTCGTCGACTTCTTATCCAACTGGCGGGCGTCCCTGACCGGGATGTTCGTCGCAACTCTAGAAACAGGAGGTCAAAACAATGGACGGATGTGATGGTCATGATGGAGGCGGCCACGGCGGCCTCGATGGACTGGGCATCGGAGACATGGACATCTCGGGCTTGTGTGGGTTCGACCTACCAGGCTGGGATGGCATCGACACGATCGACCTGCTCGAAGGCGGTGCTCGGAGGGTCCACCTGGACGAAGACGTCCACTTGGAGCCGAAGGGCGGCGTGTTCGTTTCGGACGAAGGCAAACTCTTCGCTGTGCGCGTCATGCGTCACGGCGCGGCCGACGTCCGCTCGATCGTCTTCGCGGCGGCTGAGCGTCTCGGACTGATGAAAGTGGCTCCGATCCTCGTTGGGCAGACTTCGCTCGACGTGACGGCGCACAAGATTCTGCCCGTCAACGCCTGGACCGGCGCGACCAAGGGTGATATGCCGTTCGGCTATCGCCCCGGAACGATTGGTCGGACGGTGATGTTCCGCCACTACTTCCAAATCCCGAAGCGCGAGTGGGGACCTTTCTCCACGCCGACCAAGGACAAGGAGGCGGGTGTCTACGTGGACATCGCTGCGATGACCTGGACCATGAACGACAGGTCACAGACGCAAATCTTCGTGCGCGTTGTCCCGATGACGACGCTCAACGCGAGGAACGGGCTGTGGTGCCATCGGACGACCAAGGTGGATGCTCACCGCAAGGTGGCGGACGCCCTCAGTCGGTCGGTGCACCTCAGCATCTCCCACTACGCACCGACCGTGGTGGCTAACAAGCCGGCTCCCCGGACTGTTGCCCCCCGCGCGGAGCAGGTGGTCGTCAAGCCGCGCCTCGGTGGTGCGGATCTCTGGTCGGCGCTGATGGCTTCGCCCAGACTGGCAGCGGTGCACGCGATCGTGCCCGGCATCCCTTCGGGCGAACCGTCCGGTCCCTACACGGGTCCGGTGCTGGAGTCCGAGATGGTGACGGTCAAGGTGGCTCTGCCGCGTCGTCAGGCTGTGACGGCTTAATCGCCGCCTAGCAGTACCAACAACGGGCCCGGGGTGCAAGGCGTAACCGCCTCATCCCGGGCTCTCTGGTTGCGCATCACCCCAGATGCGGCGACCTTGCAGTCACTAGATGGGGCTCCGTTACTGGTCGCCGAAGCGACCACGGAGATTCAAAATCATCCGGCTAATTGCCGGGAAACTTCTGAAGGGCTAACACATATGGAAACTCTATTCGCCAAAGTGGCTCTGCTTCTCACCATCACGATGATGCTCGGCGCGTTCGGGACGTTCTGCGGTCGCCAGGTGCGTTCGCTCGGTGCGTTCATCGCTCTCGCCGTCGCCTTCATCTTCGGCACGATCGCCGTGATCGTCGCCGCCAACGCCAACCCGATTCTCGGTATCACGCTCCTGTTCATCTGGGCGTACATCTCCGGTCTGTTCATCGGACCGGCGGTCGGTGCTTACGCCGAACGGTTGGGGTGGCAAACGGTCTGCGGTGCCTTCGCCGGTACCAGTGGC
>CAZRMH010000493.1:0-5711 GCA_964600935.1 uncultured Candidatus Obscuribacterales bacterium
TTGGTTGATGGTTGGCACCAGATATCTCCTGAGTATCTTAAAAACCGCTAACCGACGGTTTATTCGGATGTCATAACAGCTGCCGTTTGCACTGCAAACGGTAATAATACCAAATCTGCCGTCCACCTCCTAACAGTCATATTGTGCTGTTTTGGAGATCGAAACCGGCTTTACTCGGCAAGAAGCAAGCCTACCAGATATTTATGGGCGCAGTAGCCGGTTTTCGCAATTACTTTACAAATGATACGCAAACTTCGATTAGACGAAGATCATTCCTTATTTATAGCGAGACTTTTTTAATCCTTAGGATCGGTTCGTTTGGACGTTTCTTTGTTGGGCTCAAAGCCTTCCATGATGCGGTATTCGTGGTCTAAACCAATCATCATTCCACCCGCGCCTTCGGCGACCGCGGGACGGCCAAGATTGAGTTGGACGTTTTCAAGCATGGCGCTTCGTGGCTTCTTGGCTCGTTTCCATTGTTCTCGCGCCATGAGCGTGAAACTGCCCATGCGTTCGAGACCCGCATTCTCAACGGCTTCGCGGACTTCTTTTTGGAATTCGTAGACTTTGGTCACCACCATTCCTTTCATGCCGGCGCGCTTCATAAAGGAGAGTACAAATGAAACTACTTCAGGAGCCATATGCGCCCAGCCCGGATTGACCAGGAACTCGAGGTGATAATCGCCTTCTCTATGTGCGGTTACTTGAACGGCGCAGGGAATAACGTTGCGCTCCGGTTGTTCGTTGACCCAATACCAGCGCCGGGTGCGCAAAAGGCGCTTGGAAAGCTTGTCGAGACCTTCTAGTTTTAATTCCGCCACATGGAAATCATCAGCAACATAATCAAACACGCGCTTCAGGTCGGTCGGCAGGATGTCGCTGCAAAGTTCGAATATCTTGTTTCTGTCGCCTGGCAAGGCAAGGCGGAAGACGTCTCCTTCCGTGGGATTCGGGCAGTCTTCATAGCCCAGAGGCAGTTGATAATAGGTCACTCGTGAAGCTCGACGAAAGCCGCTGGCACTAAATAGCGAAAGAGCGGCAGTGTTTTGGTCCGACACTTCGGATATGAAATGTCCGATGCCTTGACTGCCGAAGTATGCCAGTGCAAAGTTGACTAACTCCTGGGCAATACCGCGTCCGCGGTGCTGCGGATGCACGACCAGGTGATCGATACGCCAACAGTTGTGAGAACGACCATTGGTATCAATAGATATAAGTCCGAGAACGACATTGTCTTCTTTCGCGACATAAACCGACGGACCGACATGCAAACCGCACGGAATCCAGTGTTGCCAGAAGGTCACGCCGGAGCCGATTACTCTATCTTCCTGGCAGAAACTTTCATAAGGCATGGGCTCGTTTTGATGGCGGAGCAATGCCTTAAGCTGTGTCGAGTCGCCCGGTAGGAATGGTTGAATCTTGATCATGGCGGCGGGCAATTCCTACTATCTCAATACGGCTTGCGTTTCGATCTTATCACGACTTATCAAGTGGGGCTGTTTGGCACTTTGTGACCGGTTTCCCCAGATCAGCTCTATACCATTTATACTGACATAGATAACAGCGAGAAACCGTAACTCGATCTCACAGACCGGGCAAGGGACGAGGTGACGCGCTGTTAAGCCGTGCCGCGCCTGGTTTAATAACTATTGTTCAAAACCGAGAATTAGTTTCGACCATGACTCAGAAGAAGCCCGCCAAAGCCGCGCCTCCATCGAAAGATGAAAAACCCGATTCAGTCAGAGTGATATCGGATAACAAACGTGCACGTCATGAATATGAGGTTCTGGAAGTAATCGAGTGCGGCATCGCACTGCTAGGCACCGAGGTTAAGTCGATGCGGCAAGGTCTGGCTAATCTTCAAGATGCCCACGCCAGAATTGAAGATGGCGAAATGTGGCTCTACAGCTGCTATATCTCGCCCTATGATCATGGCAATCGCAATAATCACGAACCCGATCGCAAGCGCCGAATGCTTCTTCACAAGGACGAGATTCGTAAGGTGAAGTCTAAGACGCAAGAAAAAGGGCTGACCCTGATACCACTGAAACTTTATTTTAAAAATAATCGAGTGAAAGTCGCCCTAGGCGTATGTCGAGGTAAAAAATTACACGATAAACGCGAGACGATCTCAAAGCGCGATACGCAGCGCCAGCTCGACAGACTGGTCAAAACACGCAATCAATGAGGCCGACTTTGTTCGATTTCGTGGATGTCTATTCGATATTGATCGGCACTGCAAGCTCGCTACACGTAAAATAAAGACTTAATCTTATGCAAAGCAATCGACGAAATAATGCAATAACATTGCAGAAGATCTAGAGTTGAGCCAGAAAGAGTAGTTTCAGAACGAATTGGTTCTTCGTATTCGAGTCTCAGGAGGAATGCGGTGTTCAAGTCCCTCACGATTGTGAAAACGTCACTCAGGATGACTTTCGCTTCTTCCCTGGCAATGTTGATTTCAGTCTTCTTTGCCGGAGTTGCTCTGGCCGCATCGCCAGTCGGCTTGATGAATAGCGCGTTCAACGCCAATGTCTATCAGGAACAACACCTTGGTACTTACGAAGACGATTTTAAGGAATTCAAAAGAACTCTTGCTCTAGCCAACGTTCGCTATGACGAGGTCCTGGACGGGGACGTCCAGGGCGGCAAGGCCAATCTTGGAAAGTTTAAACTTGTGATCGTCCCCTTGCTGGTCAATATGGCGCCTGATGTCGTCGTCGGACTGCAAGACTACGTTCGTGGCGGCGGTAAGGTCATCATCACCGATGGTGGCGGCACCCCCGGTAGTGGCGCTGTCGCTGTTGAACAATTAGCCGGCGTGACTGTCGATACGCAGAACTCGTTTAAAGATCCAGCGAAGCTGACCTGGACCAATTCTCCATTGCCAATGAGCGATAACGTCGCTGTTGGAACACTCGCCGCTCGCGTTACAGTAGCGGGCGATGCGAAAACATTAGCGAAGTGGGAAGTGGCTGGCTCATCGCCTGGAAGCGCTATCGTTAGAAAAAACAACGTCGCCTATTTGAGCTGGGCACCAGGACTGCAGTGTGACATCAGTGTCAACTCCAGATATTTGTCGATGTTGCTTGATGAATTATCGCCTGGTATCACTCAAGAAGCTGCTATTCAAATCAGTTTCGCTGAGTACCAAACTATCAAGGCTGAACTCGAATATCTTGCCAATCGCACACTTGAAACTATCAAAACGGCTAAACAAGCCGAGTTCGTTGTTCCCTACAAGACCATCCAGGCTAATTACGATAGTGGAATGAAGTTCGTTGATGGTTTTCACGCCATGTACAAAGAGAGAAGATTTTCGGAAGCCGACGATAATCTCTCCAAAGCTCGCTCCGCATTCGCACAAGCTTTCGGTCAAGCGATGCCTGTCCGTCCAGTCGAGGCTCGCTCGGTATGGCTCGATCGAGGGACGATTATCTCGACGAAAAATGCTCGAGGGATGGCGGATCTTTTTGAGAAGCTAAAGGCCGCCGGGATCAACGTAGTTTATTTTGAAACCAATAACGCCGGCTTTGCGATGTATCCTAGTAAATTGACGGAACAGAATCCGGAAACCAAGGGTTGGGATCCGCTTGGTGTCGCCGTCGGGGAAGCTAAAAAACGTGGAATGGAGATTCATGCCTGGATGTGGGTGTTCGCCAAAGGCAACACCAGGCATAATCCGATCATCGGAAAAGAGGCTGATTATGCCGGTCCAGTCCTCACCTCTCACGACTTTAATTGGGCGCTGACGACCGCAAACGGACAGCTCGTCCCGCCGAAGCAGCATGAATTCTGGCTTGACCAGTCCAATCCGCAATGCCGCAAATTTATCAAGGATGAGATTGCCGAAGTAATTAGTCGCTATCAAGTTGACGGCGTGCAGCTCGACTACATCAGATACCCTTTCAATAACAAGGGTAGTGAGTGTGGTTTCAACTGGATTAGCAGAACGAGATTCGAACAAGAAACCGGTCTGTCACTTGATCGCCTCGACGACAAAACACGTGAGCTCTTTGTTGCCTGGAAGACGCATCAGGTAAATCAGCTGGTCAAAGAGGTATCAGATATGGTGCGCTCTCAACGTCCGAAGTTGAGGATTTCCGCTGCCGTTTATGCGTTTCCCCGCAGGATGAGAATCAATGCAATCCAACAAGATTGGGAAACCTGGGTTACCAATGGCTGGATCGATACTCTCAATCCGATGACCTATGCTGCCACTCCGCAAGACCTTGCTATCATGGCCAGTTACTGCAGAGAAGCGACCAACGACAAATCTCTGGTTTATCCGGGGGTTGCAGTGATGCGGGTCGATATGGCCGGATTGATCGAGCAGCTCGATACTGCCCGTGGTGCTGGCACGCTGGGCACGACGATGTTCGCTGCTGCTCACCTCGATGACAAGAAACTGAGCGTTTTGAAAAATGGTCCGTACAGGAGACAGACTCTGTTGACTCCGCAGTCGGAGCCACTCAAGGCGAGCCGTTTTCTAGTAGACGATTTTGCCGCAATGGTAAATCGTTATCTGCAAGATCCTAAAACTCACATCTTGTCCGACACTGCCAGTACAAATGATGTTTTAAACCAGATCGAGTCTTTACAGAAAGAGATGCACCAACTCGACAAGGAATCCAGTGCCAACGAAATCGATGGCGCACTCAAGGGCGTCAGCAATCTTCATAACACTGTAAAAGAATGGTTGCGTCTCGAGGCGTTTATTCAGCGCGGTTTCCGTGCTCGATACATCGTCGACTATTTAGGTCAGGTGGAAGCGATCTTGTCGTACGCATCGCATAAAGCCAAGAATGTCGCCGGTTCGCCACAGACTATGGCGGGTGCCAACCACGAAACTTATAGCAAGTAATGATTGAGGATAAGTGGGGCTTCGCACTCTAGTTGTTGCAACGTTCCTGATATGCGCAGTTCAAATTGGACCGGCATTCTCTCTTGAAACTTCTAAATCGACTGAGTGTACAGAAAGACCTCTGCTTGCCTCGGTGTCGGAATCAAATGGAACGACTAATCGGAAACGGTTAGACAAGCTCAGGATGGCAAATTTTGCCAAGTATCAGGTCCGCTTGCTTATGCCTGTGCAGTTTCAGAAGAAGGATGACTTTAATCAGTTGACGGCAATCGGTGCTGACATTCCTCATGGGATGTTGATGTTCACGAGCATGATGGCACCAGCAAATGTTCGTCTGGATGCTGCTGCGATTAGACCGATATTGAGTGGCATGCTTGAAGCGATGAAGGCTGAGTGTGACAAGGAAACCTCTTTTGAAATTAAAGACGCTGAAGGACTTGAGTATCGCGGCAAAGTGAAGGTCAATGCAGACGTTGAAGCCGTGGTTCGTGGTTACGTGTCCGGACGCAGAATGCATTTTGTTTCTGCGATGGGGACCGGACCATGGATTAGATCCAGCCATGTGACCCGCTACTTGAACTCGCTGGAGATAATGCCATGAGAGTTGAGAACGGGAAATGGCGACAGGCTTATTTCTTGCTGAATCTGCGTTTCCGGAGGCTTGCCCTCAGTATTGGCATTGCCCTGTCTATGCAAATGTGTTTTCTGCTGGCCTTTCAACTGACTTCTTGGGGGGCACTGTCTGCGGTGGCTGCTCAGAAATCCCCGCTTCCGGATGGAAAAGATGATGCCGGTAACGTACTTTGGCGAGACCATGCTTCGTCTGTCAGCAAAGGTGCTGAAAAGG
>CAZRMH010000494.1:0-5696 GCA_964600935.1 uncultured Candidatus Obscuribacterales bacterium
GTCGAAATCAAACCGCCGATGAAAAGCTCTTGTCCAGGCTTCATTTCAACGATGGTCTGAGCTTTTCTGGTTGTGAAACCAGGAATCGATGAAGTCGAGTTCGGGAAGTTGAACGCGAAGGTGTTGGAAATCAATCTTTCTTCTGGCGCAATTTCCAGGTTGATCGAACCGTTTTCCATAAGCACTGGAATCATGTTGATTCTCAGACCAAATGGTTCAAACGTCACTGAGAACTGGTTCTGTCCAGCTGTAGCGATGGCTTGAAGAATCGGGATTTCTCCACCGGCGAGGAACGAGGCACGTTCTCCGGAGATAGTCACGAGTGTGGGTTCAGCGAGGATACGAGCGCGGTTTTGAGCGATCGTACCGACGATTCTCGGGTTGATTGAGAATTTGTAACGCTGAGCTACTGCGAAGTTGCTAACTGCGTTGAACAAGTTGCCCAGACCACCTGGTGTGAACGACGCACCGCCTGGTGCACCGAGCAATACCTGTTGGCTGAGAAGCTGTGACGCTTGAGCGAAGATTGGTTGACCAACTCCGAGAAGCTGCGAGCTTATGGTCGTCGGATCAAAGAACAATACTGGTGAGGTACTGTACGCACGAGGGGAGCCATACGGTGTTCCACCGAGTGTGTTGGTCGGGAGCGTCTGGTACGCACCTGGAAGCGTCGTGAGGTAACTTCCCGGAGGGGCAAAACCAGCTTGAGTGCCGCCACCACCGATACCGAATCCGAATCCACCACCTGAAAAGTTAAGACCGAGTGTGGCGCCTAGTGAACGAGCAGCGTTGGTGTTCATTTCCATGAACGTTACGTGCAACGCGATCAGAGGAACTTTACGGACTTTAACGAGACTGGTTACGCGACCACCATCGGAGGTGATGCCTTGAGCCAGACTGACGTTGTTGTTGTAGTTAGGGAAGAAGGTATAGCGATCAACAGTGTTGAGCTGCGCTAGCTGACCGGTTTGTCCGCCGCCACCACCACCACCAGTTGCGCCGGTCTCACCGACACGAGCACCGATGATTCTGTTGTTTGCAATCTGGATGTTCATGCCGCGGTCATCCATATAGACGTTGGCAGCGGCGAATGCTCTGATTACAGATTCGACGTGATCGACATCACCTAGAAGGATGAGACGATCAGAACCACCGACGGAATATGTTTTTACGATGATGCGAGGATCGATTTCGCGTAGCGTCGATTGCAATCCAGTGTAGTCACGGGAAACGCGCAGATCGATCGCGGAAGAGTTGCCGGCGTCATCCCAGAGAACGAGAGTGGCGCGACCAGGGGCTTTGCCAAGAAGAACCATTTGGTTCTCAGCAACGATTACTGGTTCGGCGACGCCAGGATCGCTTATAGAGGTACGGACAACTTTATTTCTCAACTTGAAGGTTCTTGAACGTGAGACCTTGAGGTCGATTGAGTTAGTTGGTTTGAATTCTTCGAAGTCGACGGTCCCTGTCACTACAGGTGGTATCGGACTCGCTGGAATACCGACGTCGGTTCCTTGGGCCACTAGATTATCGGCAGTGAACTGGGCAAGCAGGTCATTGCTTCTGGCTGGAGCGGATTCAATGGATTTGAGACTTTCGTCGATTGGAATCTCACTAGCTACATCGACTGAGGGATTTGTCGAAGCCGGCTCAGCAGCCGCAAGTGGCGACGTCTCGACGTTGGTAGGTAATGACGGATGGATAGAGAGGGCCGCTGCTGGAGCAGGACCACCGCCTATGGCGTTAGCGCTCTTGTCTTTTCCTGAGAGAAAGAGAAGTGCGTGACTCTCTTCAATACTATGTGATACCGCCGGTGAAGGCTTAGTCGCTCTAGCAACTACTGCACTCTTCGAAGCGACTTTGGCTTTACTTTTTACTGCGTTCTTTTTAACTGGTTGTGTCGACGCAGCAGCTGTAGTGCCGGACATCTGCTGCCAGATGGCTCCGGATCTAGACTGTGCAACTTGCCATCCAGCCTGTGCGAGCGCCAGTGACACGCTCAGAGCTACGCTCAACGTAGGCTTATTCATTCCACTCTCCCTCTATGTCTCCCGACAACTATCTCAACGACTCGAGTCTAAAAATGCAAACTAGTAAGTTAATCGGTACTGGTCCGACCAGGTCAGCATAGTAACATGACTCGCTACCGTGTGTACTCACCTTTTTTAAGACGATCCATAGGTTTTTCCCAGTTTTTACTTGCGTGCCGAAAACCGGGCAGGGACAGGCTAAAGCAAGCCTAGGCTAATGTTGCGGGTTGTTTACGGTGGCTGATTGACAACCGTATTTGGTGCTAAACATCGGCAATCGACGCATGTCAAGTTGCTACCACTAGTGGTATCGGAGGCAGTGCCTAAACCTAGTGCGATCTTCGTTCTATAGCGCATGAAATCTCTTTCTATGTGTGTTGTGATCTCGGCAGTCATATAAATGGGGATCTGCGCATATCAGACATTGTCGAGGTTTACGCGAGTTGTCAAATGGGCATAAGTCACGCACAGAAAACCGATCACAGGGATCCTGAATCTCGAAAACACACGAGGACATTATATTTTGCCGATTTGTTATCTCGTTTTAAGAATCTAAGGGGCGCGATTCAACTTCAAGCGTTGTGGTCATGCGGGTTTTGATAAATTGCAGTTAATCTCGTTCTTGATGGTTTCTCGGTCGCATGAACCTAATTAATTGATTGGGATTGCTACGTTTTTTTGTGAACCATGGAAGGATGTTATATACTCAGGACGCGAAGAGCCTGTTCGCGGTCTTACAGTTGTTAAGGTGTCATGCGGATCTCAGGCTCGTCAGAAAGTTGCGCTGATAAATGCTTCATCAGAAGCTCCTTTCGATCGGCGAGATAGGTAGTTAGTCGACAAATACCGAGCAAACGGAACGGGCTATAGAAATGTTTGGAAACTTGGAAGAGAGTAAGACCGTGGCTGAGACCAATAACGACCAAGAGAAAATTCTCGTGGTTGATGACGAAGCGTCTATTAGACGTATCCTCGAAACACGCTTAAAGCTAGCTGGCTATAACGTGGCGACAGCCGCTGACGGACAGGAAGCATTGGATCAATTCAATAGTTTCCAACCAGACCTGGTGATATTGGACGTGATGTTGCCTAAAATGGACGGCTACGAAGTCTGCCGCGAAATTCGCAAGACGTCGGACACCCCTATTATTATGTTGACCGCGGTCGCCGATGTTTCTAATCGTATACAAGGATTGGAAATCGGTGCTGACGATTACGTCGTCAAACCGTTCAGCCCGAGCGAGCTAGAAGCTCGTATCAAGGCGGTTCTCAGAAGAACAGTAGAGCGTCAACAAGAGGCTGGTCAGAGTAAGAGCACCAACGTTATTACGATCGGCAATTTGAAAATCGATCTGAATAAGCGTCAGGTTACTCGAAAAAATGAGCGTATTCGTTTAACCGGAATGGAATTCAGCTTGCTTGAGCTGCTGGTGACTAACTCCGGCAGGCCATTTTCTCGCGGTGAGATTCTTCAACAGGTCTGGGCTTATCCTCCGGATCACCGCATCGATACCCGGGTTGTTGATGTGCACATCAGCAGATTGCGTTCGAAGCTGGAAGAGGATTCATCGAATCCGGATCTGATTCTCACGGCACGTGGAATCGGATACATGTTCCAAAAGATCAATTAAACGCTCGATGAAATCGAGTCTGAATCGCTGAGAACGTCGTTTTCAGAGTTCAGTGAAAATCAAACTCTAAATGCAGACCCAGTCGCGGTCTGCATTTTTGTTGACCGTGGTAATTCCGATTCAGTCAATGAAATCCACGACAGGGTGAGTCAGTGATGCTTGCGGTAGAGCGAAGGTGACTGATACTGCTGGTAATACCAATGTAATGTCGTTCTATAACTACGACAGGCATTCAGAGATTTCGGAAAAGTCCGAAAAAACTTGCAGAGTAAGAAACTGGCGCCGCTTTCAGACGGTTGCCTCGGCGCGAGGCGTATTAATTAGGCGAGTATGTTCAGCCAGATGAAACTCTTACATATTAGCTAAGAATTCAATTCTACTGACAATCGGGTAGTTTAATTGAGTTAGGGTTGAACGTTATGCCGAAGAAGGAAAGCGATGGATCATCTATCAAATTTACCAGGCTTCCTCGTCGGATTGTTTTTTATTATATGGTTTTGCTGGAACGTCGCTCTTGGAGAAATCGAGCTTCGAGTCGGTGCCATAAGATTCGACGAAAAGCCATTAATTTGGACCTTATTCAACAACGTCTTCCTGACGGTCGGCTTACTGTGTTGGGCTCAATCCATATGCGACATCGCCGTATTGGATTGGTTATTCCAAACACTCAAAACCGTGTCGGGTCAACTTGGTGGCTCAATGTTTTGGACCACATATTTGCTTGGACTAGCTATAACCTTCGCGCTCGGCAAGCTGACGATTCAGAACGTGCGCAGGTATTGAGTAACAATCCAGAGGCTTTTTAAACGAACTCGCAATCGAGATTTTTCGGTGTGCTGGAGGTATTGTCCACGGCATCTCGATCTCGCGGTGACAGTCCATATTCCTCGCTATTGAAGTAGGTTCATTCGCTTGCGGGTGGTATCACCAGTGACATCACTCTCTAGCGGGTAATTTGCAAGTCAGAGTCGATCTGTCGTGCTTGATGTACTTGAAGCCCTTACCGCTAGCACGGTTGAATAAAAAGAAGACGCCCGGCATACCGAGCGTCTTCTTTGTTTTTACTGAATTTAAGGCTGGAACGATTACGTTCCCATCTGCCAGGAGTTCATGTATTCCACCATCTCGGGTGTGAGTTTGTCGATTTTTACGCCGAGGGAGGCGAGCTTCAAGGCGGCGATCTCGTGATCTACTTGCGCAGGAAGTTTGTGAACGCCTGGTGTGAGGTCTGCTTTGTTCTTGACCAGGTATTCGAGTGAAAGAGCCTGGTTGGCGAAGCTCATGTCCATTACGCTGGCAGGGTGACCTTCGGCGCAACTTAGGTTGACCAAACGACCTTCTGCCAAAACGCAAACGCGATTTCCGCTCTTCAGAGTGAATTCTTCCATGAAAGGACGAACCGCTTTTCTTGATGTCGATTCTTTTGCAAGCGCATCGAGATTCAATTCCAGATCGAAGTGACCGGAGTTGCAAACGATCGCGCCTTCTTTCATTTTCGCGAAGTGCGGGCCATCGATGACGTGGCGGTTGCCGGTGACGGTGATGAACACGTCTCCGATCTCTGCTGCTTCGGCGATAGGCATGACGCGGAAACCGTCCATAACGCCTTCGACAGCTTTAATAGAATCGATTTCGCAAATCACTACGTTGGCACCCATGCCGCGTGCGCGCATAGCTGTGCCCTTGCCGCACCAGCCGTATCCGACGACGACAACGGTTCTTCCAGCTAACAAACGGTTGGTAGCACGGATGATACCATCGAGAGTTGACTGTCCGGTGCCGTAGCGATTGTCGAACATGTGCTTGGTTTGAGCATCATTCACTGCCATTGCTGGGAACGGAAGCTGTTTGTCTTTTTGCATGGCGAGCAAACGGGTGATACCAGTAGTGGTTTCTTCCGTGCTGCCGATCACATCGGCAATTTGATTTTTTCGTGTTTGAATGAGCGTGGCAACAAGGTCACTTCCATCGTCAACAATCAAATGCGGTTTGTGGTCGAGCGCTATTTCAATATGTTTGTGATATGTGGCGACAT
>CAZRMH010000495.1:0-5694 GCA_964600935.1 uncultured Candidatus Obscuribacterales bacterium
GGTCCCGGTCTTCCACCAAGAATCAGAGTGACTTTACCGCCGGGCTTCAAACACAATTGCGATTGTTCCAGGGCGCGCGCAATCAGAGGCAGTCCAAATCGATCCTCCAGAATGCCTTGCTCGAAGCAGTAATTACTCAGGTCATATAAATCGCGTTCGTTTAAACGTTGCTCGAGATCCTCATCATCCTCGTCGCGCCCGGGATGCAGCACTTGAGGAATACAACCGATGATGTGATCGAAACGTTCTTTCGAGTCAATAATCACCGTCAAAAGATCTGATTCCAACGCCTTAAAAGATTCGACAATCGGCAGACCAGCCTGGCTCAAAACGAGCGTGCCATCAGCAAGCGTACCGTTCAACCACATATTTAGACGAGCAGTTGTGACGGCGACTGGATTGATGTCGAGGCCGATTACTTCTTTGACTTGCGTCTTCGTCAACAGTAGAAGACTGATCCAACCTGAGCCGGTGCCTAATTCGACGACTCGTTTTCCGCCGAATTGTTCGGGGACTTTTAGTAATCCTTCGGCAAAAGTCTGCCCCCACATCTCAGGCGAAAACACCGCAGGTGTCAAGAACAGTCGAATAGGACGCTCCAGACCAGGCACATCGACGGATCTCAAGATTAGCTGAGCCAACCGTTTTTCTGCACACAAATCAGCCAGAGCATGCAGTTCCGCAATCGCCAGCAGCCGTGTGTCTGTCTCAATAAGTCGCTCGAGCAGCTCATTGAGCAGCTTTAGCGTGGTATCTGGATTCGCCGATTGGATTTGTTCACTAATATTAGTGACAGACGCAACCTTTTTCCCTGACATCAGCCACCTCGAAAAGCATCACAGTTTTTGGACCTGCAAAAATGTCCAGAATGCGCAGCGGGCAGGAACATTCACAGAGTTTACTTCAAACAGCCTCGCGTTTGTGATTGACAACTTGTTCTGATTATTTGAAAAATTTGCGCGAAGCCCTTACCCCGTCGATCTGGTCTGTTATCCTATGCTAATTAACCACTTTTCAGAAACGGGATGGCGGCAATGAGTACCAGATGGAGTCATCTGAAAGCCGATGCGGATTATGCGCTGGAGTACGGCAATTACCAGGAAGCAGAAATGCTTTGGCGCCGAGCGCTGAAAGAAACAGAGAACTTCGAACCGGATGATCTGAGAATCCCGCTGACGCTTGACAAACTTAGCGACGTTTTGTGCCACCAGGAAAATTACCAGGAAGCCGAACCCTTTCTCGAACGCTGCGCGCGGGTTCGCGACCAATATCGCAACTCGCCTTACGAAGAAGTCGCAGCCACACTCTCGCGACTTTGCACGGTTTATTTCAATCTGGAAAAACTGGATGAAGCAGAGGCTACAGCCAGAGCAGCGATCAAAATTTTCGAATCAGACCCTGGCGATCAACGCGTTGCGCAAGCGAAATGTCTCTACGATCTCGGTCGCCTTCTGCATGTTAAGCACGATTTTAAAGGTGCTGAAGAGGCTTATCGCCTGTGCCTCGAGCTGAGAGAAGCCGTACTTGGCCCCGAACATGTCGCTGTCGCCGATGTTTTATTTGCACTGGCCAGTGCACTCGATGAAGACGAACGCTGGACTGAATGCGAACCACTATATGAACGTTGCATCGAAATTCGCGAGCATCAACTGGGCGCTTCGCACGCTGATGTTGTGGCTGCCAGAGGCAATCTTGCCAATCTTTTTCTGAAAGAAAACCGTTTGATTGATGCCAAAACAGCTTATGAAAAACTGTGGCTTGAGATGGATAACATCCCTGAATCGCGGCAACCGCATTTGATACCATACATGGAAGGCATGTCCGAGATGTATGAAATGCAGGGGCAGTTCACGCAAGCAGAGTTATTGTTAAACCGCATTCTGCGTCTGCAAAAAGAAGCACTGCAATTTGACGATCAAGAGTTGCTTCCAACTTATGATCGAATGGCGCGTGTGGCGCAGATGCAAGGAAAATTCCACGAAGCTGAAGAACTTCTAGGTCTCTGCCTCGAGATTCGCGAAAACGTTTTTGGCGCAGATCATCCGGATGTTGCTGAGACACTCGATCGACTAACCGCATTGTATTTTGAAACTGAACGTCATGACGAAGCGGAGTTGATATGTGTTCGCGCCACGGAGATCTTCGAGAAGGGCGACAGCAGCAGTGATGAAGAGTTGATCGACAGCCTCAAACATCTGGACGCTACTTATAGAACGCAAGAAAAATATGATGAAGCCGAAAGTGTCCTGATTCGACTCTTCATTTTACAGAAGAAACTGTTTGGCACGACCAGCGCAGATACAGCCGACAGTCTGGCGAACCTCGCTCTGGTTTATCAAAAACAAAACAGACTTGATAAAGCGGATTCGTTCATGCAAAAAGCGTTGGATATAAAAACAGATTCGCTCGGTGAAGATTCGGAAGAATTGCTAAATCTGATCTCGAATGTGGCAGAGTTGAAAGAACAAATCGGAGATTACGACAGCGCACTTTTTCTCTGGCGCCGCATGGAGAGCATTTATAAGAAGTCGTTCGGTGAGATGCATCCAAACGTTGCCGATGTGCTCGATCATATTACACGTTGCCTGCAAGCTTTGGGTAATTTCACAGACGCTGAAGATTCAGCGATCAAATCGCTTGCGCTTCGCGAACATACATTCGGCGACGATCATCCAAAAGTAGCAAACAGCCTCTGCGAGCTTGGACAGCTGTTCTTCGAGCAAGGGAAGTTAGAAGAAGCCGAACGCAACTTCAAACGGGCGTTGAAGATGCAACTCGACATTCTTGGCGATGAACACGAACATGTTGCTACCACTTACAATAAACTTGGAGCAGTCGCCTATTTGCAAGAGAATCTCGAAGATGCGCGTGAATACTACGAGAAGGCCTATGAAACCCGCAACGAACGATTTCCCGCCGACCACGCCGATGTGTGTTCTTCATTCGAAACACTGGTCGAGGTGATCGTTGCCCAAGATGATTTCGCTGATGCAGAATCTCTCTGCAAGAAGGTTATCGCGCTTCGAAGTTTGAAACTCGGAGCCCGGCATGTCGAGGTTGCATACGCGATGGCACGATTAGGTCATGTCTATCAATTGCAGAACAAGCACGAGAAGGCTGACAACATCTATAGGCAAGCCGTTGATGTTTACACACTTTCGCGTGGACGCGAAGGTTTGGAACTGGTAAACATGCTTGAGAGTTATGCAATCACTTTGCGTGAGTTGGGCAATCGAGTTAGCGCTGTAAAAATGGAAGCACGAGCAAAAGTGATTCGAGAAACCTATCTCGCGACGGTGTAGTCATCTCCCGAGTCAAATTCACTCTTCGAAAGACGCGAACAGCCAACGTCAAGATTAGTGAGCATCTTTTTTTCGCAAAGTGCTCAATGTTTTCCAGGGATCCTCGTTCGTTTTCACTGTTTTTGCTTTCGGAGCGGCGATATTGGCGGTCGCGTGCCCACGCGACTTCTTCTTCGAATTGACAGACATAGTATTGGTCTCGGTCTTTGCTCGAGCCTTTCGCGCTTGTGCGAGGCGTGACGAGCTTGCCGGTTTCTCCACCGAGGTTTCACTAGTCACCACTGGTAGTGGCGCATTGGTCAATGATTTCGATTCAACAGAACTATTTTTCGGATCGCTCACGTCAGAGGAGTTTGGCTTTCGATCCGCGATTACAGGAGGCGGTACAGCTTGCACTCGATCAAGAAGATTCCACACCACGACGCCAAGAGAGAGGGCAAGAAGCAGAGAACAAGCAGCGATTGTCCACGGTATCCATCGAACATCCGGACCGGAACTATGTTTGAATCTACTGTTTACCGACACCGGCTGACTTTTCGCCGGATAAGCGGACGGATCATTTTGTGTGATGGCGAGTTGCTCACGCGAAACTCGCTCGGTCGAGCTGCTGCGTGCTTCTAGTAGAGGCTCACGACTGACGTGGCGCGTGGTGAAACGCAACAAATAATCGCGAGACGCGCCTTCAAGCTGCCCGGAAAGTGCCTCTACAAGCGAGCTCTGCAATTCTCCAACTGATTGGAAACGATCTTCTGGTTTCTTCTCCAGACATTTCATAATCGTGTCTTCAACTGCAAACGGAATTTTATATTGCAAATCACGTTCTGAGAACTTCGGCGGAGGAGTCGATACGTGCGCCTGAATCAACTCGTAGACGCTGACGACCTCGAAAAAGGGATCCTTTCCGGTCAGCATTTCGTACATAACCGTGCCCAGAGAGTATATGTCGGAACGAGTGTCAGACGGCTCTCCCTGTGCTTGCTCCGGGCTCATGTACGGAGGACTGCCCCAGAGTTCTCCGGTCTTGGTCAAACTGCGGTCGTGAGTGAGCTTGGCGAGCCCGAAATCAACGACTTTGACGATATCGGTGTCATCATCAATTAGAACAATATTTCCAGGTTTCAAATCGCGATGAACAATCCCTTTTTTGTGAGCGTGGTCGAGCGCACTGACGATCTGCAAAGCGATGCGCGCGAATTTGTTGAGGTCCATGGCCCCATCACGCTTAAGCAGCGCGTCTAAAGCCAGTCCTTTTAAATAATCCATTACGACGTACGGCTGGCCGTCCCACCCGAAGATGCAATCATATACGGTAACAATATTGGGATGATTGAGCACACAAAGACTGTTGATCTCGCGCTGAAACCGTTCCCGAATCACGTCACTATCGACCTGCATCCGGATCGTTTTAATGGCGACGTGGCGATTTACCCTCAACTGATTAGCTTTATAGACAACCCCGGCGCCGCCCGTGCCAAGCACCTCTTCGATTTCGAACCGGTCATCGAGAATGGTACCGACCAGGGGATCGTTTCGAACTCCAACAGCGCTTGCCTGATCATCGGAATTTCTGCCACTTCCAGTGTTGGGAGCAGTCGATTCGGATTCGCTGTATATGTCGTCACTCACTAATCACCGCGGTCTTCTCGAAATTTATTGAAGCGTTCGCTCACTCCTTGAAACGGTCTAACTGGATTTTCGTCTCGACGCAGAAAATTCTTGGAAATATCTGGTCCTGCCAGTTTCCAAAAGTCTTCTATTGATTGTCTTACATCGCCGGTTCGACCGCTAGCCATGCGCTCGTCAATCACTCGCTTCAAATCAATGAGCTTACCTGCATTTTCGGAGTTGTGGATCCGTCGAATGGCAAGTCCGGAATTTTCTCGAAAGTTTCTTTTCAGTCGCTCCAGATCATTATCATCCTTATCCTTATCTTCTTTGCCACTCGCGCGAGTCGTGTCGGCTTTACTGGTCGAACTTGACTTAACGGTCAATCCACGCCCTAGAGCCGTTCTTTTGGCGATGGCCACCTGTTCTTCCTGAGCTGTGAGTTTGTCTTCGATATCCTGTAATCTGTATTTAATTTGATCAGTGTCACCACTCTTGATGGCACTTTCAATCGATTGAAAAATGGTCTGGAACGGCTTCACACCGGTTCCATTTTTGCGAAGATTTTCGATGCGTTCGCAAATCAGCAAACGACGCTCTCTGAATGGACCAGGCTCTACCGCCGGAAGTTCTTCCGAACTAACCGGTCGCAGATGCAGCGTCGACAGAAAGGCTTCAGCCGACATATTCCCTTCGCCATAAGTTACGATCGCTTTCTTGTAGATCGTAATGACTTTGCTCTCCTCCGCACGCGGTCGGGAGAAAATCACATCGACTTGTTCGATCT
>CAZRMH010000496.1:0-5691 GCA_964600935.1 uncultured Candidatus Obscuribacterales bacterium
GAATGTGCACATAGAGAAAGAGCGCATCCCGTTTTTCGTTAGACCAGGCGGTTTTTAAGTCCACAGGTTTGGCGAAGTCGCGATAAGCAGTTTTATGCGGATAGGAATAGGAATACGCCTGATACCGTTCAGCATCGGAAGCAGCTAACCATTTCGAAATTCGATCGACACCACTGACGGTATCGTGCCTCGGCGAAGCCAACATCGCGAACGAACCTATTGAAGACCGGGTAAGGCGATTCAAGAGTTCCATTAGACCGATATCCAGAGAAGAAACTCAAGACCGCGATCTTAACACGCTTCGTCACTCTAATAAACTGCAGGCATGTCCCAAAATCCTATCCCCGCCGACCAGCGCGGAAACCTGCGGCTGCCATCCTTGGGCGAGGTGCCATTGCAAAAGTTGATCGGCGGAAGGCTTGAATTCATTGACGGCGACCGCCGTCAAATTGCCTACTCAGGTTACTCCTAAAACCAGAAATTTATCTTGTCCAGCAAATGGCAAGAGAACATCGAGAGTAAACTCGTCCTGGGCGACGATCTCCATTTCAGCTAAAACAAAGCCGAGTGAAGCGAGATGCCTGAACGCCCGGTCCAAATTGCCGCAACCGCTCAGCCCGGCTAACTCCGGATGTTTTTTGCTCACCTCATCGACATAATCCTTAAAGTTCATAGTCTCTCTTTCAACGGTCTCCTTAAATTGAAGCACGAGACAGTCGCCTCAGACATCCCTAAGCTTAGGGATATTTGAATGGTTTATGATGTTCACGACCAGCGAATCTCGGAATCGACAGTGCCTCCATCCCTACATCTCGAACGATTTGCCCGAAAGTATCCCGGCAAGCGCGCCTTCATTACAGGCGCCGGCAACGGTCTTGGCTTAGCCTTCGCGCGGGAACTAGCCGGAGCCGGCTGGACAATCGGCATTACCGACGTCAATCAGGAGGGACTGGACACAGCGATTAAACAAATTCACTCCGCGGGCGGAATGGCGGTTCCTTACAATTTCGACGTTTCCAACTACAGCAACTTCGAATTTGCCGTAAAGGATTTTGAACAGCAAAACGGTGGTATCGATATTGGTATCAATAATGCCGGTATTGGTTGCGGTGGCTTTATGCATGAGGTGCCGATCGAGACTTTTCGCAAAGTAATCGAGGTCAATTTGATGGGAGTGGTGAACGGCTGTCATCTGTTCGTCCCTATAATGAAGAAACAAAAATCAGGTCACATTTTGAATATCGCCAGCGCCGCGGCATTCGTGGCCGCGCCTCGGATGTCCGCATACAGCACGTCAAAAGCGGGTGTAGTCGCACTGAGCGAATGCCTGCGCAGCGAACTGATCGATGACGGAGTAGTTGTTTCCGTGCTGATGCCGACCTACGTCCGCACCAACATCGGTAAAGAGGCATTAGGCTCGCCAGCCGACAATCGCCTCGCACAACAGCTCGTGGAGCTTTCGCAACTGACGGCGGAGAGTGTCGCCACCACCGCATTAATCAAAATGAGTCAAGATGAACTATATGTGGTGCTGCCATCAGAGGCACAATTTCTCTGGCGATTTAAAAGACTTATGCCGAATCGCTTCTGGCGATTCATCGCGCGAGAAGCCAGCAAGAGAGTCGCTCAAATTGAGCGGGCTGGCAAATCTTGAGCAGCCCTGATCTAAAAGGTAGCGAAGACAGTCGCCCACTGGACAGTTAATCCGTTTCCTCGAGCTCTATATTGCAACCGGACAAACGTTCTTGAAGGTCTTTGACAAAACGACTTTTAATGCACTTCTTCGTTAAGAAGAGCTGCTTGAGTGTGGGAATGCTAGCCAAATGATCGACTGCATCTTGATCCAACTTAAGATCCGTTAAAGTCAAGGTCTCGAGTTCTTTTAACTCTTTCAAACTCTTGATTCCAGCAGCCGTAATCTCGGTCCCGCCCAGGTTCAATTTTTTCAAATGCGGTATCTTGGATAGTGACACAACGCCTTCGTCACTGATCGAACTCAGATAGAGATCAAGCTCGACCAGAAATGCATGATTCTGAAATGCGTTCAAGCCAGACCCGGTGATTCTCGCTGAATTCAGGTTCAATCGCCGAAGTCCGGAAACTTTAGCTATAGCGGACAAACAGTCATCTGTCACCTTTGCACTCTCGAGGGAGACTTCTTTTAGATTGTCACTGCCTGCGAACGCTTCAAACCCACATCCCGTAACGGATGTCAGATTCAAACTCAGCATGCGTAATTTTGGCATGCGAGCCAATACCTTAAGTCCATTATCTGTAACTCTGGTGGCATCCAAATAGATTGAATCAAGCTCGGGAAGGTTCTCGATGTGTGCCAAACCTTCATCGGAAACGGAAGTAAAAGCCAACCCCAAACTAGTCAACTGCTCAAACTTATTCAACTTCTCAAGAGAACCGTCGGAAATTTTCAAAAAGTTTAAAGCCAATTCCCTGAGCGACTTTATTTCGACAAGCGTATCTAGAGCCGCATCAGTAGCAGATGTGTTACTGAGGTTAAGTTTCGAAAGCCTGGTACAGCGTGCCAGAAGTTTCACTCCTGCATCTGTCACACCCATGTTTCGATTCAGGTTGAGCGACTGGCAATCCTTAATTTCAGAAAATCGATCAGCCAGACCCTGATCGGTCATGTCGCTAAGGCGAACGTCTGAGGTCTCTGCAATTGCTGGTTGGATTGCAAAAATCAAACTTCCAACGATAGCCGCGAGAGCGACGCCTAATCCTTGATCTCTGAACTTCTTTGTTATCATCCCAAGGTTGTGAACTTTATCATGCCAAAGCTTGTGAGATTATTTGTGAGCTCGAGCAACCGTCAATTTTTCCAGCGGATTATTGCATGAATTGCGATTAGCAGCTTGAGCGATACCCAGAAGCATACCGTCAAATACCAAGTCGTGGAGCGGTGTGACCGCGTACCAATACATCAACCCTAGCAATCCTTTTGGCAGAAATTTAGCCGTTTGAGTGAGTTCGCACTTTCCAGGTTCCAACTCTTTGATTCGGAATTCTAAAACTGCTTCGCCAGGAAGAATCATCTCTGCCACCAAAAGCAGTGCCTCATTTTTAACGATATCCTTAACTCGCCAGAAATCCAGGGCGTCTCCAAGCGAGAGTTCATCAGGGCTTCTTCGTCCTCGGCGCAAACCCACTCCGCCGATCAGCTTGTCCATGACACCACGTAACCGCCACAACCAGTCACCGTAATAATATCCAGTAGCACCACCAATTCTCACGAGTGGATTCCAGATTTCTTCAGGAGTGTTATTTAAAACAACACTTCGTTTATCTTCGAATGTTGTTCCACCAGCCCACTTCTCATCGGTCTCACTGCTCCATGCGACAGGCCAGACCTTGCCAGCATCAGTCCAGTGACTTTCGACTTTATGATACTGCGTTCTGTCTAGAGCTTTTCTAACCGCAGCCCGACACGTGAGCAAATCTTGTTTTACGATGTCTTGTATGTCGTTGTTTCGGCAAACGGTAATATTCTTAAGGCCCTCAGCCAGTGGGCGTCCGAGATACGCAGGTACAGGGGTGACGAGGTGAATCCAATAGGAACTCAACCGGGGTGTGAATAATGGAATCGGAATGATAACCCGTTTTTCCAGACCTGCTTCATCTGCATAGATTTCCATCAACTCACGATAAGTCAACACATCCGGACCACCGACATCAAAGGAACGATTAAATGTCTCTTCTCGCCCCAGACAGCCTTCCAGGTAGGTCAAGACATTGGCAATTCCAATCGGTTGGGTCGGAATGGAAACCCACTTGGGTGTGATCATTATCGGCAGGCGTTCCACGAGATATCTCAAAATCTCGAAAGACGCGCTTCCGGAGCCGATTATCATCGCAGCGTGCAGACTGGTGACGGGGACTTTGCCCGACTGCAAAACTTTGCCAACTTCAAAACGAGACTTAAGATGTTTACTCAAGCTCGGCGAATCGTCTCCTAATCCACCCAGATAAATTATTTGCGAAACTTTTGCCTTCTCAGCGACCTGAATCATATTCTCGGCAGCCTTCTTATCGGCATCTGCAAAGTCACGAGTTTGCTTGTTCATCGAATGAACCAAGTAGTATGCCACCGAGCATCCGTCAAGGGCGTGTGCCAATGACTTCTCGTCAAGGACATCAGCCTCAACTAATTCTACGTTGGGATCCTTCGACCAGTGGCGCCCTTTTAGCTTTCCAAGGTTTCGAGAAGTAGCACGGACCTGTTTGCCGGCTTGCAAGAGCTTCGTCACCAACCTCGTACCGACGTATCCCGTGGCACCGAGTACAACAATTTTCTCTGACATACAACGATCCTCCGCATCCTTATCATAGCGGGGAACAGTAAATATAGGGTGAACGACAGATTGAGAATGGGCAAATCAACTTAAAAGTCGTTTGACTCCGTTGATATCAGTTCGCTTCATTGGCTTCTGAGTAACCGAAGAGTAGAGCACTATGTCTCTCCAACTCCAGGAGTAAACCGTAATCTCGACAGGGTAACCTTTTTCTATCCACTTTAAGTGCACAAAACTACCTTTGGCGTTTTCGACCAGTTCTTCCTCGACCTCGTCATATCCCCATTCGCGCAGAGACTGCTTCAATTCCTCGAAATCATCACAGTAGGCATGAATATCAATGTCAGAGGATGCTCTTATCTCGCCACTACGGGTGCTACCAATTAGAAAAGGATCAAAATGTTCGATCGCAATCATAATGTCGTGAGCTATTTGACGCATTTCGGTCAATCGGCGCCGAAACTCGACTTCCCCAAGCTCCGCTTTCGTGAATCGACCGATGTACTCCTTAATCATCCGATTGGAAGGCATCCGGCTGCTGCTAGATACTCCGAGCATCATGATTGCACGTTCTTTGGCATGAATATATTCAGCATCCAATCCGGTCGCCATGAACCGAGCCGCCTCCTCTGCGACTCTTCGACGAGAGAGTTTTTTCAATTTTGTTACAAGCCACATGCTTGCTTTTGGGAATTTGCAACGATTCGCGCCAGAACCGTCTCTTTGAGTTTTACTCGAACCACGAGCCAGTGTCAATGATTTAAGGCGGAAAACGACGGCGAGGTTAACTGCCAATGCTTCAGCCTAACTGCTAAAGCCGACCGTATCCCAAATTCTTTCCGGCAGGTAAGCGTGCAACGTCTCAAGCAGTTCTGAATCAGACATTTCGACCCCATCTATATAGCAGGCAGCCCCGAGCGCGCTGGCCACAATAGGAATTGCACCTTCGGTTCGATCACCCAAAAATGATTGCGCCTGACGGAAACAGATAAAGGGCTTCGCCCGTTCGTTCGCTTGCTGCTTCACCTCTCGAAGCAAATCGAACATTCGGGACTCATCAAAGCTAGTCCCGCAAACAATCAGATCAAAGTTTTCTTTTTCGATACAGCGAAGAGCCTCTTCTATAGTCGAGACAAAGGTTGGTCTATGTGTTTCGCCCAGCAAATTACGCATCCGCTCGCTGCCTCTAGCCCCAGCAGCCACGAGGATTCGAGCGGATTTGCTTTTGCCGGCACGCAGTTTGTTGACGGACACCTCAAGTGCCTGAGCCAGAAGAGTGCAGCGCTGAGCCAGCTCCTCACTGACAGCGACGCGCATGAACATCAATATGGCGAAGACATCACCAGTGGGCAGAAGGCTGCCAAAACCAATTACCGAGCGAACT
>CAZRMH010000497.1:0-5676 GCA_964600935.1 uncultured Candidatus Obscuribacterales bacterium
GCTGCAACCAAAAGTCGTCCCTTACAGGAGTAGATCCAGATATCATGGTCAGCGTTGTCCATCAGCTTTCGGCGGACACTCTCAGTACAGTAATCGACTGCCAGAACGTCGTATTTATCATCCGCCAAGTCGCACAAGACGACGTACACGCCTGGAAGATCTTTGAGCTCAGCAGCGCTAGTAAATGGTCCTTCAAAGTCATTCTGTCCAATAATCACGAACTACCTCTTATGGAAGAGCGAAAACGGAACAACATTAAGTCAGTAGTTACATCCATTTTTTCGGAGCTGGAACTCCATCGCGAAGCCGAAACGAGGGTCTGACCATCTGAGCGTAGACGGAGACGTCGGCCTGCGAGATGCCCGCAGTGAGCTCATCGATACTCCAGAACCCTTCGCGATGTGAGCGGCACAACGGCTCGTATCGTACGATGAGGGCATACAACATCTTCGAGGCATAGCTTCGGCCTCTCCGCAGAGCATCATCATAGGCATCGCGAATCTCTTCGATTGACAGTCTGCCATCAGGCTCGCCAGAATGTTTTTCCGGCTTGTCGATTAGATGCCAGTGGTTTCGCAAAAATGGCATTAATCGTCGTGTCATAAACTCGTATTCATCGTCCAAGTAGTTCACCGGTTGTCTCCTCCACGGGCAATCAAAGTTGTTGGCACTCTCTGTCCAAATCTAGAGACCGAAACTTAAACTCGCTCATGCAATATCGAGCTCTAATCAACACATCACAATTTAAGCTGCTTTCATGTGGAAGCGCATCACACCGGAGTCTACATTCTTGAGTTACTCTAAAGTGTGATTATCAATGCGGATGTTTCTATGGCGACTACAATTGATTGACCATGTCAAAAATTCAGAAAGGCATGGCTCAAACTAACCACTCGAAGAGAACCTGCTTATTGTCGAGCTCGAAGATGGCGCTGACCGATCAGGCGGCTTGGTGCCGAGAGCAATCTGCGGGTATCGTCACCAAGCGATGTCCTACCCGAGTATGATTTTTGTTTAGCGAAAACCTCAGCCTCCAGCGTGATGCATATGGAGCGAGATTGCGGTCATGATGATTTTGTCAGATGGTTGGGCTTCGCGCATCGGCTAATGACAGTTTCAATGTCGACCAGGGGGACTACTCATGGAAATTCAGTTTCTGCGCTCTACAGCTATGTATCTCTGTTTATGGGTAGGTCTTTTTGCATTCGCGATTTTCGAGATCCTGCCAGTGATTGAAAAGCGTTCCGATCACTCGAGCACCGTTCGAGCTGAACCCGAAAACGGTGTGGTTCGAGATGCGAGAAATCCAATTATTTCGATAGCAGAGACCATACCTGTGTTCCACCCGAACTTGGGCCGCTAGTTCGAATTTTGAACTGAGCTTACCACTGCGTTAAAGCATGGCTTCCCATCGAGAAAGAGAGAACCAAATGTGCGCGCGATTGATTTCTACTTTGGCAGCGACCATCGTATTGTTCTTCAACTTTGTCAGCCCTGGTGAATCGAGACCAGTTGATGGACCGCTACAAGAACATTTGAATCTTGTGGAGCTGGAAGGCAGAGGTTGGCTGCCGGAGCCGTCGCAGAAATTGCTCGGTGTCATACTCTGTGTGCATGGGTTTGGTCTCAACGCGAGCTCTTATGAGGAATTTGCTGAGCGGGTTACCGGACGAGGGTTTGCTGTTTTCGCCCTCGATGCCAGAGGTTTTGGGCACTGGAGAACAAAGAACAAACATCCGAAACTAGATCTTGAGCAAACCGTGGTCGACACCGAGGGACTCCTGTCTCGACTGAAACATGAGTTTCCAGGACTTCCTGTTTTCCTTCTGGGAGAATCAATGGGAGGAGCAATCGCTCTCACTACGGCCGCTCGATGTCCCGATCAACTAGATGGTGTTATCGCTTCAGTGCCGGCAGCGGACAGGTTCGGTCAGAAAGCCTCAATCTTACCGATCGCAACAAGACTATTGTTCGCGCCGGATAAAGAGTTCGATGTTAGCCGGAAGGTAGTTGAGAAGGCAGTGTCAAGCGAGCAATTGAGACATCGCTGGAAATCAGAGCCCCAAAATCGGCTCCATCTATCGGCGAAGGAATTGCTTCAGTTTCAGTCATTCATGAACAACGCAACCAAGCTCGCGCCGAAGATCGCCCATACGCCGGTCCTTATCGTACAGGGATGCAGAGACGATCTTGTAAAACCAAAAGCAACAGTTCGTCTCTATAACAGTATTCCGTGTAAGGACAAGAAACTTCTTCTGGTCGGAGAAGCGGAGCACTTGATTTTCCAGAAGGGCCGGCTGAGCCAGATGAGTTTCGACATGATACTAGCCTGGCTGCGCAATCACTCCGGTCCTCAAACAGAGCAGGTACTCAAAACAAGTAGAATCATTCCAGATTAAATGATCGCTCATGGCGCTTAAATTTAATGGTAGTCGAGCGCTTCCAAGAGGATGCCATCGATTGATTACATACTATTATCAACCGCCACCATCGGCGGTGACGCAGGTAAAGAGAGAAACAGAGAATTGAAAAGAAACAGTATCGAGCATGAACTCAGAGGATGGTAAGAATGTTTCTTCGGACACGAAAGTGGCAAATAGTGGGACTGCTTCTGTTGGCGAGTTTACTTGTTGGGTTAGAAGGGCAATCCAGAGACTCACATCATCCAGTCGCCGCTCATGAAGGTCAGCGGGCACGCACCGCACTCAGACACCAACTGGATTCACTGCACCTGGCTGAAACTGAACTTCATCAAAAACGAGCAGCAATAGAACGACAGATCGAGACTATCAAGCACCAAATCTCAGAACTAGAGAGGGCTCTTCGCACCATCGAGTCCGTCGTTCATCGCTAATTTGTTCGTAAGCATCACCAGAGGAAAAGAAGCTTTACCTGGTCGGTGAAAGGTTCTCAGGCAAAACCGATTTCGAAGAGATGACGAATAAAACCATTCGGCACAAGGTATGATAAAACACGCAATCGGATGAGACAAACATTGGATTTCCCGTCTAGACATCGCCGACCTTTTAAAGCGAGATGTTTCAAATCAGCTGTTCCTTTATTCGCTTATGCTGACCGGATCAGCCGTTGCCTGGTCGTGGCGTTTCTGCTTTCAATGCTTCAGCCTCTCAGCCAAAGAGCTCTCGCTCAAGAAGCCGCGGCTTCGAACGAGGAGAGTCTGCTTTCGACCATCGAGCTGAATACTAACTCATCATCGAGCAGTCCAAGTTCATCACAGAACGGCAGGCTCGATCACGCCTTCCAGATGTGGACGCCTGTCTATATTGACGTACCGATTTCCAAAAACAAAAAGACTCGTGGCTACTTCGAAGCCAATCCACGAATGGGCGACAATCTAAACGGTGTGGACCAACTACTTCTGCGGTCTGCCCTAGGCTATCGTTTCACACCAAAACTGAGCGGATATCTCGGACATGTCTGGGTGGGAAACTTTCAACCAGAATTCCTTAAAGAGAATCGTGTCTTTCAGCAACTGGGCTTTGGGCACGTCATCAGAAAACGCTTGCAGGTCCTACACAGAGCCCGACTCGAGGAGCGTTTCATTCAAAATACTGATGGCGAATGCTCAATGAGAGCACGATATATGCTGCGATTTGCGCTCCCCCTCAAGGAAAGATTCTATGCGGTGGTCTCAGACGAGCTTTTCGTCAATCTAAACACTGTTCCAAACGGTCCACTGCGAGGAATCGATCAAAATCGTATTTATGCAGGCATCGGACGGCAGATGAATAACAAAATGCGCTTGGAAGTGGGATATCAGCAGCAATACGTCAATAGATCAGACCCCACTGATGATAGAGCGAATCATATTCTTGTCACCAGCCTGTTCCTCAGTCTATAGTCGGCCTGCGCCGGTCCGGTCGTGAGCGCCTCTGAGCCGCCAACCAGACAAGAGCGGTAACATTTTAGTTACACTCGACAAGGTTTAGTGCATAATTATTCAGGGAGTATGTATGATTATGCAAACAAGGGAAGAACGGCACCGAAGAATTCTGGATCTAGTTGCGAGTCAATATATAGGGACGCAAACAGATTTAGAGATGGCGCTCAAAAAGGAAGGGGTTCGCGTAACACAAGCGACACTTTCAAGGGACATTCGGGAGCTGGGTCTAGTAAAAATCGCAAGCGGAGGACGCTATCGATATGCAAGTCAACAAAATATTGACTCGTCGACGACGACGAAGCATTCGATGCATGCGTCGCTTGCAAGTGTAAAACGCTTCGTAAGAAAAATCGATTGGTCAGGAACTACGGTTGTAATCATAACTGACAGCGGCGCAGCAGCACATGTGGCAGAGGCAATAGATGTCCTCAACCTGGCTGAAGTGCTTGGTACAGTTGCCGGAGATAACACCATCTTCCTCGTGATCCAACGAGACATGTCTGCGAAAAAGGTGGTCGAACACCTGGAGTCGCTTCTCGGTTTAAGAACAACCGACGAATAAATAACTAGGGGAATTGAAACAATGAAAAAGATATTGCTCGCCTACAGTGGCGGTCTCGATACTTCGTGCATCATGACATGGCTCAAGGAGACATATGGTGTTCCTGTGGTGGCATACTGTGCCAACGTCGGTCAGGGTGAAGATTTGAGTTTAGTTGCCGAAAAGGCGATGAAGACCGGCGCTGAGAAGTGCATCATCGACGATTTGACTGAGGATTTCGTAAGCAATTATGTATTCGAGTCGATCAAAGCAAATGGCCTTTACGAACACAACTACATGATGGGAACATCGCTCGCTCGTCCTTGTATCGCCCAAGGCATGATTACCGCAGCGTTGAAAGAAGGCTGCGACGCCATCGCCCACGGTGCGACAGGCAAAGGCAACGATCAAGTTCGTTTCGAACTGGCAGTCAAAGCACTGGCGCCGCATCTGCAGATCATCGCGCCATGGAGAGAGTGGAGTTTCACAGGACGTAACGATCTAATTGAGTACGCGAAGAAACATGGAATTTCGGTTCCTGTAACAAAAGAAAAGCCGTACTCGATGGACGCCAACCTCATGCACATCAGCTACGAAGGCGGCATCCTCGAAGATCCTGCAGCTGCTCCTCCGGAAGATATCTACCTGTGGACCACTAATCCGGAGAATGCTCCGGATAAAGCGGAAGAAGTGACCATCGAATTCGCTTGTGGTGTCCCGGTTTCAATCAACGGTGAAAAACTGGGAGCCGCAGAGTTGCTGACAAAGATCAATGAGATCGGAGCAAAACATGGAATCGGTCGTGTAGATCTTGTTGAGAATCGTTTCATCGGAATCAAGTCACGCGGAGTATACGAAACACCTGGAGCTACGCTGCTGATGCAGGCTCACGTTGCAGTCGAATCGCTGACGCTGGACCGAGAAGTTGCTCACATGAAACAACAATGGTCACTGAAATTTGCAGAACTTTGTTACAACGGATTCTGGTTTGCACCAGAGATGCAAATTTTAAAAACGGCTATAGACGCCACACAAGCCAGTGTCACGGGATGGGCGAAGCTAAAACTCTATAAGGGTAACGCAATAGTCATCGGTCGAGATTCACAAAGCAGTTTGTACGATTCAAAAATCTCTAGTTTCGAAGAAATGGGAATGTTCGACAAACTCGATTCCGGTGGTTTCATCAACGTCAATGGTCTCAGACTCACAGCCTGGAGTAAGTGCAATGAAA
>CAZRMH010000498.1:0-5664 GCA_964600935.1 uncultured Candidatus Obscuribacterales bacterium
GATTTTACCCCAGGTGATTTTTTCGTTTGGAACGGCGCCGCTATAGCTACCGTACGAAGTGGTGCTGTCCGAGATCTGGCAGAAGTATTCCCAGCATCTGACCGAACCTTTGATGTCTTGTTCGATCAGTGGAACGACACAGATGGTGAAATCGCCGGCAATACCGCCACCGATTTGGAAGAAGCCGAGTGAATTTTTCTCTGATTCTTCGATGTACCAGCCGATCAGCTTGTGCATTTGTTCAAGACCAGATTTCATGATGTTGAACGTGCCGATTTCTTTTTTCCAAATGTGAGAGACGAAGATGTTGCCCATCGTCGAATCTTCCCAACCAGGCGTCCAAATTGGCAGATTTTTTTCTGCTGCGGCGAGGAGCCATGAGTCTTTAGGATCGATTTTGTATTCGTCTTTCAACACACCGCTTCTGAGCAGTTGATACATGTATTCGTAAGGAAAATATCGGGCGCCTTCTTTTTCCGCCTTTCTATATAGTTCGAGAAGCGGTTTTTCGACCTTTCTGAATGCGCTTTCTTCAGGAATGCAAGTGTCGGTAACGCGGTTCATTCCTCTGTCGCGTAGCTCAACTTCTTGTTGGGCTGTCAATTCGCGATAGTTTGGAATTCGTTCGTATTCATCGTGAGCGACCAGGTTGAAAATGTCTTCTTCCAGATTGGCTCCGGTGCAGGTGATCGCGTGGACTTTGTCCTGACGAATCATCTCAGCCAAAGAAACTCCCAACTCGGCAGTGCTCATCGCACCTGCCATGGTGAGAAGCATTTTGCCACCGTTTTCCAGGTGTTTCACATAAGCTTGGGAAGCGTCTTTCACGACTGCAGCGTTGAAGTGCCTGTAGTGATGATCGATGAATTGTTTTACGCTCATTGTTATTCCCCTAGAAAAAATGCCGCTCTTGACTGGCTCAGAGCCCGTCAATTATGTGTTTTCGCATGCGTATTTTATATCCAATGGCTATTTTTCGCTGGGTTTTTCGCGAAGCTGGAAATATTGCTTTGTGCTGCTTCTTTCAACTGGGTGTAGTGCGAGATTGGCTTTCAGCCTGGTTCTTGCTGTTGGCTGCGGCCGATTGGGACAGCTAACTGATCAATTCTTAATCTGTGGAATGCCCGGGTTCAGCTGTTTTCGCCACACTGAGGTTTGCTTTCAAGAAGTCGTCGAGAGCTGTTTTGTACAGATTCCAGTCTTTGGAGAAGTCGTTGTGTTCGCTGTGTGGACCGATGACTAGCCTCTTTGGTTCTGATGCTTCGGCAAACATTCTTTTACTATGCGCACACGGAATGATTGTGTCGTTCTGACCGGCAAACAAAAGTAGGGGACGATGTTTGCCTCGAACATATTCGAGATTGTCCAGCGCAGGTTGCATCATGAGAAATGAAGGATAGATGTGAAGGAACGGATATTCGTCTTTTGCTCTGTTCTCAGGCGATGTGAAACCGGATTCCAGGATCAATAATCGATAGTCTCGTTTCCTGGCAATTTCGGTGGAGATACCTGTGCCAATCGATTCTCCGTAAAGCACTACTTGATCGGGTTTGTAGTTTTCCTTCGCTAATAGAAAATCGTAAGCGCCTATGCCGTCTTCGACGATCGTGCGTAACGTTGGCACTCCAGTGCTTTTCCCGTAACCGCGATAGTCATATGCCAGCACGCTGATACCACATTCGATCATGGTTCGAATTTTGTCAATTCGGTAATCTATGTTTCCTGCATTTCCATGGCTGTAGAGAATGACATATGGAGAGTCTTTGACTCTGTAAAACATGGCATTGAGATTCGCTGAATCCAACGGAATCGTTACTTCCTTGGCCTCGACTCCGCCAAGCGATCTCATCGCCTCATCATGTTCCTTTAGTTCGTTTGCGTGAACAAGAACGAGGTTTACCAGTCCTTCATTGAGGCGAGGTGCGAGGTAAAAATAGACGAATATCAAGCATGCAACAAAAGTACTGAACAGTGCAACTACGACCTTGATCCAGAATTTTTTTGTGGTTAAGAAATTAAAGGTTGTTTTCAATTTCGTCTTCGTCGTCATAGGCGGCCGGATCCCATGTATCCGGCTGCTTGTCTTGCGAAGCAGGTCTGGAAGTACCTAATTGCGGATTTGCCGCAGGCGTTGCGGTGGTACCACTAGTAGTGCTTGAAGGACTTGCTTGCTGATGAGGCGTTTGTTGCGATTGTTGGTTCGGTTGTCCTAACTGCTGTGATTGCTGATGCACCGAATATGGTTGCGGAGTCTGAGCGTTCGGTTGAGGAGGTTGCTGACCTCCAGTTTGAGGAATTTGTGGACCTCGAGCGTAATTTTGAATTTCTGTGACCGTCGGTGTCGGTTGACCAGGGACGTACGGCTGAGGACCGGCATTCTGTGGTGGTTGAGGCGGTTGCTGTTGTTGCCCAAACCCTTGCGGATGCTGAACTCCCGGCATCGCCTGTGGTTGCTGCGCAGGAGCTTGTTGCTGCTGTCCCGGCATCGCTTGCGGTTGCTGCGCAGGAGCTTGCTGCTGCTGTCCCGGAGTCGCTTGTGGTTGCTGTACGGGAAGTCGTTGCTGCTGGACAGGCATTACCTGTGGTTGCTGAGCCGGAGTCTGTGGGTGCTGTCCTGGCATCAACTGTGGTTGCTGAGGGGGGAGTTGTTGCTGTTGACTAGGCATTACCTGTGGTGGCTGGCCTGAACCTGGCTGTGGCTGAGCATAGTGAGTTTGTTGAATGGAATTCGGACTCGTCGGCATGTGGCCCGACTGGCCTCCATGCTGTGGTACCGGTGACGTCGGTGGTTGACCTGGCTGCATGTTGTGTCCAGTCTGTCTAGGAGAGCCGGGCATTCCGACTGGCGGTGCGCCCTGCGGAAATCCTTGAGGAGGCTGGGCTTGAGGCGGTTGTTGTCCTTGACCGGGTTGTTGAATTTGACTGGATTGCTGTCCTGGCTGGGTGGCGACCGGTAGACCAGGCTGCATATTCTGACCTGTCTGTCGTGGTGAGTTGGCGAGAGACGGAGGAGGCGAAACTCCGGGGTACGGAGGCGGCGGTGCTACAGGGCCGGGGGACGGCGCTGATTGATTGTCCGTTCTGTCGGCTGTTGCAGCTTGACCTGCAACGGCTGGTCGGGGATATCCAGTCGGTGCATTATCAACCGAACTCGGTGGCATGACTGTTTGACCGGCACCAGATCCGGTGCCAGGAGACTGTGCGGGCAGTCCGACTTGCGACGAACTCGGGTTGCCCAACATCGGGGTCCCGACACCTTGTGGATTGATCCCCAGGGGGTTTTGATTAGGTTGGTTTTGATTTTGAGCGTTTTGAACAGCACTAGGTGTTTGTTGCGAGCCGCTCTGCTCCCCAGTCATGTTTGGAGGGGGGATTATCGGCGAACGTTGCGCGGGTTGATTCGGATCTTGGGCAGGACGTCCATATATGCTCGGCGCCGATTGATTCTGAGCACTTTCAGTTTGACTTGTAGGTTGTTGATTTGAAGACTGTCCTGGTTGGAATACCGGGTTCGATTGACTGGTGCGCGGCTGTGACTGCGATGGCGGCAGATCCTGCGGCTGACGAGATTGTTGGTGCAGTAGGTCATTAATCGCTTGCGATTGAGGAGATGGTTGTGCGGGCTGCTCAACAGGAGCGGGCTGTGGAGGCTTGTCGGGTGGTGCGGTATTCGTCGACGGTGTCAGCGGTCTGACGAGACTTGCCAACGCGCCTGTCTGTTCCGGACTAGGTGCCGGAACTGCGAATCCAGTTTTTTCAGGAAGTGTTGAACCAGTCGCTGCCGCGCTGCTGGAGTTATGTGCCGGTTGTTGTGCTCCAGATTGTGACGCTTCCTCGTTGGCCGATTCAGGCTTTTGGGCCACAGGTTTAATCAGTGGACCGATGATTGATGAAATCTTTGAACGTTCAGCACCGGTGGACAAATCGTGATTTTCACCGGGCAGATCTTCGCCCCTGCTGCTTCTTGCCGTTGCTGTGCCGGAACCAACCGCGAAGAGTTGATCTGACGTTTCAGTTTCAAACGCCTTTTTCTCATCCGTTTGTTGCGCGGATTTTTGCATGTACTCGAGCGCTGGATCATGCGAGTGTTCGGGATGGTCGTGCGAGTGTTCTTGAGGTTTTGCCCCAGTCGTGTCTTGCGCAGGCTGATTTCCCGCCTCGCTGTTTTTGTTTTTCTGGTCCAGCGCTGCGGCGTTTTGTTCTGCAGCCGCTTTCGCGAGCGTGGCAGCCATAGCCACTTTCGCTTGCACTTCTTGTGTGGTTTCGCGCATGCTTTTCATCACGGCGCTGAAAATTTCAATCAGGAATGGGTCCCATTGTTTACCGGCACCATCCTTCAGAACTTTCAGGGCCTCGTCGTGCGTCATCGCTGCGCGGTATGGGCGTTCACTGATCAACGCATGGTATGAGTCGACTATGGCAACGATCCGAGCGGGTAGCGGAATATCTTCACCCTTGAGACCTTTCGGATAGCCTGTTCCATCCCAGCGCTCGTGATGGTTTTCCAAGATCTCGCAGATGTCCTTGAGCGCCCGCACGGGTCTCAGCATCTGCGCGCCTAAAGTGGCGTGCTGATTGACCTGGTCGCGTTCTTCCCTGGTCAGGTTGCCTTCCTTCTCCAGAAGACCAGGAGGCAACTGCAAAACTCCCACGTCATGCAGCAATCCAGCGACCCGAATCTGTTCGACTTGTTGTGCCGAGAGACCCATTACTTTTGCCAGTAACTCACTCATTCTGGCAACTTCTAAGTGGTGTTGTTTGTTGTAATCAGATTTCGCATATAGTGACGCCGCGAGGGACTTAACCATATCAACGACTTCGGGAACCAGCTCTTCGTGTTGTCTGGCTTCCTCTGATATCACAGGTGGTGAGAAGCCACCATCTCTGACTGCCTTGGCTACGTCTTCGGAGGATTTGTCTTCGACCACTTCAGGCTCGAAAAGAAGGTCGGCTGCTGTGTGAACCTGGTCTCTTCCCAGGCGTTTCGACAGATAGAGCGACTTATCAGCGAGGTCCAAAAGATATTGTTGGCTGTCGGCGTCGTCAGGAAACGATGCTACTCCAAGACTTGCGGTTATGCGAATTTCTAAATCTTCGTGGTTGATGGTTTCGCTTTTCAGTGCAACGCGAATACGTTCTGCCACTACAGTGGCGCCGTCCTGCGTGATTTCAGGCAACACGAGAAGGAACTCTTCACCACCATATCGCACAGGTATGTCTACATCGCGACAACTGTTTCTAATCAACCGAGCGACTGATTTGAGCACTGAGTCGCCGGCTGGGTGACCATAGGTGTCATTGATTGATTTGAAGTGATCGACGTCGAGCATGATCACTGACAATCTTCGTTGATAACGTTCTGCTTGTTTAAGTTGGTCAGCCAGTTTCTCTTGTCCGGTTCTGTGATTATATAGACCAGTGAGACCATCAGTGGTGGCTTGGCGCTGCACGGTCGCATACAGTCGCGCGTTTACAACACCGACTGCAACCTGGTCCACGACAGCTTTCATGAACGTCTCGTTAATTCTACTCCACGCCGCTCTCGCTTCGCATTTGTATCCGACCAACAGACCTTGAAGTTTTTGTTCGTAAGTAATAGGTATGAAAAACAGGGATTGAACCGAGAATCCGGACTTCAAAATCTTGTGGAAAGGATCGAGCCTC
>CAZRMH010000499.1:0-5650 GCA_964600935.1 uncultured Candidatus Obscuribacterales bacterium
GGTCAAGCCCAGCACCATGCCCACGCCTGCGGCAGCGAAACCCCAGTGCCAGCTCGCATTCGGGTCGAATCCCACGGCAGCTAGCCATGATTTGAAAGCTTCATGCTGTGCCAGAAATCCACAAACTAGAGGCGACAAGAATGCGCCGATGTTGATCCCGAGGTAAAAGATCGAGAAACCGACATCACGGCGAGGGTCATCCTTGCCGGCATAAAGCCCACCGAGCATGTTCGAGATACTGGGCTTGAGCAGACCGGTACCGCAGACTATCAGTGCCAAACCCAGGTAGAATGCCGCCATGCCGTGGAAAGCCATGACGAAATGCCCGATCGAAATCACGACACCGCCGTAAAGAACGGCGCGCCGTGCGCCGAGCCAACGGTCTGCGATCAGCCCGCCAGGAATGCAGGCCAGGTAAACGGACATGATGTACGTACCCAGCAACGCGCCTGCCGACGCATCCGACATACCCAAACCACCTGCCACCGCAGGCGCCACCATGTACAGAAGCAGAATGGCGCGCATTCCATAAAAACTAAACCTCTCCCACATCTCCGTCATGAAGAGCGTCGTGAGCCCCTGTGGATGTCCCAGGAAGCCACTGCGATCGACAATTGCATTCGGTTGATTCTCGGCCATGTTTTTCCCTTAGTAAGAGATTCGAACATTCATTTCCAGTAGAGCAGCGCTTTGTTTTGCCGGTTATGGTCTCCTGAAAAAGAAAAAGTGAAATACGCTTTACTCTGTCAAAGAAGACTGAGTAAACGAAATAGTTAATTGATATATTTCTGAATTCAAAACTGAAGAGTCGGACAACGAAAACTGCTAAACGCTGTAGATCTGGGATATTTGCGAGAACAAAAGCACGTCCGTCGGCTGTCGTTTTCGATATTAAAATAATCCGGAAGATTACCCACATCACGCTTCGATATTGACGGCCAGCAAATTTTCACCAACTACATGACGACGCTTTTAAGAAGCGGCTGGCGCCAAGCAACTGCAATACCTTGCAGGTGACTTAACTCTGTCAGCGATCAAGAAAGTTTCAACCGCGCTTGAACGGCGCAAGCGGTCCGAACGCAACGCAATTCCGGCACCGCGATCCTCAAGCCCGACAGAACTGGCGCCCTCCGCCATTCTGCCGAATTGTCATCAATAAGACTCTTTGCCGTCGTATGCTTAACCGGAATGGGATTTGCCTGCGATTAGGGGCATAATTGCCGTAATAGCAAGCTCGACAAGGTATTGTGACTAGCAGCGCTAAAGTTGATAGCATCGTTGAACCGGAGATGAACCCAAACTTCCTCCTGGTCCTTTCGATCATCGTCTTGGGCACCATATTCAGTGGCATAGCAGCATTCTGGATAAACCATCCACTTCTGCAATACCCCGATCAGTCAATGTACCTGGCGATGGCAGATCAATTTCTGAATGGAAAAAAACCTTATGTCGACATGGTCGATTTCAATCCGCCACTGATCATGTACATCAGCATCGTGCCAGCCCTAATCGCACGCGCTCTTCACATACATATCATTCTGGCGTTTAACTGCTTCACTCTCGGTTTGATAATGTTATCGATGATTCTGGCTGGAATTATCATGTATCAAGAGAGGTTTAAACAGGAAGCTTTCTTCTATCTACCGCTATTAATAGGCTTCTTGATGAGCTCTCAGAATCTGGTTACCGATTTTGGTCAACGAGAGCATTTTCTTCTCATTACATATTTTCCGTTCTTCATTTTGAGATATTTTCGCTGGCAAAATGCTCCTATCAACAGATATTTAGCCATTTGCTGCGGTCTTTACGCCGCTCTATGTTTGTCATTGAAACCACATTTTCTGCTGATCGCTGCTGCTCCTGAATTGGTTTATCTGCTACAAAATCGCAGATGGCGAACACTTTTTGCACCGGAAGTATTAGCGGTTGCCGCACTCGGAATGCTATACGCCGTCCATTTTGTTTTTCTAGATCCGTCTGTACTCGATCAATTCTTCAACTTCGTCGTTCCCCTGGTAAAGAACGGGTACGACTACTACACTGTTTCGCTATTGAAGACGCTTGCGGACTTTGGGCGAGACGACAGTTATCTTCTTGCTTTGATTTTAATCGTCGCCCTTCTGCTGCGTCGTGCCTGCCCATTCATCGCACCAGTAGCGGCTTTCACGCTAGGTTCACTGGCGATCTACTTGGTGGCATTGCAGAACTGGTCTCATCACTGGTTACCGGTCAGCTTCGGAATGCGAGTTATCATCGCCCTGGTTGTTGCAGTCATAATCAAGTTTTTGTCCGCACGATCACTAATAAATCTCTACATGATGTCAATCCTCGGCGGCGTCGCATTGATAGTTTATGTTGTTGGAACCCTGAAACTGTCATTACCAGATCCTGTCTACACGAAATACTTCGATCTCACCAAGATCGGCATGAACGGTCGATGTCCATACGATGATCTTGGTCCGTGGGCTGACGTCATAACCAATTACAGCAAAATTGGCGAACCGATTTTGTTCATTTCCGATGCCATCGCTCCTGGTTACCCCGGAACGCTACAAACCTTTCGAGAACCGGCTTCTCGTTACATGCACGGGATGCCGTTGATGATGGCTCAGTATTTAGCAAAAGATAAAATGGTCGTAGAAAACCGCCCAATATTTCTCACCTTCTTCAATCGCATCATTGATGAATACGCGGCTGACATTGCAAAAAACAAACCCGCTTTAATCGTAATCCGAAACTCCGGCATCATAATTCCGCTAGACGAAACGAAATTTATCCAGACCTACATGTGCGATTACGAAAAAGTAGACACCATCGACGAGCACTTTATCTATCGACGCAAACCATAGCCTGAATCAAAACGAACCGATCAAACGGGGCGCACTGAGAACGAAACTCTCAGTCGGATTAATACTGCTCAGCTTAGTTTCAATAGCCAATCTCTTTTACCGAATCGATTCATTGCCGCCTGAAATTTCGCTGCACATCGAATGCGCAAAACTAATGCTGGAGGGCAAAACGCCATATGTCGATTTCTTCGTGCTTGATTCGCCATTGATTTTATTACTCAGCTGCGTGCCCGTGAAAATCGCTTATGAACTTCGCCTACAAACGGGTTACTCGATTGCTTCGTGCGTAATTGTGTTTGAGTGGCTGATCTCAGTGTACTCGCTCAGTCTCGTGGCCACGCTGTTTCTGCGCCGACCTCGGCTCGCCAACTCACTCTTTTGTCAAACCGTTTTGTTTTCGGTGGCGTTTTTAAACATCGCCTGTGTTTACCAGTTTGGACAAATCGAGCATCTCTTGATGCTCGGTGTCCTTCCATACATTGTGGCACGCTGGCTGGAGTATTCCGGCAAGCGTTTAGCGCCAGGCGAATACCTGCCAATCGGCTTGTTAAGCGGTTTAGTAATTCTTTTAGACCCGAGTTATTGGATTATTCCCTTCATACTAGAAATCGTGTGGATCTCCCACTTCAAGCGGTTTCCATTCAAGATGCAGTCGATATTGCCAATAGTTTTGATCACCTCTGGTCTAGTTCATACACTAATTAATGGCTTAGGGACTGCCATGATGAGCGGCTACCGATCGTTCATCTGGCCGATGATTGTCGCCGACCGACTGACGTTCGACCAGTTTTTATACGGCATTCAGGCGTGCCCGGATGCTCGAATTTTCATCTATCTCCTCATCATCGCCACGCTGCTAACATTTGGCACCCGAAAACAGCTCTCGATAGTGACACCACTATTAGTATCAGGCTGGCTTGGATTCGCTTACTTCATCATGCTCTGCAAGGGATTTTATTTTCAAGCATTGCCGATGTTCTGGTGCGCAGTCCTATCGCTCTCGATACTCGGCGCTTTGCTGTTGAACGAGCTGCGTCGAATCGGCACTCCTTGGTTTCACCGATTTGTCCACCCAGAGATAATGGCGGCCTTAGTGTTGACCGCCTGCATTTGTGGTTCGCTTCTTGTCGAACAACATCAAAAACAGCTAGCCGATACAGCGGAAAAACGATGCGAATACCCGTCCTGGCGCGAAGTTACCGATGCACTCAAAATACTGGAGAGCCAAGCAAATCGATACGATAAAGTGATCGTACTGAGCGATAACGTCTGTCCACTTTACCCGACTGTGACGTTCAAAGAGCTGACACCAGGCTCGCGAATCATGTGGTCGTACCATTTTCCAATCCTCGCGAAGATGAAAGCTCGCCACGATAAAACTCCGGAAGTCGAACGAAAACGATTGCTCGACTTCTATCAAAAAATTCTTTTCGAAGACATCAAAAACAACCTCCCTCCGGTTATCTTGATTGGTCAAACCGAGGCTAACTTGAACATCCAAAAAACCGAACTGGAAAAGTTCATTCGGGCTCATTACGTGAGGTCGGGTGAAGCCCAGTTCTACAGTGACAACGTACCTCCGCGAGAATACAACAATCCGAATTTTCCGCTCTGGGTTGAGCTTTACGCACCATAGCGGTCGTCGACAAACGAGATAACATTTTATGACAAGGTATAGTGCACCATCTGCGGTGCAAGAAGCGCAAGAGGCGGCCGACCGAACATCGGCGCGCCCCTTGCTCAACGACTACCTCTTTGCGCTTACAGTGCTTGTTGATCGAACACGCGATGAGCGGACACGTAACCGTAGTCGACCATCGCTAGAGCCTGCTCGCGACAGATTCCGAAGGTCAAGGTTCCGACATCCGGCTTACCGCTATCGATCGTGATGTGAGACTCATTAGGCGGGAAATAACGACGGATAAAGCGACCACCGGAAACCTCGATCGATTGAAAGAGATATTCGGCCCAGGTCGCACACTCGCTAATCGATTGCCTCGGCATCTCGGACGCGATACCGAGCCGACTTATGATTGCCGGCCCTTTGCAGAAGTCTGCTGGCGCCGGATGGTGAACTCCGCCATCAACCAGAACCGTAGCATCAGCCTTCCCACGCGCACGCTCCATGATCGTGCGAAGAGTTTCGCCCTTTTTCCAGTGGCCTGTCCAGACAGGACGCATGACCACTGGAATCGAACATGAGGCGGCCACCGCAGTCGGCAGGTCGTACTTCAAACCTTCAAACAAAACCGGTCGACGTTGAATGGCATCATAGGCTACGATGCGCAAGTTGCGACGGGGCTTCACTTCATAGCGAGTCATCACATCCTGAAAGAAAGGAAGCAAGTTGATCCCGCTCAGCAACGACATTACCGTCGTCACACTGTTCGGCTTCCGGCCTCGACCAATCACTCGTTTGTTGAAAGCAGTGAACTCTTCGAGCAAAATTTCGAGCGCTTCGTCAGGACTATAACCGTTTCTGTACAGAGCAGCCACAGCCGAGCCGATGGAAACGCCGGTTACCATCCCGATTTTGATTTCGCGTTCATGAATGGCTTTCAGAACACCAATGTGTCCATAGCCTTTGATGCCGCCACCACCAAGAACGAGCTCGAATTTCTGCGGGCTCGATTTCGAATTTGTTGACATAGGGTTTATCCCCGGGTCGTTGGCGAGCGCAAAAGCGCCGCCGACCTCTAGAAGCACAGCGGGACTAATCGTTTTGAAACAAATGCAGCGCAGAGCCGCCCAACTCAACGCGACAGGTAAGAGCGCGCCTGGTAGTGCACCACCTGGCTGAC
>CAZRMH010000500.1:0-5613 GCA_964600935.1 uncultured Candidatus Obscuribacterales bacterium
ACGGAAACAACGCGCGATTTGATAATAGCGCTCAAGACCGCTGACCATCAGGGTTTGCTTGAACAACTGGGGTGATTGAGGCAAGGCATACCAGCTGCCAGGAACCAGACGGCTCGGCACGAGAAAGTCACGAGCCCCTTCAGGAGTGGCTTTGGTGAGGATCGGGGTTTCTACATCGAGAAAATCATTTTGATCCATGTAATTGCGAATCGCCGTGGTGACGCGGTGCCGCAAGATCAAGTTGTACTGCATCTCTTTACGACGCAAATCAATGTAGCGGTACTTCAGCCTCAAAGACTCATCGACCTGTTGACCGAGTTCTAGCTGAAACGGCATTGGTCTGCTGGTATTCAAGATCTCGACGTCAGTCGGATAAATCTCGATCTGACCCGTCGCCTGATCGTCCTTAGAGGTGCCCTCTGGACGCTTCGAAACCTTACCTTTCACGATGATGACAAATTCGTTGCGTAAGGTAACGAACTTGTCGTGGACATCCTTGTTCTTATTAGGGTCACTGACGAGCTGCAACCGACCTGATCGGTCGCGCAGTTCGACGAAAATCAACCCGCCCAGATCGCGGCGAACGTTGACCCAGCCTGCCACGCACACTTCTTTATCCACATCATCAAGGGTCAAACGCCCACAACCAGTGCTCCGTTTCATCGCTTTCTAGTAGCCCCTTTGTTTAGTTCCCATTGGTTCATTTGCAAAGGCGCTATTGTATCCCGCAGGTCAAGAGTCTTGTGTATGATAATAAGCATCATGAAACGTTGTAGACTAGTTTGAGACCAGTTCAACTCGTCAGGACCTGATTACTATGCCTTACCTACCGCTACACTCGATTCCTCAACCCGCCTGGCTCGTGATCGGGGCAGTCCTGATCGTCCTAGGTCTGTCCTTCTGCTACAAGGGCTGGAATGCTACTGTGCTCGGACGTTTTCATTATTGGGCCGGTTTTTTGCCTTTCACAATCGTCTCGCCGTGGTTCGTGCATTTACCTCCTAGCGAGAACTCTTTGATCAAGGTCAAAGAAGGTCTAATCGCTCACGCATTCATAGGTCCCCTGTTCTTCATGACAGCAATTCCCTTAATTGTCTGCGGTATGGACCTGACAGGACTGTCAGGCACCAAAGCAATCAATTTTGTGTTGAACGCAGGCGACAACAGCAAAGGTCCAGCGGTTATGTACTCGCCGCCGCTGAACTACCAGTTTCCACTGGCAGTCCGCGCGAGCAAATCAATAATGAAACTGTTTAACGTTCAAATCGGTGAAGACGAGAAACGCAAACTGCTGCCTACAGGCACAAACCAGGGCGGTTCCGCGACCGACCAGTTCAGAACAAACAGCCGATAGGCATTCATCATCGCTGCTCTCGAACGCAAGCAAAGGCTACTGAAATCCTTGGCTTGACTTCGTTTACGCAAAGGCAAAAATGTCACGGAACAAATTGGCGACCGCTCAGATGCCACTACAGATAGTGGCTCCAAAAGTCTGGTCTTGCCAAAAACCTTTGTAGTTAAACAGTTACGTATGGATTCGAACCGTCCCATAAATTAGTTGATCCTGAAAACTGAAGCTCTCAACAAGCTGCCGACCACTCATGACTACCCTCGAGAAGCTCTGCCAGAAGCGATCTCGGCCGAGTGTTGCAGACGTTAAGCAAATGCCGCAATCCAGCGTTTTTTGGTTTACCCCGTCCGCCCTGCGTGATAATATGAGCAACGATCATAGGTACGTGTTCTACTGGTATGAATCCAGGTGGGAGGACCCTTGTCCGAAGTTAGAGTTGCAGAGGGCGAAAGCATCGAACAAGCGTTGAAGCGCTTCAAGAAGAAAATTCAGAAGGCTGGCATTTTGTCTGAAATCAAACGCCGCGAACGCTACGAGAAACCCTCAGTGAAAAGAAAGCGCAAAGCAGAAGCAGCCCGCAAGCGCCGCTCCTGATCTAAATCAAGCGCAATAACCGGCCGGCCCCAAGGGGCTTTAGATCTGGTCAAACCTGCATTAACCAATAAGCTCAGCGATTCCAAAGCCTGGGCTTTTTTGTTGTCCACTGCGAACGGTTTTGGTTTAGACCAAACCCTACGCAAAGTCAGCCTGTCAGCAAAAGTTGATGTGTCAGAAAAACTGCCTGAAAATCTGACAGCTCCTGAAGGTCCGCCCGCACACGTTTCAAACCCGTCAGAAAAACCGCCCGAAAATCTGACACTTCGCATGGTCGCTGCGCGTGTTCAAACTGTCAGAAAAACTGCCTAAAAATCTGACAGCTGTCGATGACCGCACCGTGTTTCAAACCTGTCAGAAAAAACGCCCGAAAATCTGACACTTCGCATGATCGCTGCGCGTTGTTCAAACTGTCAGAAAAACTGCCTGAAAATCTGACAGCTGTCGATGACCGGCGTACCGTGTTTCAAACCTGTCAGAAAAAACGCCCGAAAATCTGACACTTCGCCTGTTCGCTGCGCGACGTTCAAACCTGTCAGAAAAACTGCCTGAATCTGACACTCCTGATCGGTCGTCTCAACGCGCAGTATTAGCCGATTCGCAATTTAAAAGAAGAGGTTGCAACGAACAGCTCCATTCGTTTAAACCAAAAATCTTGGATTCAAAATCCACAATTAACCGCTTGACATCAGCCTCTCGTGTGAATTTCTTAATCGCCGTGGAATAACAGAAAAAGAACATAGAAAACTTTTTTGGGAGAGTCCACCATGGGCAATTCTTATTCGTCCGCTGCCGTCAAAAACCCGAAATTTGTCACCGTACAGTTAGACACACTTCGAGATCGCCTCAATCAGCTTTACTCAAGCCGCCTGACACTGCCTAATGAAGGTATGTTCGAATACCTCTGGGATCTCAAGGAACGTGCCTTGATGGAAGGCGCAACGAGCGTAGAGCTTCCTTCGAATTGGCTCGAAGACTTGGAAGACGTTCGCCTAAGAACTGCTAGTTAGCTCTATCTAACGTTCGCGTATATCAAGGTTGGTTCTAAACGACAACCTGCTGGCCGCAAATCAGTTTTCATCCCAAACATCACACAAATTGTTAGAGCACCGTCGTACACTATCGAAGTCGCGGTGCTCTTTCGATGTTGAAAAACAAATTCCTTCCAATCATTCTTCTGGCAGCCTTACTGTCCGGCGTTCCCGCTGATGGCAAACCGAGAAATTTCCGCACTCTGCAGTTGCTGGCATTGAAAGAGATGCGCGAAACAGTCATCTCGGCGCAAAAATCCGATGACGTAATGCTCAAAGAAATCGACCTGGTGGCGAACCAGCTCGGGCGCGTTTTGAATTCTCGAGTGCGAACTCGAGGCTCTCAACCTTTATATATGCAAAAAGGCGAAATTGACCGACTGGAAAAACAATTGGCGCTCAACATTGGGTCAAATCCGTATGCCGGTAATCCATATCTAGCGGGCAAGTCAGGGGGGGCGACTCAAGCGCAAATTGAAACTAGACTGAGCGATTCCAACGGTCAAAGTGTGTTTAGCTCTAGCGCTGGCGGAGCATCTGCAACATCGAACAATCCAAATCCTCTCGTCAATCAGCCCAGCGTGCTACAAAACATGAGTGTGTTCGAGAAGAAACCGGAAAAACCATCGAACACGCCGCGCGTAGCGCTAGTCTTAATGCCGGAATCATCGTGGTACGAGGTTGCCTCGTTACGCAAGGAGCCACCTGAAGACTGGCGAGCCGAGCCAGGAACAATTCAAATTGTGCATAACGGTTCTGACCTTTGCTTCATCTGGGGAGCTGGCATCGAAGGTCGCCCCGTTTACGATAGAGAGAAACAGCGATTCAAAGTGATTTCGATGCGCGTGGGCCAACGTTGACCGTGATGACTCAAGTACGCGCCCAGTAAGGCACCCACGACCGAACTAGGCATTACCCTGTGTCGAAACCCTTCCCAGCTAGGTAGGCTTCTATTAGTAGTCGCAGGCGTCGACGCATGCATTTTTTGAGGTAACGAATATGGCTTCGGTGAAACAATCAGGAGACTCAAAACTCACACGCTTGATTGCATCAGGAGGATTGTTATCCATGCTGCTTACCGGTCCGGCTGCGCCACTAGCCTGGGCCAGTTCGCTGACACCACAAGATGTAGCCGTACAAAAACTTCAGGAGAAGGACCAAAATTCATTTAAGGGTTCAGGCTCAGGGACGCTCGTTGCCATGCTCTCCACCGGCAAAGAATTGGGACAGTGCCCGCTTAAACATACAAGCGTTTCGGCAAAAGTTTCAGGCTACGTTTCACACGTCACAGTCAAACAGACATTCCACAACCCGTTTAAAGAAAAGATTGAGGCTGTCTACACCTTCCCGCTATCGGAAACGGGCGCTGTCGATGAGATGATCATGAAGGTTGGCGACCGCACCATCCACGGCACCATAAAAAAACGCGAAGAAGCAAAAGAAATTTACGAAACGGCAAAAGCTCACGGACACGTGGCTTCTTTGCTAGATCAAGAACGTCCTAATATCTTTACGCAATCAGTTGCGAACATAGAACCAGGAAAAGAAGTTCAAATCACGATCGAGTACGTCGATCTTCTACCATACGAGGATGGCAAATATACGTTCGCGTTTCCAACAGTTGTCGGACCGAGATTCAATCCAGGACCCGCAGTTGGCAAACAGGGGACGGGCTGGTCACCAGATACAACCGAAGTTCCAGACGCCTCACGCATAACACCACCGGTTACAGCAGAAGGAACAAGAGCTGGTCACGACATTTCGATTAGCGTCAACATTGATGGCGGAGTGCCGATTAGCAACATTCGCTCATCGCTGCACGAAATTGCAATCACGAATAAGACAGAAAAAACTGCATCCGTTTCACTCTTAGATAAAAACACGATTCCAAATAAGGACTTCGTTTTAAAGTGGGATGTAGCCGGCGATTCACTCAAGAGCGGTTATCTGACCTATCGAGATCCCAAGTCAAAAGATTCCTCGGGATATTTCTCTATGATGCTCCTTCCTCCAAAGCGAGTGACACCGGAAACGGTGGCACCAAAAGAGATGATTTTCTTGATCGACTGCTCGGGTTCACAAAGTGGACTGCCGCTCGAAAAGGCGAAAGAAACCCTTACTTATATCGTTGAGCACATGAATCCAAATGATTCGTTCCAAATCATTTCGTTCAATAACGGCAACACCTCGCTATTTCAAAAACCAACTCAAAACTCTGAAGAGATGCGCAAAGAGGCCAAAGAGTTTATTTCCAAGCTACAGGCTAGAGGCGGAACCTGGATGGGTCCCGCAGTCGAGGCCGTATTTAATCAACCAACCGATAAGAACCGGCTGCGTATAGTCACTTTCATGACTGACGGATACGTCGGCAACGATCAAGAAATTCTTGGACTGGTGAAGAAGCATCGTGGCGCCTCAAGATGGTTCCCATTCGGCACCGGCAATAGTGTCAATCGTTTTCTAATCGACGGCATTGCTCGTGAAGGAGGCGGTGAATCAGAGTATGTATTGTTGAACTCACCTGCCGGTGAAGTCGGCAAGAAGTTTTACGACCGTATCTCTTCACCGGTTCTCACAGATGTGAAAGTAACCTTCGCAGGGGGTGACGTGAAAGAAGTGTTCCCAAAAGATGTCTCC
>CAZRMH010000501.1:0-5610 GCA_964600935.1 uncultured Candidatus Obscuribacterales bacterium
GATTACGATAACAGTCTTACACAGTGAAACCCACACCACCATCAGCGGCACCGCCGCGCCTGGCGCTCTCACCGAAGACCAGCTCAAACAGATGGTCGAAGACAGCCTGAAGCCGACAGCGAAGCTCCAACCGTTCCTGAAGAAGAAGCCAATCGACGTCGCACCGGCCGCGCCCGATGCTCCGAAATCCGACGACGCCCCCGCGGTCGAACCGAAACCGGTTCCTGACCTGAAGAAGTAACGCACCACTGGCGGTGCGTATCTCGAGCTACGATTGAGGACGTTCCCTCCTGAGTGCAAGTCGCATTCAGGAGGGTAACTCCTCAATAGTTGGGCTTATTCGTATTTATACTATGCCTTATAATAAAATGGGTTTAAACAGAAAGCAACCGAATCGGCGAGAGTCGCCGGGTTCGATTGCTTTCATCGGCTCTGGCGCCGCACGGTTAAAACCCCAGCATGCCCGTCACGAGCTTGATGTTCGACTCCACGGTCGGCAGCAAGTGTCGGCATTTGTCAGGCCACTCGTGACAGATCATCTCAGCCTTTTCCCAGATCTCGCGAGCTTCGACATATCGCCCCTGCTCATAAACCACGCAACCATGCTGATTGCACAGGTCGGCCGCATACCAGTGGTCCAGGCGCATGCCGACTGCGAGTTCATGAAGAGCATCCTGGATAAGCTGATCCGCCAGTTCCCAGTTTCGCTGCTTGCGCGCCACCTCGATTTTGTCGTGGATGGCACGTGCTCGGGACTGCGCGTCACGAACCAGACTTCGAGAATTAAACAGCGGGTCGGGCTCCGTCGTAAAATTCATCGTTTGCAGCCAGGCACCGTTGACTCGCAAAACGTCTTGATTCGGAATGACCGCTAAGGCAGTGGAACGCTGGACGTCTGCAGGCTTTCCCGGCCCCGCACCCGGCTTGATACCGAGCGTCCACTGAAGCGCCTTGATGCGCTCAGCCTCACGATTCGATGACTTCCGCCTGTGGTACCAGGACAGCAGCGCAGCAGCGGCAATCACGATCAGCGCTGCCAATCCGACCAGATTGTAATTCATCTGATCCTCCCTCTCTAAGTTTGTAGCTTGAGAATGAACGTTTTAGAAGAAAACGGCGGTCTGCGAACGCGCAAACCGCCACGCTGACGAACCTCTACGTCGAGGATCAACGCCCAGTCACGTAGAGGTGGTCACCAAGCCGCACCGCTGAGTAGGCGACCTCCAACTTCACGCCGCTTCGCTTCACTGCGGTTAGAGCGCGTGTCTCGAGGTCATAGACTTCCGCACCAGCGTCGCCGATCACGACGAGCTGGTTGTCACCCACGAAGTTCAGGCGCCTTACATAGACCTTGTGACCGGTCGGAATCGCGAAGCGCCGCCCCTTGTCGATGTCGAGAATCCAGACGTTGCACTTCCCCGACTTGCGGTTGCTCGACCCGGACAGGGCACAAATTCGGGCGTCGCCGTGCATGGCATGAGCCCAGCACTCGAAGTCTTCGTCTTCCAATCCGCCCTTCAAATCACGCTTGGTGGCAACCCCCGTGCGCAATTCGATTTGATAGACGGCACCGCTTGCGGTGAGGGCGAAGACGCATTCACCCTGCCCGCTAAACTCGATGCGTACAATTGCGGACTTGCCGACGACCACGGAGAACAATTCCTTGCGACGATGTCCATCCTGCAGGTCGTACAAGTGGACGCGACCACTAGAGTTTCCGAAGGCGATGCGATTGCCTTGATGGCTGTACGCCACAGCAGTCGCGCGCGGCAGCGGTAACGACTCCAGCGTCGCTCCTAGCGAGATGTCGTAGAACACAACTCGAGAATAGTTGTCACCATGGACGATGGCAACTTCCAGATTGCGTTCAGGGTTGACTTCCGTCTTTGCGGTCGGGCGAAACGCCATTCCGACTGCGGTATGGACGAACGGCGTGTCGAGCTTTTTGCCCGTTTCCAGCGCAAAGAGCCAGGGGGGTCGGTCATGGAAGACCGCGCCAAGGCAACCCTTGTTGTTAGTTTTGGCCGGCAGCACCAGATCGCGAATCTGGTCGTTCAAGAGCCGGCTAGCGAATGTGTGCAGCGACGAAATGCGATTCGTCATGGTATGAGCTCCTAAGTAGAGGCAATCAGAGCAAGCTCCGTTGCCGATGTTAATCAGCTCCACACGCCACCGTTACTCATCGTCGACCAGGGAAACACGCGTTCCTCAGGCTGCCGGAGTTTGTCATTTGTTCAGTGACATAGAGTCTCGACAACCAGCCAACCATGCAGGGCGGCAGTTCTCAATCATGGTTGTAGCCACAATTGTCGGTACTCAATGTCAGTTGCAGAGACTTATTTGGTGAAGCGCAAATTCATTTGGAATCAAATGGGAGATAACTGGAACCTATCAGAACAAACTCATAAAGCAAACCTGAAATAGAACACGTTTGGTTAGAATAGTCTTGACCTCAAGACTGTTAAGGGTTCACTTCGAACAAACAGCGAGAGCTAAGAGCCTGACATAAAGTCTGTTAGTGCAGCTCTGTCAGCGGAGCACCAGCCCGAAAGTGTAACAGGTTGCGCCTTCCAGCACTATTGATATTAGGAATTCCCATGCGTTATTCGCCGATATTTTCGATGTCTGATTCGATCAACACAATTCAAGTTTTTTCGAAGAAGAAACGTTTGGCTTGGCTATGTTTAGCGGCATTCGCTATCGCTCATCTCTCGTTTGAAACCAGCACAGCGCAAGCATTTGTTCTCGATAAAAAATCCTGGAATTGCAACGGTCTAACGTTCACAAAAACCCGTTTTAACTGGAAAGGAGAAGACAGCTCAGCCATTGAAGTGCGCCGTCGAGGAAAACTTCTGTTACGCAGACAAGCGCATGACGTCTGGCTCTGGACGATCAAAAACGGCGAATTTACCGAGATGGAGACAAAAGATTCATTTAAAACCGAAGACTTAAACGGTGATGGAATCAAGGATTTCGTAATCCGCCAATGGTCTGGCGGCGCATATTGCTGTTACACATACGAAGTTTTTTCAACCGGTGCCGACTGCCCAAGACTCTGGCACAACGAAGCCGGCTGCGCTCATTTGAAAATAATTCGCGGGCAGTTGAAACCAGCGATTCTTGCCATGGAGGACGGATCATTTCTGCAATGGCGAACTCACATCGTCAGCGAAACACGACCTATCGTTTACCTCACCTGGAAAAGCGCCAGCGTTTCCAGCCGTTTAACCACGCGTTCAAGTTTGAAAGGAATTACCGCATCAAATGCCGCTCCCATTCTCGACCGCAAGCGCATGCTGCGCCCAATCGATGCCTCCAGGTTTTCCAAACTAAAAGATTCCGCGTTAAACAATGACAAAGAGCAGTTCTTTATCGAACTCGTCTACACAGGACACTCTGACGCAGCGCTCAAACTCCTAGCAAATATCGAAGTTGAAGAACGCAAAGAGTTCGTCAAAAGCTTTGTTACTGCACTCAAACGTGGACCGTTTTATTACAAAATCGTTGCTCTCAACGGTCCAAAATTCACTGACCTAACGCGCTTACGGTTTGCATAAACAAAATCGCGAGCCCGACGCAGAGCAGGAGGCAATTTTCTGCGTTTTCATGTCGTCAAATTCGCGGCTTTAGATAAACCCCGCGCTAGGTGCGCGAGCGACATCAATTCGTTTTTTACAATAAAAACAAGCCGCCTAATACTAATGAAGTACCGGAAAACCCCTCTCCTCTTGACAGCTGCCTAAAAGTCATAGATGCGCGTTGGTTTGCTTATTCCTACTTCTTTTTGCTAGACCAAATAACCATTACTTATACGTGCACTAAAAAGAATCAAAGAAGAACCAAGCACGCGCAAGCAAATTCAAAACAAACTCTTCTGACAATCACACGGATTGTTAGGGGAATCACAGAGTCGCATTGAAATCTGAAAACCGAGTTGGGGAGACAGCTGTTCCTCAAGTCGGGCTTTAGCGTTCAGGCGATTCGACATTCCGTGCCAACCGTCTAGCGCGACCTCGCTCTGGACCAAACCTTTTTTCGAAAGGACAATTCTATGAGTAACGCAAGCAACAACAACCTGCGGGCTGTCGTGCTCCCCACGAACGCGGAAGCGATTATCGTGTGGCTGTGGGATGGCGTCATTCCGGACTGCCTCGGCTTTTCGGTGCGTCGCATCAACACCAAAACCGGCGAGAAGACCCCGCTCAATTCGCGGCTCGTCAAGTTCAAAGGCCAGGCCAAGTCCGCGAACACAACGCTCGACACGCACCCGATTCAGGGCAGCAAGTGGAGCGACGGCAAGATCGTGGTCGGCGAGACGTACCAGTGGGAAATCGTTCCCATGCTGGGCAAGCCGGGCAGCCTCAAGGAAGGCACGGGCATCCTGACCAAGGAAGTCACCATCGGCTTCGACTACGGACCGTTCATCCAGGCCTGCTTCAACCGCGGGCATCTGGTCAGCACCCAGGCGCTGGCCGAGATGATCGGAACGAATACCGAAGGCAAGCCGGACGATGTGGCGTTCCTCGCCGCCATCAACGACCCGTCGAGCAAGATCGCTCAATGGCTCGGTGCCGCGCTGCCGGACTTCTGCCGCAAGCCCTACGAAGAGGCGAAGGCCATCGGCGGTCACGTCTGGAACCTGTTCTACGAGCTGTCTTACCCGCAGTTCGTCGAATACCTTGTCAACAACAAGGAGTTCTGGAGCATGGTGCTGGCGAACGCCGGCAAGGGCGACGAGACGAACGCACCGTCGGCCAAGATCCTCGAAGAGGCTGCCTGCGCTGTCGTTCGCCGGATCATCAAGGAGGGCACCGGTCTCGGTCACAACAAGGTCGGCGTCGTCACTGACAAGAAAGGTGTGCCGGTCTCGACGCTCTTCCAGAGCTGCAACGTCACAGCGACCGGCTTCTACGCTCAGTCCAACCATGCGCTCCGCATCGAGGACCAGGGCGTGGCGGCTCTCGTGAAGGACTACTACGACCGCACTCTGGCGGACTGCTCGGCCAATCCGATCCAGAGCGACGAGTACCGCGCGGCCAACATGAAGGTGGCGGACCCCGTCATCCTCGGCGACGGCACGTCGGTGCAGGTCATCTTCTGCCCTTGCTCGATGGACCGCGTCAAGCCGCGCGTTCCGGACGACGGCAAGGTCTTCCCGCTGCTCGACATGGTTCCGACCATGAAGGTGGCGAAGGACGTCATCATGGGCGCTCAGCAGGGCGTCTATGGTGTCGCGTTCTACCCGGGCACGCCGAGCATCGTCGACGTGATTTCGTACCTGGCGTGGAAGAAACCGTGGATGCCGGTGCGCTTCACCGTCAGCTCTGACCAGGCGATGCCGCGTGGACCGAAGAAGAAGACGCCGAAGCCGACACAGATCGTCGACACCGGCGAAGGTCATCCGGAGTCGCAGGCGCCGTCGGAAGACATTGTCGTGTCGGATGCCGCTCGCAACATGGCTCAGCAAGTCGCGGTGTTCCGGCAGGGCAAGAAGTTCCCGGCGATCATCTCGGCCTCGGCGCTGGAAGACGGGCTCAACGACTGGGTGAAGGAGATGCTCAAGCTCCCCAACGCTCACGCCGTGACGCACGCGAAGTTCGTGGCGGTCGA
>CAZRMH010000502.1:0-5609 GCA_964600935.1 uncultured Candidatus Obscuribacterales bacterium
AGTCCCATCTTCTCAGCATCTTCGAACTGGCCTGAAGACTTGAGGAATTGGGCAAACTCGAGGCGAGCACGAACCTGATTACCCAGACTTTCCATATCGCCGTATACAGCGGTGTGGTAGTCCCAACGGCGTTCTGGGGTCAGGTCTGTCTTACCGACAATGCGAGTACCATTTGGTCCGTCATCGAGCTCTTTGCCAGCCTTCAGTGCTTCCAGTAACAGTTTCTGCGCCGGAATTGAGGTCTTGAACTGTTCTTTAGTCAGATCTGAATCGTAGCGTTTGATAAGCTCCGTGTACATATCTTTGACTTGTTGAACTTGATCGAGCTTTCCGGTTCGATCCGAAATTGCCTTATCGAGATCCTGATCCGACATGCTGAGGAAGCGCGGATTGGCGCCTTCCACTGGGAGTCTACGATCTTTCGGAATGTTGTTCGGTTTTGGTTTCTCACCTTCGACAACAGGTTTGTCGGCTGCCACAGGCGGCTTGTCACCTGGTTTCGCGGCATCAGCCGGCGGCTTGGCGCCGTCAGCCGGAGGTACTGCACCGGCAACTGCTGGAGGTTTGTCGGTCGCCACTGTAGATGGTGGCAGCGCGGCAACCTTCGGCTCAGGTAAAGCCTTCATTGCATTCACATCAAGTCCGAGTGCAGTCGTCAATTGAGCTACCATCGGACGTGTTTCTAGAAGTTTACCTCGTGCTGAAGCTGGAATGGCTCCGAACGCCTCTGTAAGTTTCGCCTTCGCGCCTTCTTTATTGCCCGTCTCAGCAAGCATGTTCGCTTGAATGCCTCTGGAGAAGAACGAATTCTCTCCGCTACGACGGACATCCAGCATGTGGAATGCGATCTTAGATTTAACTTCAGTGTAAGCCAATCCCTTATCGCCGAGGATTGTGTTGTAACGCTCAGAATCGGCGATCCACTGACCTTGCGTTTTTCTCAGCTCTTCTTTGGCTTTGGCGCGGTCCTCAGGGGAGAGTGCAGGATCAAGTGAATTGGCAATCAATTGTTGCTCAGGCGGCGTGAATTTGTTTTCAGCCGCTGCCATTTTTTGTTCGAGTTGTTTGAGTTCAGCTACCAGCTTCGGATCGGACGGCAATGTCTTCTCATAGTCTTCAATCAGTGCTTTAGTGCGAGCATTGACTTCAGCGGCTTCGCGATCGGCCATCTTCTGAATTGCTTCGATGGATGGAGTGAGCTTGGCAGCGACAGTCGCCCTGTTTGCTTCAGGCGCAGCGGCATACATGAGATTTGCTTCTTGCAGCAAGTTCTCGACTTCAAGACACTTCCCTTTTTTGCCTCCACCACGATCCTGATTCTGTTTGACTGCAGCTTCAAGCAACTCATAAGGGCTTACTTCAAGCGCCATCGCGATGTTGCGATATTCAGAGATGTAGTTAGGAAGTTGATTCCAGGCGTAAGCTTCTTTAGCATACTGCTTGGCACCATCCACATCTTTCTTCTCGAACAGTAAATCAGCAAACATCATTCGAACAGAAGATGATTGGTTTTTCTCCAGAGGAATTCTTTCGTTTGTCGCGTTCAAGTCAAACTGAACAGGACGAATTTCCGTGGTGAGACGATTACGCTCATCAATTGAATCAATCAGATCCTTAGCATCCGCAGGAAGATTCTCTTTCAACTTCTTGAGAGTGTCTCTGAAAGATGCATCATCCGTGGCTTCATCAAGACCGGCGTAGAGAGCCTTGATGCCGGCACGATAGTTTTGAGTACGCAGATCGTTTCTAAATTGTTCTATCCTGTACTCTTCGTCTGACAATTTCGAATCAGCCGGTTTCGCCGTCGCAGGCTTGTAGTCGGCTGGAGGAACTGCCTTTTTGAATTCTTCCTGCATAGGATATGTAGCAGGCGGAACCAACTTATCGATTAAGCCAGCTTCGGTTTGTACATAAGTAGGGTTGCCGTCTACGACTTTTTCTTCAAATTTGCCGAGAATTTTTGCGTCGACTTTAGTGACAGCATCAGCGAGTAGAACGGTGCTGCCGGGGGCAGGCTTATCCAGCATCTCGGCTCGCTTGTTCTTGAGTTCGACTGCGTGCTTTTCGAGCTTGACGAGGTTAGGAGAAACGCCCTGATCGGCTGCGGCGATAGCGGCTGTAATTTCCTTGCGAATCTCTGGTGTCAGATCTTTTGCCCGAGCCTGTTCAATCCAGAATTTAGCCCGGTCTATCGGCACACGACCCGCTGCATCTGCTGGAGAGAAGAGAACTGGAGCTTCAACAGCTTTGTCACCAGGTGCCGCGACTGCCGGCGGCTTATCGGTGGCAGGCTTCTCTGCTCCCTTATCTAATGAACGTACTTCTCCGGCTGGTTCAACGACATGGGGAGGCGGTGCTTTTTCTGGTGTTACAGCTGGTGCCTTTTCTGGTGTCACAGCTGGTGGTTTTTCCGGAGTCACAGCTGGTGGTTTTTCCGGTGTAACAGCTGGTGGTTTTTCTGGTACTGCAGCTGGTGCTTTTTCTGGTGCTGCAGCTGGTGCTTTTTCTGGTACTGCCGCTGGTGCTTTTTCTGGTGCTACCGCAGGTGGTACTGATTCAGATGGTTCTTTGAGAGGAACGAATGAGGTTTTAACCTTATCTGGCGCCACTGCAGGTGGCACCACTTCCGGTGCGGCTGCAGGTGGTCCACGACCGGTGTCGAAACCAACCAGCTTCGGATCGATCCCCGCTTTTTTCGCGGAATCCGCCATCACTTGTCTCACGTCCACGCCAAGATTCTTACTGATTTCACCAATTCTGATTCCAAGGTTTGGATCGTTCTTCAAATACAGCTCGGGAAGAACTTTCGCATCAACCAGTGACTTCTCGTTGCTGAACGCTTTGGCAAAGGCTTCACTGGCCTTACCAAGGTCACCGGTCTGAGTATAAATAAGTCCAGAATTCACTTCGGTAAAGACATCTACCAGACCAAGAGTACGCAAATTTCTTTCGAGTTGCTTCATCTCTTGCAGTTTTGCCACATCTTGCTGATCAGCCGGCTTCAGTTTCTCAGCTTTAATAAGCTCGGCAACTTTCTGTTGCTCCAGTAGAAAAAGTTTCTGCTCTTCCGGAGAAACCAGATCGCCTGCGGCTCTATAGGCATTGACGGTTTCTTCAATCCTACCTTCCTTGAGCAATGAAGCACCATTGTTGATGTGCTGCACAAGTTTGGCAATTTTGTCATCGACAGTGGCTTTGAGTGCCGGTTCAATAATTGGTTTGTCGCCAGGAGGGACGACTTTGTCTCCCACCACTGGAATGTCGACGGCTGGTGGAATCGGCTTCACGTCTGACGCTGAAGGCGATAACGGTTCGGCTGGAACAGCTGGTTTGTCAGCAGCGGCTGGCGGAACAGGCTTGGCGTCCGCGGCTGGTGGGACAGGCTTGGCGTCCGCGGCTGGTGGGACGACTTTCTGGTCACCGTTCTCAGCTGGTGGCACTGCCGGTCCGAACAGCGGATTATCCTGGACATTGTCCTTGATTGGCGGAGCCACTGGTTTGTCAGTTGCGGCTGGTTTGTCTGCCGTCGCTGCCGGTTTATCTGCAGTAGCAGGAGGTTTTTCCGCTGTCGCAGCGGGTTTATCGGCAGATTTCTCAGCAGTCGCCGACGGAGGAGGTCCCTCCATGATGCTGTTCCAGAGCGAATCTTCCGCAGGTTTCTCCGGAGTTGTCGTCTTGTCGGCAGGATTCTTCTTCTCTACCGGTTTATCGTCTACCATTGCCTGAACCTCACCAAAAAAAACACAGAATTACTGACACTAATCCCATCGTGCCCAGCTTATTTAACATGCCCTTATTTGTATGTGGGGAAACTACGTATGCAGGCTTGTCAAGTGGCACTGTTTTCGCATTTCGGGGTTTCCGAAGTGTGATTGAGGAGGTCTATACGCACTGCCATTTTTTTGGACAACCACTCGGTTTACGTTTCCGAAATTGACGCAGGGTGAACAAAATCATGTTTAATCTTTTTGAAAAGAAAGCGCCTGCAGCAAGCCGATCAGACGATTTCTGGTCTCAGTCAGACATATTTTTGGCTCTAACGATTTAAGATTAATTCCTGGAGCGCTATCTAAGTTTGATTCAGTCGCAACCTAAATCGTAACGATCGTGACGCCGTCGCCACCCTCGTATAACTCGCCCGGTCTGAATTCAGCGATATACCGACATGACTTCAAATAGTCACGACAGGCACTTTTGACGGCGCCTGTGCCATGACCATGGATAATCATCGCTGGACTGATACCCTCAACGCTGAGCGTGTCGAGAAATCGATCGAGTTTCGCAAGGGCGGCATCAACTCGCTCACCACGCAGGTCAAGAGTATTGGACGAAGTACGAATAAACGCATCCATGGTCTTTTCCGTTGGACGAACGCGCTCTTTCAGCCGGCTACCGGAAGTGGTCTGATGTTGCTTGTAATGCGCCTTTTTTTGAGCGGTTTTGCTAAATGGTTCCAGTTCATCAATTGCCACCTTGACTCGCATATTGCCAAGCCGAACAGTGGCAAGCCCCTTCTCACCCTCGTTTCCAGCAATCGACTCTACCACACCAATTTGGTTGAGAGAAAGAACTTTGACTTGTTGACCTTCTGAAATTGAAGCGGAACTGCCGGTTGCAGCACTCTTTACATGAGTAACAGGTTTCATCCAACCGAGATCTTTCTTTATTGACTCGATTTTTTCTCTAGCTTCCTGAGCGTTTTTCAAACTAGGGGTAGCCTGAAGTTCTCTAGTCAGAGTCCTAATCTCAGCAAGCGCGGAATTGAAATGCTGGTTGAGTTCAGAGGCATATTCCGATCGCTTCGCCTCAATTTCGTTGAGCAACTGGCTCGATATTTCCTCAAAATCTCTTTCCTTACCCGCCAGCTTTTGCTCGGCATTGGCAAGGGATTGTTCACGCACGCCAACCTCTTGCGTCCGCCTCTCGAGCTCCGCCATGGCCTGACTAATCTCTTCCTCACGCCCAGCCAGAAGCTGATGGGCGCGTTCGACAACATCGCGATCCAGACCAAGACGCAGAGCGATCGCGGTACCTTTAGAGCTTCCTGCAACGCCTAAACGCAATCTATAGGTAGGTTGCAAATTAGTCTCGTCGAATTCCAGACTACCATTGACAAAGCCCGGTTCCGAATATGCCAGCAGCTTCAATTCACCGTAGTGAGTCGTCGTTACGGTAATCGCACCAGATTTATTCAAATGCTCTAAAACAGCTCGAGCCAGAGCCGCGCCCTCTTTCGGGTCAGTTCCCACGCCTATTTCATCGAGCAATATCAGAACTTTTCTATCAGCGGTCGAAACAACTTCGACAATATTTTGCATGTGGGAAGAAAACGTAGATAAGCTCTGAGTAAGGGATTGTTCGTCGCCGATGTCAGCCCACACCCGTTTAAAAATCGGAACCTTCGAACCAATTTTGGCAGGGATAAGTAAACCGGAACGCACCATCAGCGCCACCAGTCCAAGCTGTTTCAACAGAACGGTTTTTCCACCGGTATTAGGTCCTGTGATCACCAGAGTGCGTTCATCACCACCGAGTTTAACATCGTTTGAAACTACTGCTTTTTCTTTTTGCAGCATAAGCAAAGGGTGAGAGGCTTGAATCAAAACGAA
>CAZRMH010000503.1:0-5596 GCA_964600935.1 uncultured Candidatus Obscuribacterales bacterium
TACCGGAGCAAATCGAAGACCTGGTGCTGAAGGCTCTTTCCAAAAAGCCGGAAGATCGATTTCAAAACATGGAAGAGATGGGACAAGCAATTCGTTCAATCGACCTCGAATCTCTCCAACAGATTCATCAGGTAGACGAAAAGAAGTCGCCACTCGTGGTAGCCCTGAAGAGGATCATGATCGTAGGTTTGCTCGCTCTAACTGTCTGGGAAGTAGCTCAAATAACCTTTCTAGCGCCGCCACCACCGCTCAGCGATGCAGAGCTGAAGAAGAAGAAAGAAGCTGCAAAAACCGCTGCCGAGTTTCGGAAAAACAAAAAAGAAATAGACGAGTTGAAGACGGACGAAATCCTAAACACCCTCAATCTCACCGGCGGAAAGTGGAAAAAGACAAAAACGATGCTCGAAGGCCATGAGATCGTCGATGAAGACTTCAAATCGATTCCCGACTGCAAAGGCCTGACGTTTTTGAAAATCACCGTGGAATCAAGGATAACCGGAGAGGGCTTCAAATACATAGCCGGCGCGCCTTTTACAAATATTCTGATGATGTCAAATTCGTTCGATGACAAAGGCGCAGAGCAACTGTGTAAACTATCGAAGCTTAAGAAAGTCGCGATTCACTACGATAGTAATCTGACGGCCAAAGGCGTTCGCACGATAGTCAACGGACTGCCGAACCTGGAGTCACTGTTAATGCGATTCATGATGTTAAAACCCGGCATGGTCGATGCGGCCACGTCAGGCAAGAAACTGAGACTTATCGATTTTGGCCACTCACAGAATCTTACGGTCGATGACATGCGTCATCTCCGGAAGGTCGAAAAATTGGAGACCTTGATAATAACAAACACTGGACTCGGTGACGACGCGATTGAAGAAATCACAAAGATACCTATCACTCATCTCGACATCGGCGAAAATCGTATTACCGATGCTGGATTGATGATGATTGCCGAAAGGTTGCCCGGGATTAAGTCGGTGAAGATTTCCGTCGGAGACGGCATTACTTCAATCGGCGCCAAGAGATTCAAAAAGAAGATGCCAGGCTGCTTACTGGAAGTCACCGACGGACTGAATCCACTGCAATTGCTGGACATGAAATAGAGGCAGGATCTGATCAAAGTGCGCGGTTGAGATCACTAGTTTCAGAATTTAAAGTCCTGCTATTATTTTCCCAAGTCCCCAAAACCGATCGATGGGAAGACCTCGGAAGCTCCACTGGTTCAATCGGAGAAAGTATGCAAGTCACGGCCGAGATGAGATGGTTCTGGCCCTATACCGATCACCTCGAGGTGCTGAATTGGTTTAGTAATGAAGAGGTCCACGAGTTTGCGCCTGGCGGTGGTCAAAACCGCATCGATTCATATCTATTCGACGCTCGACAGCTCGAGCTTGGTATAAAAAATCGTGGCGGTAAACGCGGTGTTGAAGTCAAAGGTCTGGTTTCTAAAACCTTCGGCGTTTGCGATGCTGAACCTTTCGCCGGTCCAATTGAGCTCTGGTCGAAATGGACATCTGAAACCTTGAGCCTTGACACGGCAAAGACTGTAACGACGATGAAACGACGATGGCTTCGAAAGTTTGACACAACAGGCGATTCGCCTGAAGCGATTCCCCTGGACGAAAAGGAACTTCCGGTAAAAGCTAATTCTCTACCAGCCCAGGGCTGTGGCATCGAGCTAACAGAAGTGAGATTTCTTGATTCAAAAACACTGGAAGTGATACCAGGTACTCGTGGTTGGTGGACACTGTCCCTGGAATCGTGGGGGAAAATCGACTCACTGCATAAGAGTCTCTGCCTGGTAGCCCAGCTTATGTCTGAGCGAAACCCTCCACCATTTGATACCGAGTTTAGCGCCAGCTATCCTCGCTTTCTCAGCCTGCAGGCACCGCAAATCTCATCGACGATACGACACCGCCCATAGTACCTCGACAGCCCAGTTTGGCAAATCAATTCGGACAGAGCAAAAGTGCATTGCACGCTATTACGCGGCTACCGAATAGAGGGCCTGTTTCGAATGTTGCAGGGCCTTATATATCGCGACGCGGGCGTGCTGATCAACCAGCTGAACGGCTTGTTCAGTAGCATGGTCGGCGAACTCCAGCAAACTAATCTCCGGAGCGGCTTCAAACCTGGCGATCCTGTGTCCCTTGTTTGTAGTGGTACCAGTTATTTCCATTTCCAACCGATCTATTACGCGCCAAGCCAATTCCAAACTGAACTCATACTGCTGTAACGCATGAGCAAGAATGAATAGCTGCTCCAGTCGATCAAGGTCTTTGATAAACGCTCGACCGCGTTTTCTTGCTTCATCCATCAGCTTTTTTCTGTATTGGTCGGCAGCGCTGTCAGCGCTGTAGATCATTCGCCAAATGTTTCCGCGCACCGAATGCAGCACCACCATCGGATCCGACGAAGATTCAATTTTGATACCATTTGAAAATGCAATTAGTGAAGAAACCCTGTTGCACAAATCCAAAAGTTTTTGATCGAGTGTGCCACCCCGAAGCTGTACGCCATAGTGCGCAGACAGACCGTCCAGCATGTTGGTGACAACACGAGTGATACGTGGTTCGAATGCACCTTGCATAAGCGGAAGGTGCAAGTGACGTTCGATATTGTCTAGACAGTTGTTCAATTCAGGGACGGCATCACTGCAGACATCGTAATAAATCGCCATCGGCAACAAAAATACAGGTCTCTGATTGCCACTCTGAATAATGCGATGCTGGGCGGCAAGCATGTTTCTAATTCCATCTTTCTTCAGGGGTAGTATAGCGTCGTCGCGTCCCGACACATCCCCCTCGGGAAACATTACCAGTTTCTTTCGCCCTTCAGTAATCAACGATATCGTCATCTCCCTGGATGCCGAGTCTTCTGGTTGACCACGCAGAACAGAGTAAGCACCGCAGCGCTGCAGGCACCACTTCTTCACACCCATCCAACCGTCGAACTGTTCGCGCGACGCCAGGTAGTGGAAGTCTTCTCCTGCAAACTTCGAAAGTGCAAAAACACAGAGCGGATCAAACCGATCGGAATGATTTAGAAGAACGACCGTGCTCGCCCCTTTCAGTCGGTCAAGAGCCTTCACGCAGCTTACTGACGCGCGCACTTCCAGATCATATGTTCTGAGAATCGTCGGCAAGATCATCCGCGTCAATCCGGTTACAAAACTGTTGTCTACTGGTGGAATCAGAATGTTCTTCGACATATGAATTGGACTCGCCACTGGGATTCTTACAGGGCTTATAGCACACCTGCAAGTAGTCAATGGCGATCAAACATCCCTTAATTCGTTTTGAAACTGCCCCAGAACGTTATTGGAAAAGCGGCGTTTAAAGGCATCAAAATAACGTGAAAGAGCGGCAACTACTTCGCCGACGCTAACACCAAATCATCAATCGGAAGGGTCCAGTTGAACTCTTTCTGCTCTTTGTCCAATATCGCCAGCGCCGCATCGACATCGAAAAAGTTGGCCGAGCAATCTCCAACTGCGCAAAAACCATCCATGTTATTGAAAATTTTCTGCGCTTCTTTGATATTCCGTCTGCTTCTCTCTGTTCCGGAAACCACAGTATCAGGATGGCACCATGGCAAACCAGTCCCGTCATGCCATAGACCGAAGATGGCGCCGAAGAAAGTTAAAACTAGTTCGACATCAGCTTTCTGGCAAACTTGAGCAATTCTTCGGGCACCGGCCGCGCTACCACAAGGGCTGGCCATCAAAATTCGGTCCGGCTTTTCGGCATTAGCTAGAGCAGCCTCTAATGCGCGTGCGAGCGTAGCCCCAGTCGCGATTGTATCGAGCATGCACCAGGTTGGTGCACACGAATGCATGCGGACGTAATTTACGCGGGCATCAAAATCAACCGCCTCTTCGCCTTCTTTCGGCAGAGCGAAACGGCTCACGCCAAGCCAGTTATCACCGCGATGATAGTCAGGACTGACCACTGTCGCAAGAGCCGCCGGCAAATTGTGTCCGATCCCCTCGGCCATAACAGTAACAGTGCAGGAGTTTTTTGAATCCGAAGGCAAATGCCCGGATCTCTTCATCGCGCGTAGCCACGTTACTGTAGTTTCATACGCTGCTTCTTGCCTGGCTAAGCCAAGCAGTTTGCGTCCCGGGCGCAGAAGCACTCTGTCCACGGAGTCGGATTCGAGAATATAAGTAGAAGGCAAACCATCAATTTTTACCTGCGTCAGGTCGAACTCTTCCATAGTTTGCTCCTATTTTATTATTCGAGAGAACGGTTTTTTCAATGCTTTAGCCAGAAAGCCGCCAGGCTCTTCCTGAGCCTTTTGTCGCCAGTGCTTGATTCTGAATCTCCAGGAATTCGAATAAGTCATCTCATAGAGTGAGCGCTCCATCGCGTCGATCATCGAAGCCAGGTCTTCGGCTAGCATTTCAGGCTGACCAGGATACAACGCGGCATGGCGATCTTTGAACTTCACAATTGCCAGCTCATAAAGCTTGGCTGTTTCGCTTGCCGTTTGCGCAGCCGTGAAATTTCCCATCACATTTTCTCTAGCGGCCAAACCGAATTTTTTACGTAAATCGGAATCGACAACCAGCTTGCTAAGGGCGCTTGCCAGAGCATCGCTATCTGCCGGTGGAACAATCAGACCGCACTGGTCGTGCGGGGCATACTCGCTGGCGCCACCAGCCGAGGTGGCAACCACTGGCTTAGCGCAAGACATCGCCTCTATCACCGTCATCGGTGCATTGTCATATAGCGACGGCAAAACACAAATGTCTGCACTGCGATAATACTCCGGCATTTGCGCCAACGGAATTCCCTGAATAAATGTGACCGCGTTCGCAGAGCCACTCTGCTGAAGCTTATCTTGCAACTCAGCCAGAACCGAGCCATTACCGGCGGTGGTGGGAGTGTCTTTACCGATCAGGTAGAAATGCACTTTTTGTCCACCACAAGATGCAATTACTTTCGGCACAGCATCAATCAAATGATGAACACCTTTTCGTTGTTCCAGTCGGCCGACGAAGAGAATATTCACTGCCTCTTTATCCATCTGGGCGACCGCCCCCTCCGGCGTGAAACGCTCGGCATCAACGGGGTTTCTCACTATGTGAATTCTCTCGAGCGGCAGATTCAGGTCCCTGGCAACATAACCGGCCAGATCTTTGCTCGGTGAGACTAAAACGTCGGCTGAAATCATGGCAACCCGCTCGAGCGCTGTCAGCATGCGATGATCGAAACTTGGCGTGAAGTTGTGAAATTTCTCTTTTACGAGTTTGGAATGAGGCGTGTGAAGCCGGATTACAAGCGGTGCCACACCAGTCAAGGAGGGAAACAATCCTTCGGCGAAATGCTCCGGACACTCGATCACATCGAATGGCTGCTGCTTATGAAGTTCTAGAAACTTCTTCCAGAGGGCGATAGTTTCTTCAATCATCGGTCGCGTGACTGGAAGACAGAAATTGAAGAAGCCCAATTCGACAGCAAGTTGTTGGGACGGGACTCGATGTATATGCGGCTCACCACCGCCGCCACGATGCGGTGCATCACCTGGAGACGAACTGAGAGAGACAACATGCACATCGTGCCCGAGCTTAGTTAACCCATGCGCTAGA
>CAZRMH010000504.1:0-5583 GCA_964600935.1 uncultured Candidatus Obscuribacterales bacterium
CGCCGCGGTTCTAAAAAAATGCCGAGTGGTGGTTTACGGTGAAACAGGTCCCGCTCATATTTCGGTGGCGGTTGGCACACCAGTAGTTGGTTTATACGGACCAACCGCTGTGGAGCGCAGCGGACCGTACGGCAATCTCCAGCTCGCTATCGATAAACAAAACAACTGCCGCTGTCAATATGAGAAACTGTGCCGGTTTTCACCACAGGGCACCGCCGGTGATTGCATGACCTCGATCACCGCCGGCGATGTCATGGAGAAGATTGAAGAAGTGTTACTTACCAGCAGCTAGTGATTTGAAACCGATCGGTGTCGGTGGAACGCTATCTACTTGAACCCGCTTGATATCGTTGTTTTCGAAGTTAGTTTTATAAGCGGTCCAATTGCGGGCGAAATCTTTAACGGCCATGGCTTTAACCGCATGCGAAGGTAGATTCATGGTCATCGAGTTCCGTGTTCCATTGACTCCATAACGGATTCGCGACGTACAGCTGCTGTTGCCCTCGTAAGCAGCGACAACAGTCCAATTGCCGTCAACACAAACTTGCAGTCTCACAAAAAAGCGTTCCGGACCACGCGGAATATCGGTCACCACCACCCGAACGCCTGAAGTCAGCGAACGAACATCAAGCAAACGTTCTACCAGAACTTCGTTGTAAACAACTACTGTATCGGTGCTCTCCGCACCATCGACAGAGGCATGAAGGATGACAGCTTGTTCTCCGAGCGGGGGGGCGTTAGAGATGAATCGATTATCTACAACGCGAAGGGAACCGGAATCGACGTTATTTACCGAGGGGCTTTCTTCAGTAATTGCTGGACGAATGACAACGGTGCGCGTGTGATCGATAAATTGCTGATTATTGTCCTCGAGCGTGACAACAGGTCTGTCGGCATTAGGTGGTATCTGTAAATATGGAAGGTCTCTGACAGTAGTTCGGGGGCGACCAGGTTGTAAAACAGTGTTGTTCGCGAGATACTCCTCGTGAAGAGCCTTGCGCACCGCGCGATCGCCTTCACGAGACTCGTCTTCGACAGTTACTTCCGCACTGTCAATTGATGACAGAGCACTGCCTTCGGTACCATGCTTGCCAAAGAAATTTTTGCGATAAATATTGACTTCTTGCTCACTCGGCAACCAGATCAGCTGACTCGGGTAGACAAATGGTACCTTTCCGTTTTCCGCGAGGCGATAAAGAATCTCACTGCGATTAATAGTCAAAATCAGATCAGAGAAGCGTACATCGCCAAGTTCTGACTGGGCAATTGAGTTCAGACTCTCACCTTGTTTAACCGAATAGCGCACGCGGACAGTCGAGGCAACGGTCGGTTTCGGTGTCTCCTGCTCCTCGCCACTTTCAGGCTCTGCGTCGATCAGACCGACAACTTCGGCAAATTTCAATGCCGCCTTCAGACCAGGGAAATAAAGAACTTCGTCACCAAAAGTGATGGCATATGAGCCATTGACGAAAGCCAGTCCTTCCGGAATTGGATATCCAAAACGAATTGAACTGGCAATAGCATTGGCTACAGTCGGCGTGAGCGCTGTTCCACGAACCGCACCATCGCCTGGCGGGCATAGTTTGCCATCAATCGCACGTCCGGCAGGTTCGATTTTGCCTGCAGGATTAGCATCACTTTTGATACCATGAGCGGTAGGTTGAACACCAGACCCATTGATTGAAGCCAGTCCAGTCGTGCCACTATTTGCGGTGGCATCGATTCTAATAGCCGAGCTGATATCAATCGCGCTTGCCTTAACGGTCATAGTGGTTGCATGAATCAGCGAAATTCCGTGTTCTTTGACTCCGGAAAAGGCATCGAACTTTGCACCGGCCTGACCCGCATCGATCTTAGAAGTGAATTCTTTGCCTGCAGTAATTGCGATTGCGCTGTCTCTGACGCCCGAGGTGTCAACTTTGATTGAGCCGGCGATACCATGAGCGGTGTTCAGAGTCATTCCGTTGACAAAGGCAGTTGTTGCAATTCCGACAGTCGGAATTTCGATCCGCGTAGAGTTTAACTCAGATTTCGCTGACGGCTTATCCCCTGAAATTTGAGCCCGTCCAGAAACCAGATTGATCGATGACGCTTTCAAACCACCAACAAAATTGCCTTCGGATTTAATCACTTCAAATCTATCGATTGACACTCCTGGAGTTTTCGATACTTGAACATCACCCATAAGAGTCTTGGATGTATTCGGCAATGTTTCAACAGTCGCGCCTTTTGCTGATTCCGAATTCGATTTTCCTGACGGCTGCGCTAATAAATTTGCAGCTACACTTTTTGATTCAACCGAATAAACAGCTACTCCATTTGCATCAATTCGTCTTGCAAAACCGCTCGATTCGGCGATTCTTCCAGCAAGACCCTGGCTTACTTCAGTTGTCCGTCGAGCAGATTCACTGCTCGCTTTCAATCCACCGAAAGTGGAGAGCTCTTGAGCTTGCATTGATTTGATAGGGATTATAAGCGCTTCGAGCGAACCTACTTTGACCGACGCTTCCTTTAGTGACAGGGAAGAATCGCGATCCAACGACGAAGACTTCGATCCGACCTGAGGAATCTGAGCAGGAGCAGCAACAATACGACTAGACTCTGGAGAGGAAGGTGATACACCGCCGACTGGTCGAGGTTTCTCTTTATCATCTTCGTTAGCTTTAGTCTTCGACTCGGCCATTTGAATGAGAATTTGGCTTCCTAGAGTCGCCGTTTTTGATACGACATCACTGGTGGTGCCCGGATTTTTCGACTGGAGTTCAGGCGAACTTGGTTTCGGAGTCATGTTCTTGACGGTGTCTAAGAATTCAGAAGCCAGGAGAGCGGCAGTCTTTACGACTTGCGGATTGTCGATACTGCCTGAAGGATGAGGCTTCGCCTGAGCATCATTCGTTTTTTTAAATACGTTAGGCAGAACGTCAAAAGAGTTAAGCGCGTTGGTGACAGGATTTACTGCCGGCAATTCAAAAGAGAACAGTTTTGTCAAAGGTGCTGAGATGTCTTTTTTACCTGAAGTCTCCCCGAAGTTATGACCGTTATTAGTAATGGAACGAATTGTGGGAGTCAGTTGCTGACCAGCTTCAAAAGGGGAAATTCCGCTTTCGCGTGTGGCTGCAGGTAACTTCTGCTCATTAATTCTGGCATTGGCAATTTCACCGATGGTTTTTACTCGCTCCGCTAGAGCTGGGTCTTGCACCATTTTGAAAACGTCCTCGAATGTCGCAACGTTATCAACCTGTTTCGTGCCCTTGGGAACGTCAGATCCTCGAGGTGACTCAAACGCATTACCTGTAGTTTTTTTCGCATCAGTATCAAGATCTGAGGCCGGCGCCCCTAACCTCTTAGCATGCGGTAATTCGATTTGTTCACCAACCGACGGCTTAACTGGTGTTGCACTTTTTTCGCGATTCATCACGAGCCCACCGAACGCATCGGAAATATTCGCGCTCAGTGAGCTTAGACCTGGAAGTTTCTTATCCACATCGCTTGCACCGCCATGAATGACAAGTTTTGGAAGGGCGGCGATCACGTCATTCAGACTAGCAGTAGGGTCGCCGTGCAATTTTCTTGGTGCACTGGTCGTTCCAGAATCGTTAGATATGAGTGAACCAGACCTTCTGAGTTCTGGGGTCTCGACATGGTCAAAGTGCTTCCCGCTCAGATGCTTAAGTAGATTTTGTCCTAAATCGAGTATTCCTGAAGGAAAATCAGAAGCTCTATCTTTATGAAGTTCCGACGGCGAACTCACCAGTTTATTTGACGGAGCAGGCGGAACCTGCACGGTGAGCCCGCCTTCTTCCTGAGACTTCAAAGGTATGATATGAGGAAGAACATCACCCCTCGAACTGACAGGTGCAGAAACCGCTGATGGAGCTGGTTTCGAATCTGATTCAACAGCTGCCAGTGTTGGTGCAGCAGGCGTTGAGGTCGGAAAGTCTGTTAGTTTGGCGGCCGATTTCATGTCCTCACTAGGCGAGGAAGGCGCAATGTCGGCGTTTCTGTCAGATGAAGAAAGAGCGGAGGAAGCAATCGGGAAACTCGACGTCCTTGGCTTAGAACCAGCATCGGCAGTTTTTGTCGGAGTCTCAGGCTGTGTTGCTGCCACTCCTGGTAGCGCAGCAACAGCATCTGCAGATCGTGTTGCGAGCACTCCGGGTAGCACGCGTCCATCTGCAGGTCGTGCTGATACCAGTGCAGGTAGTACAGAACCATCTGCAGGCGTCGAACCTACCCCCGGCTCTCTTGAAGATTCCGAAGGTAGAGTTAGATTCACAGATGGAGGCGCTGAACCTTCGGCGTGTGGTTCGGAAACCTCAACAGGCCTTAGTGCAAATTCGGAAAGTGGTTTAGAAACATCCACAGGTTTCACAGCGCCACTGCCCGCATTGTCTCCACTGGATAATGGCGCAGCGGCCGGTGTGGAGACAATCTCTAGTGGTGCAAGAGTACCGTAGTCTACGACCTCAGAAGCGGCGACGCTTGAGCGCGAGCCGACAACTTCGGTAGGTTTTGCCGGATAGTGAATACCTTCTGTTATACCGAAATCGGCATGTTCAGACACGCCGGAAGGCTGCACACGATCAGTTGTATTAAAATCACCCATTTTAAGGACCTGACTAAAAAAATTAGGGGGGGGGTAGAAAACACTGCTCTCAAGCGATTTTTGGGATGCGGAGATGTGAAATTCAGGTGTTTCCAGGGTCGGGGGTATCGAGTTAGCGAAACTTGATATTGAGTCAATATTCAAACCCGGCGATTATTGGACAAAATCGAAGATTAAATTTGTCCGCTGCGTCAAAAAACTGGAATCGCCCACACCTATTGACATCCAGCAAAGACCGTCATATGATGTTGCCGCTATGCCCGTGTGCTTCAGTATCCCCGGATTCTTACTATCAGCCCAAGTAGATCAGATCGATGCCCGCTCATCACGGGTATATATCAGTTAGACACCCCCTCACACCATATGTGATACCACTTACTTTTTGTAGTCCGGAGTAGACCATGGCCAATTCTATTGGAAAGCCTGCTGAGAAACCCAGCGTTCAGCCGCCAGGCAGCGCCGTCAAACCAGCTGAGGCTATAACGAAACCGGGTGAAATCGCGCCAGCCGGTGGAGATACAATAGCGCCGCACACCGCGAAGTTGCAGGAATCAGGCGGTCTCACAGCGCCACTGAAACCGGGCGACAATGCTCAAGAGGTTGCTCAAAAAACTGCCAACCAACAGCTTGAAGCCCAAGGCTTGAAGGGAGTTGTCAGAACAGACTCATCGAATCCTATTAATGCGCCTTTAAAACCTGAGCAAACTGCGAATGTTCGTGTTCAAACGGACACCTCAAAACCTGGGATGACGCAGGGTCAGATAGATGCAGCCAACAAAGCTGCTGCTGCCAGAGCGCCTGAGTCCGCGGTGAAGCCTGGTGACACGGCAACGAAACCAGGCATGACTCAGGGACAGATCGATGCAGCCAACAAAGCTGCTGCCGCCCGAGCTCCTGAGACAGCGGTGAAGCCTGGTAGCTCCGCCGAGCGACCAGCAGGGATAGCGTAGAGTCAAATGGGTTCGCCCAATCAAGTA
>CAZRMH010000505.1:0-5555 GCA_964600935.1 uncultured Candidatus Obscuribacterales bacterium
GCAGTGCTGGAATGATTTGCTCTAGCCAAACGTATTCGGAAATATGCAAAAGAAACGAGACGTTTGTAATGACACCAAACTGCGGATCGCTACGAACATCGGAAGGCAATAATTTCTGCAAGTTGATTTCCGATTGATAGTTTTTTGTGACTGCCATGCTGTACTGAATGCCGTGATGGACAGCGATTGGACCAAGGGACTTCCGCAAAACTGTAATTTTGCAATCGTGAGTTTTTTCCAGAGTGGACAGCAAAGTTCCAACATCATAGACAGGTTGATACGTGCAATCGACGAGCACCACTCCCGGTACCACTTCTTTAGCCGTGGTTGAAAGATCGATTGCCACTTTGACTGCTTCGTCATACGCGGTAACGCCGTTCATTAAACGTTCTTCGGCTCGTTTGTCGCCCTTGACTGCAGCCATCCAGTCAGCGAAGAGTTTTTGCGTTGCACGTTCTCTTTTGTCATGATCTTTCGGATCAAACGATGGAAGTGTGGCGGCACCCTTAGCGAGTAGCTGCGAGATCGGACTTCCGGTCACCTGAAGAAACGGTTCTCCATCGAGAAGCGCAGCATCACTATCTAATTCAGGGTAGTGAATTCCGACGGCTTTCATTGCAGCCGTCAATCCATCCGGATCTGGATCTGCGATTATTGCCACGGCATCTTCGAATTCGCCTGGTTGAACCAATGTGCTACAAGCCGGATGCAAGCGGCGAACAGTGATTGTGCAATCGTCACCGAGCAATTCGTTGAGCTTTGCAGTTCCCTGCTTCACCAGAACATCGCGCTGGTTAACTGGCTCACCATCAATGCCGTGGTGGTCGCGAAAGTGAACTCGATAGCCTTCTTCTTTCAACTTTACGACGGCTTCGATCGTATGAGTAGTAATCGGTGTGTCGATGAAGAGCACTTTGTCGCTGGCTTGCGATTTCATCGCATTGGCGTCGCGTACAAACTCCAGGATGTCTTCAACGTCGATTGCGGTAAACGCCTTGATAAAAAGTGTGGGCACACTATTTAGTTTTATCGAAATCACAGTTGCGGAGATCCAGAGTAAAAGTGGTTGTTAACAGTTGAGTGGGTCGGTGAGCGCTTGGTTGTGGAGAGAACGCTGGTTTATTTAACAAGCCAAGGAGTTCGAATCGACAACCATTAAGGCTTGTGCCAACTTTTGAGTCTTGCGAAAAGGTTGGCAGCGCCTGCTGCTTGCAAACGAATACTACCAGCTTCTAGCCTTTCGATGCTCGAATTGTTGCACGTGTTGCCGATCATGGTGGAGTACAAGAGATTACAGGCGGTTAGTGTGTAAAATAACATTCAGTACTCGACAAGCTCAGCGCTTGAGACATTCGACGCCAGAACATCAGCCCCCAAACGCTCTGTGCTCTAATCGTCGCTCAGACATTCAGGATTCGCCAGGAAGATATAGATGAACACGCAAGCCGTCGCATTTGACCCTAATAGCCTTGGGCAGAAAGATTCGAACATCTTCGGATTGCCTTTTAGTCCTGAAGAAGCCCAGATGGTGCTTATTCCGGTGCCGTGGGAAGTGACCGTTTCATATCGTGCAGGCACTGCTGGCGGTCCTTCAGCGATTATGACGGCTTCCAAGCAGGTCGATTTGTTTGAGCCTCTGCTCAAAGACGCCTGGAAAATTGGTTTTGCGATGCTTGAAGTTCCATCACAGTTGGTTTTGCAGAACGAGTTTTCCAGAGGAAAAGCCGAGGCTTACATAAGTTTGCTGGAGGATGGCGAGAGTCCTGAGTCGAACGCCGGGATGAAAGCTTTATTGAACGACATAAACGAAGCATGCGTTGGGATGAACAATTGGGTCAAAGAAACGGCTCGAGGTATTCTTGCGAGCGGAAAATTCGCCTGCCTTGTTGGTGGCGATCATTCTACTCCGCTTGGTCTGATGGAAGCCGTTGGAGAGAAGCACGGCGACTACGGAATTTTGCACTTTGATGCGCATGCCGACTTACGTGATGCATATGAAGGCTTCATATATTCGCATGCGTCGATTATGTTCAACGCACTAAAAATTCCACAACTGAAGAAACTTGTTCAAGTTGGAATCAGAGATTACTGTGAAGACGAGCGGGTTTTAATTGAAAACTCCGGTGGTCGTGTGGTGACGTACTTCGATCGCGATTTGAAAGCCAAGGAATTCAGAGGCCAATCGTGGAAAGCGACCTGCGAAGAAGTGGTATCACATTTGCCTGATAAAGTTTACGTCAGTTTTGATATCGACGGTCTCGATCCCAAGCTCTGTCCTAATACGGGCACTCCAGTTCCTGGCGGATTTGAATTCGAGCAGGCACTCTATATGGTGCAGGTCCTCGTTGAGAGCGGTAAGAAAATTATTTCGTTTGACGTCAATGAAGTAGCGCCTGGTGCTGAGGGGGACGAATGGGACGCCAACGTCGGTGCGAGACTGTTGTATAGACTCTCCAATTTAGCTGCTCTCAGTCAGGGTTTTAAGCCTTTATTGCCTTAGAGTTTCTTCAAATTTGAACTAAATTTGGAGGCCCGAAATCGACTATCGCCGGAGTCGATAACTCATCAGTTTTCTCGAACGGCGAAAAGTAGACACCAAAAACGAATAGAATTCGGCTTTAAAATATGACCAAAGTTAAGTACCCGGAGAACTCGACGGATTGTGTACTGGTAGACCTGGACGGCACCCTGTCCGATTGCGAGCACCGCAAACACTTTATCGAGAAAACACCGAAGAATTGGAAAGAATTTCTAGATCCTCGTCGTGTTTCTTCCGATCCATTAGTCGAACCTGTCGCGAAAGTGGTCCGTGCTTTAGCCGACACCTATCCGATTATTTATGTTTCCGGTAGAACGAAAGCTCTATATGGACCCACGAAAGAGTGGCTAACCAAGCATGATTTGTGGATTCCTCCACACAAATTGTTCATGCGTCCGCTCAACGATTTTCGTAGTGATGTTGTCGTCAAACGCGAATTATTGGCGACAATTCGGAAAGAATGGAATCCGTGGTTGGCAATCGACGACCGCACATCGGTTGTGGCGATGTGGCGAGACGAGGGTCTGACTTGTTTGCAAGTGAATGACGAAACCGATTAAATTGTATTGCCGATTACGGCTTAGGTAGTTAACGTCGCAGGCAAGTTTTAAACGTTGAAGCGGAAGTGAACGATGTCACCGTCTGCCATCGTGTAGTCTTTTCCTTCCAGGCGCATGGTGCCTTTCTCTTTGGCGACCTTCTCTGAGCCTGCTGTGACGTAGTCGTCGAAGCCGATAACTTCAGCGCGAATGAAACCGCGCTCGAAATCAGTGTGGATAATGCCTGCACATTGTGGCGCGGACATGCCGCTTTCGAACGGCCATGCACGAACCTCCTTTTCACCGGCGGTGAAATATGTTTTCAAACCGAGTTGATCGAAGGCTAGTTTGATCAAACCGTTTACGCCGGAGTCGTCGACGCCGAGGCTGTCGAGGTAGTCTTTGCGATCTTCGGGACTGAGTGATCCGAGTTCAGCTTCGATGGACGCAGAGATCACAGCGACCTTGCGATTTTCCGACGCGGCATGCTCGCGAAGTCTTGCCACATACTTGTTGTCATCAATGTTTGCGAGATCACTTTCACCAACGTTGGCGACATAGATGAGCGGCTTGGTCGAGAGTAATTGCATCTGCGGAAGAATCTCGCGTTCTTCATCCGTCAGTATATCGAGTGGTGCTGGCTCTACCGCTTGAATAGATGGAAGCAGTTTTGTAAGTAATTCGAATTCCAACGCAGATCGTTTGTCGCCCTGTTTCTTTTGCTTAGCCAGTCGGTCCAATCGTTTCTCAATCGATCCGGAATCCGCCATGGCTAGCTCAATATGAATAGTTTCAAGATCTCGAATTGGATCGACAGCGCCGTCGACGTGCACCACGTTTTCATCATCAAAGCAACGCACCACATGCACGATCGCGTCCACTTCGCGAATGTGTGCCAGAAATTGGTTTCCCAAGCCTTCGCCTTTACTGGCGCCTCGTACGAGTCCGGCGATATCGACGAATTCGAATGCTGCTGGGATAACTTGTTGCGGTTTGACCATCGACTTCAACGTTTCGAGGCGAGTATCTGCGACCTTCACAATACCGACGTTCGGGTCGATTGTGCAGAAGGGATAGTTTGCACTTTCTGCTTGATACGTGCCTGTAAGGGCGTTGAATAGAGTCGATTTACCGACGTTGGGAAGTCCTACAATTCCAGCTCTGAGCATCTCACAGTTTCCTTCAAATGTCTGATACAGCCTGAATGTCCGCGGCAATCGCGTCTATTTAGGACGAGTTTCTCCAGAATATCCGAGGCGGAGTTCGTGCGGCTCACTTTGCAGCCCGCTCGCATTCCTGGCGAAACCAAGCAAAGTGTGGCAGCTTCTGCTCTAAATTTCGAGGCTAAATCTCTTAGATAGACGCGATCTGAAACATTTCAGAAGTGTTTATATAAATCACTTGAGATGGTCTCAAAATTGGAGCTGCCGGTTTTTGAAATGCCTAGCGCGGCGTGTTTCCGCTCAACCATGTTCAAAATCTGCGATCGGGAGTAATGTGGGAATTGAGCCACATGATTACAAATTCAATACCAAAATTGGATCCCCGTGACGCTTCAAACTCCTCCCAGTGACTCGACCAATGAAAAGAGCAGCTTCAGCTCTCGGTACACTGTCGAGAAGAAGCTCGGTAGTGGCGGTATGGGTGTTGTCTACAAGGCTTACGACAATGTGCTTGATAAACCGTGTGCAGTAAAAGTTTTGCTGCCCAATTCGCAAGCTGATGCGATTATTCGTTTTCACCAGGAAGCTAAGATGACTGCCAGGCTCAGTCATGCAAACATTTTGACTGTGCTGGATTTTGGACAGAATGAGGCGGGCGATCTTTATCTCGTTATGGATTTCCTCGACGGAGAGAGTCTTCACGATCTGCTAAAGGCGCGCGGCGGATTTCTGCCTCTGAGAGAAGCCCTGGGACTGTTCGTTCAAATTTGCGCGGGACTGCAACATGCGCATTCGCAAGGCGTTTTGCACCGTGATATCAAACCTTCCAATATCATGCTAGTTCGCGATGAACGTAATGCATTGCGGGTTAAGATCGTCGACTTCGGTTTGGCAAAAGTGGAAGGTACCGAGCAATCGCTTACGACGACCGGCATGCATGTTGGTAGTCCGATTTATATGAGTCCGGAGCAGGCGCAAACTGATGCTGTCGACCAGCGCTCGGACATCTATTCACTTGGTTGTTTGATGTACAAAACTCTCACCGGCAAGGCACCACTTTTGGGTGAAACCTTTATGGTCACGCTCGAAAAGCATATTAACGAGATTCCGAAGAGCATTAACGACGTTAATCCCAAACTCACCTTCTCTAATGAACTTGCTTTTCTGGTGGCAAAAACGCTGGAGAAGAATCCCGACGATCGATTTCAAACATGCGAGAGTTTGGCTGAAGCGCTTGTTTCTCTGGATTTGTCTGAGTCTGCACCGGCACCGCTTGTGGTGCCGGTGCTCGACGATCGGATCGGCATCGCGCAT
>CAZRMH010000506.1:0-5547 GCA_964600935.1 uncultured Candidatus Obscuribacterales bacterium
GTCCGCGTCCATGTCCCTCGCCCCAGGTTCAACCTTGGAGAGTCAATCCGTACACTCCGTACAATCCGTACACTCCCCAAGTTCAACCGAGGCCAGAGGTCAGACCCGATTCACAGGTTGTGAATCCTATAATTTTGAACCCAGATCCGCTGGCGATTCTGAAAGAGTCAAACAAGATCAACGACCCCACTAAATTGCCCAGGGTCAAGGACGCTTTCACAATCATCGACGGAAACCGCACCAAAGGTAGTGCGTGGGCTTCTGACGCCGACTTTAACGCTTCAATCAAAAAGAATTTCGACTTCACTGCCGACAACTTTGAAGCAGCGAAAATGCGCGCCGTGAAAGAGGGTAAGCCTCTCGTCGTGGTCGCCGGAAACCGTGACAGTGCAGACTCTAAGCAACTCATCGATGGCGTGGTGCCTAACGCGAAAAATGGAAGAAATTCGGCGATTTATGTTTTCGCCGACGTCAATAAGTTAGACCCGAACTCGGAGTTAGGACGAAAAATGTCAGCGAGCCGTGGCGATACAAGTAGACCGTACACAGCGATCTTCTCACCGAAAGCTGATGGGCAGGGCTATCCTCAACTGGAAGATCATATCGCCAACACATGGGGCGCACGCTCCGAAGTGGGCTCGATCATTCAAGAGCAATTAGGCATCGCACAGAACATTATGGATGTACGCAAGGGCACCTTCGTTGTCGCGCAGACCGACGGCAAGGGACTGCCTGAAGGCGGCGCCACAGACAGATCGGTGGCACCGAAGAAATCGCCTGAGGTTCTCGAACAAGAAAAACGAAAACTCGAAGATGATGCCGAAGCTCGTTTGGCACCGAACGTTAAAACAGTTATCGATTCGTTTAAACAATTAAAAGGTGCCAACTTCACTCAGCGAGAAGGTCTCTACGACGCCGCCAGCAAAGCCGCAGCCGCAATCGATCCTAAAGACATTGCGCTCGTGAAAGAAAAAACCGATCGCGATATGAAAGCCGAATTGGGCAAAGGTGATGGTGCCGATCAGAAAACATTGCAGACGTTGAAAGCACGCCAGCAAGTACTCGACCTGATGACTACAGCTCCATCGTGGATCAATATGAACCGCGGTATGAGCTTGATGCATTCATCTCAGTTAGACCAGGGAATCGCAAAAATTCGAGAAGGGGCAAAGTTAAATCCTGAATCGCTTAACAACCCACAATTCATCGAACAGTTGCTAAAAACTCCGTATGAAGTTTCAAAACTCAAAGAGAAATTACCGGAAGTCAAATTTGATGACTACTTAAAACACAAGAAGGACGGCACTCTCGATAAGTTTGTTGCAGAAAACAAGCCGAAAGTAGAAGCCAAGGTTGAACAGAAAGTTGAACCGAAGGTAGATACGCCGCCAAAAACAGAGAAGGTAATCAGACAGCCAGAACATCTTAAATACGATGGTGCCGAGTTTCAGAAAGGGCTTGAAGACGCCTTCAACTCAGGTCGCAGAGTGGTCGCTAAGATCGGCACACCAGGGTGCTCAGGCTGCGTAAAGATGACCAAAGAGTCTTGGCCGAATGAACAAGTGAAGAACAACCTCGAGAAAAATGCGATCTTCGCTGATGTGAACGCTGATAAACAAACAGACATTGTCGAGAAATATGATATTCAGGGTTGGCCTGCGGTGCTCGTTTTGGAGCCGTATAAAGACGAAACCGGAAAAATCCAGGGTCGCCTGGTCGCAAAATACGAACCAGGCACCGAAGAGGAACAAAAGGCACCGGCACTGAATAAATTCCTCACAGATAATCTCGTCGCGCCGAAACCTGTCGAGGTTCCTGTGACACCACCGGCGAAGGCAGAGGTAAAACCAGCGGAAGTCAAACCTGAGGTTAAACCGTCTGATGCCAAACCGGCTGAAGTGAAGCCCGAAGCTAAACTTCCAGACGTTAAACCCGTTGAAGTAAAGCCTGACGTAAACAAAATTGGTGACGACGGTCTCACAGCAGCCGAACGAGACGCGTTCATCAGACTGAACGTGGCGCAAAACAAAATACTTGCACCATTGCGAGCACTGAAGCCAGACTCTGATGCTGCAACGATGGATGCCGCGTTCACCAGCGCACTGGCCGGTACAAAAGACGTCACCCCGGCGGATATCAAATTAGCTCAGCAAGCGCTCGCACGCAACAAAGCAAAAATTCTCGCCGGAGATGTTCCGAAAGATCAGGATGCGCAAAAATTGCTGGCCACCAACGAAGCAGACTCGAAGATGATCGAGAAGATCGACACTACCGAAGCTTATCTGAACGTCTCTCGAGGTGCGGTGAGATTGCGTTTCAATCCAGCCAGCGAAGAAGGCAAAGCCGACATCCGCAGGGGTCTCGACATGCGCAAAGAACTGGCCCAATCACCGGCAGCGATCTCCAAGATCAAGGGCACCGGTATCGCTACGGAAACCCTCAACAAGTGGTTTCCTGAAGTAACGATTCCGGAGGACAAACCAGCAGCTATAGAGCCACCATCAGCGGAGGCTAGAAAAGCTGCCGAAGATCGACTCTATGATCAACATGCTTCAAACCTTCAACCGATCATGAATCTCCCCGAGAACGCCACGATGAAGGATGTGAAAGCAGCTTATGAAGCTGCAATTGCAAACTCTCGAAAAGTAAATCCGGCAGACATTCAAACAGTAGTGACTGCACTGGAAACGGACAAAAACGACATCCTCATCCGCGCCAACGGCAAACCGACAGAAGAAGATCTGAAAGTTATCGGTAGTATCGAACAGGATCAAATGAACTATTCGCGAATCGCCATCGCCGATGGTATTCTGCAAGTTGGTCTGGGAATCCGCGAGATGACTGCTGATCCTAAGAATCCGGAGGCAGGCATCGCGGATGTCCGCAAAGGCTTAGAAATGAGAAAAGAGTTGTTGAACGACCCGACAATCGCACAAAAACTGAAACGAGCAGGTTTCTCCGATGCCCAGATTGGACAGTGGTTTCCAGGATTGAAAACAGATTCAGCCAGCCCTCAACCGCAACCGCAGCCGCAACCGCAGCCGTCACCGAGGCCGCAACCTCGGCGTTGAGTTTCCGATAAATTGGCTCATTCAAGTAACAGCGTCCTGTTCAGCAGAAAAACGCAATCAAATATAGAAAATCCGGGCATCAAATAAGTACCGCTGCCTCAACGCATGGTGGCACAGTGCACTATTAGATGACTTACCGAGCCACAAGTAAGCACCAGAGACTGAGCATCCTTCACAAAGGTCTCATCATAATTTCGATTCCGTTGATTTTCGAATTGTTTTTCGTCTTTGTGCTCATCAACTTACTAGACGAATCCAGTAAGCATATAACCGCCGAAATTCAATCACAAGACAAAATTGTCGGCGTAGAAACGCTGATTAAGGAACTGTCCGATTCGACCACATCATCAGTGTTATACAACGTCACCAGACGCAAAGAGTTTCGTGATCGAAACGAAAAATCTCGAATTCGAATGCGTAAAGTGTACTCTAAACTGCAAAAACTTTGCGCGAAAGATCCAGTCGAGGCTGAGGCGGTTGAACGTCTAAATCTGTCTGCGATGCGCTATCTCGAGCAGCAGGACAAGGCTTTCAACATGGGACCGCAAGAGCGCATGAGCGCATTCTTTGCAGTTCCAGGTATGGCTCAAGCGGAGCAATACATGCTGGTCAGTCCGAACGGCGCACCGCGGACGATACTAGACCAGGAACAAAAAGTCCAAACGGTGGAACCACGCCTGCGCCAACAATCAATCATGCGATTACAGATCCTGATTTTCTTCGGTCTGGCAGTCCACATCAGCATTACATTGTTTCTTGCAAATTTCTTTGCCAAATACATTTCCCAGCGGTTAGAAAACGTTTTGAAAAACACGTTGAAGTTGGGGGCTCGACTGCCGCTAGATCCACCACTTCGAGGAACCGATGAAATCGCGGATCTCGATCACGCGTTGCACAAATCGGCGAGCGAAATTCTTGATTTCGAAAAATTCAAAGAGCAACTCGTCGGTATGGTCAGTCACGAATTGCGCACACCACTTACCTCAGTTCAAGGCACACTGACGCTATTGGAAGCGGGAGCTCTAGGTGAGTTTCCAGCAAAGTCGCTTCTCGAAATTGAGAAGGCTCAGGCGAGCGTCAAACATCTGATTGCATTGATCAATAATCTTCTATTGCTCGAGCGCATTGAAGCCGGCAGTCAGGTCATGAAAAACGAAGACCTCAATATCGGCGAGATGATCGAAAATTCGCTTGAGAAGCTGGACAAGATTGCCGAGAGCAAAAATGTTGAAATTCAATGTTCGGTGGAAGAATTAGAAACTAGCGGAGATTTCGAGAAGCTTCTGCAGGCATTGTTTATCCTGGTCGAAACTAGCCTTCGCAGAGCCCCGCCGGACAGTATTTTCATCATTACCGCTCAGTTCGAAGGCACTACCATCGAGATCAAGCTAATCGATGAAGGTCCTGCATTATCTACCCCCCGAGCGGCAAATTATTTCGATCGAAATCGGGAAAGCGACACTTCAGACGAAGAAGACAAAGGTAGAATTCTATTCCTTGCACTCAGCAATGCGATCATCGGTGCTCATTCGGGCTCGGTCGCAGTCACTACTGAGGGACCGCAGACGATTTTCACTATTCGACTTCCAGCTAAGAGGTCGCCTGGATGATAGCGATTAAGTCAAAATTGATGAGAAAGAGCATGGTTGTAGTGGTATTACCGCTAGTGCTTGAAATTGTCTTCATGGGGCTATTGGTCTATTTTATGGTGATGGCTCAAATTGATATCGAACGCAGAATAGAATCGAAAAAAATCGTGGCAACAGCTACAACAATCGTCGCGCGAATTATCGAAGCTCAATTAGTTTCAATTGTTTATAACGCACAAAAAGTGCCGATGCTGGATGTGCGATTCGACGAAGACTCGCGAGCAGTCACCGATTTGATGGTCGAATTGAAACAATTGTGCGATAGTTCAAAAACCAGAAAAACAATCTACACAGGAATCGAGGCCAGCGTTGACGACACTTTCCGCAGACTTAGAAGAGTGTTTTCCGGAGAATTGAAACCGAATGTCGAATTACAAACGATTGCAGGCACGACAGCAAAATCTGAACGCGTTTACTCGGGAATGACAAACGCATTCGTAGAAATCGATAAATTGATTGCAATGGAACAACAGACACAGTCTCAAGTTCAAGGACGCGAAAAGTTGTATAAAAACTACTTGCGCCAGTCGATTATCTGGGGGGTTGGTCTTAATGTCCTTCTAACTGTTTTGCTCATGATCTATTTCGCGAAGACGTTCACATCAAGATTGTCGGTAGTGGTAGCAAATACCGATCGCCTCCAGGAGAGACAACCACTGGCTCCACCAGTTGGCGGGGATGACGAACTCTCACATATCGATGATGTTTTTCACGCCACAGCAAAAGACTTAGTTGATGTAGATCGGCAGCGGAAGCAGCTCGTAGGGCTCGTAAAGAATGAACTCAGTACGCCACTGCGCAGAGTGCAATACACTCTGCACAATCTC
>CAZRMH010000507.1:0-5547 GCA_964600935.1 uncultured Candidatus Obscuribacterales bacterium
GATATGATGGTCACCCCCCATAATTTTGAAAACAACATGGAGCCCATCCAAGGCGCAGACCACACCAGTGTTGGTGACCATGTAGTAAAAGAAGGCTACGCCATGGGTGACAACTCAATAATGGATTTGCTCAGTGCTAATGAGAAACTCGTTAAACAGTACACCGATCAGCTCTGCAGCCACTTCAGCGGCATGTTGGACAGTCTCCCTGAAAGTTTGCAAGAGTCATTCATTGACTCAATCAGAGTAATGGATGGCAAAAACGATGTGCTCTACAAAGGTATGATTGCCAGCTATGACGGTCGTCAGTCAATTGCTCCGAATGCGCCGATGGTGGGCTAAGAGCCATTTCGAAAAAGTTTGACAAAGATGGATGTGCGGGGTGCGCATCCATTTTTTTTGTCAAAACTGAAAAGAATTTCGTTATAGAATCTGCTCTGGCGTCTATTTGAACATCGAAATAGTTTCGAGAGTGTCGAGCATTTCTTTCTGGCTGGTCACTGCCGTGCCGACCTTTTTGACGACGATACCGGCGGCTAGATTGCCCAGAGCCATTGCTTCTACGAAATTTGCTCCGGTGACGAGGGCAAGTGCCATGGTGGCGACTACGGTATCACCAGCTCCAGTAACATCAAAAACTTCGCTCTTGTTAAATGGTGGCAGCTCGACCATTGGATCATGTTTGCGGAAGAGCGACATGCCTTGTCCGCCGCGGGTGAGAAGAACCGCTTCCGCTTTGCTTTGGGCAAGCAAATCCTGTCCGGCCTTTTCGAGGGCATTTTGTGAATCGATTTTATATCCGACAGCTTCTTCGGAATCAGGCTGGTTCGGTGTGATTAACGTGCAGCCCGAGAATCTCTCGAAATCATTTTGAGCATCAACGATCAATAAAATCTTGCTCTTCGCTGAGGCCCTGCGACAGGCTTCGACAACTGTATCTACTATGACGCCGGCTTTGTAGTCGGAGAGGATGATGGCATTGTAATCACCGGCAACTTCTTCGATTTTTGCCGCAACTTGTTTCGCTATCGCTTCGGAAATTTTTTCATGTGAAATTCGGTCGATTCGAAGCAACTGTTGCATCAATGAGTGAGACTTGCTCAGTATGCGCGTCTTCACTGTTGTGACCCGAGCCGGGTCTTTGATTAAATCGTGAGTGATTTTATGTTTTTCGAGCATTACCGCTAGTTTGTCGGAGTAGTCATCGGTTCCGCACACCCCGATGGCATGACAGTTTGCACCGAATGCGGTGATATTGTGAGCGGTATTAGCGGCGCCACCAGGGATATGTTCCGTATCAGCGTGTTCCAGGATTAAAACCGGTGCTTCACGAGAAATCCGTGTTGGTCGCCCTTCGAGAAGTTCGTCGATCAGCAGATCTCCTACGACGACGACGCGCCCCTGGGCTAAATTGATAATTCGTTTTGCCAGCGCCGACTTACTGAGTTCTGGTGCCGGTGAGGTAATGGGGACGATAGCGATATCTTGGGGATGCAATCTCTCAAGCTCCTGAAGCAACTGCCCGGCTAGTTGGTGTTTCGGATCCGCTGATGCGGCTGTTCCGATAGCCTTTTTAGCATCATCAATATAGCCCAACTCTTCCCATAATCTGGCAAGATGAATAGTATTTGAAACAAACTCCGGTATGTTAAATGACTGTTCGAGCGCCTGGTACGCAGCTTCGACAGCCTTTTTGTCCGGCTCGGTTAGTATAGATTCATCATTAAGCGAATTTCCTTTGAGCTCGGTAAGGCGCAACTTTAGCTCTTCCAAGCGCTTCTGCTGCTCGATAGCATTAGCATCAACGCCCCGTAACTGGAAGTGTTGACGCAATCCGAGCGGGATTTTTAGCCCCATATTGGCGTTGGCGTCCAACATCATCGAGGTCGACAGAGTAAAATCTTTGCCGTCAGAGCCCGTCGGTCCTGCTTTAGAAGGATCTCGAAGAATGGTTTTGTCTGCCAATAAACGACTGAAATCGGTCGTTCTCAATCCATCGAATTTCGGAATTGCTTCGGATTGAATCGACAAATCCGGCGCGTGGGGAGTGTATCGGTCGACTTGCCCGCTCAGCGCTGAACCAGGTCCCAGTTGGGATTTTAACGACATAAGGTCAGAGAGCGACAGTGGATTTGTCGGCTTATCGCTAGCTTCAGTAGTCTGTGGTTTTTGCGCTTCCGGCTGATTGTTCGGATCAGATGCGTCAGAAGCGGGTTTGTTGGAACCACCAAGCGGATTGGACACGCCCACGTCCTCGATGACATAACCTCATTCTACTACTGTATTTTTGTCCGTATATCGGTTGCTAAGTGATTGGCGAATATCGGACAGAGAAGTGTGAGATATCGATAGTATCGCCTTCGATACCACAGCGGTTGCGAAATCAGCGTTTAACGGTCATTATAGTATTTGCAAAAGCGGGCATCTTGCCAGGATACGGAAAAATGATTGGGTTCGAACTTTACGTACCAACGATATCTAAAGCGCTCATTTTGGCTTTCAGTGTTGTTGGTCTGAGCGTGGCGTCGATGTCGTCATCAGCACATGCTGTTGATAGTAACCCGGCAGATGGTTGGGAATCTCCAAGCAAGTTGAAGCCGTATGTGAAACTTCCTGCTGATGGCGCTGCGGTGGCGCCGTCGACAACTGCAGTCAGTGAGACTTCTGGCACGCTTGCACCGGTCGGGACAATCGAGAAGCGGGTGTCAGATCCGAATGCCAGGGAAATTGATGCTGCGGTTAAATCGATAATTCTGGATGGTGATGCAGAGATTCGCAGATTGCGTAAAGATCGAAAAGCGGCTAAAAGATTGGCTAAGTATCATTGGCTAGACAAGGCTGCTGAAGCCAATCCTCGAATAATCGAAGCTATCACCATGCACCGAAGCGCTGCGAAAATCCTGGCCAATCATCCGCGATTAGCTCAAGTGGCGGAGGCCGATCATTATGTCTGCAGGCGCATAACCAAATGGAAAGACGCTGCCCGGGTACTGGCCAAAAACGGCGAAGTAAAAGAAGTCGCGGCTCTCGATCCAGAGGGCCTTTACGTTGCAATTAAGCGCGACAAAAAGATAATAAGAATCCTGTCACGCAATCCGATCTTCGATCAAATGATCGTCGAGAATCCTGATCTTGCTAGAGTGATTTCAAAATACATGTGAACTTGGTTTCAGAACACTTGCTGACGGCTTTAACGATTGGATTGGTCACCGGATCTTTCTCAGGAGCCTTCGGTATTGGTGGTGGAACCGTGTCGACGCCGCTTTTGCGATTGATTTTGCACATCGACCCGCACGTGGCTGTTGGTACCACCATGGCATTGATCATTCCGACAGCTATCAGCGCGTCATGGAATTACTACCGGAAAAAAGAAATTGATTTCAGTATGTGCCGCATCATGGTATTACCGGCGGTGCTGGGTGTTTGTGTCGGTGCCTTTTCGACTCAGTTTATCCACGGATTGCATTTGATGTTGGCTTTTGCCGGATTTGTTTGTATCGCTGGTCTGGATCTGACCTTCGGAGTCGTTCAAAAACTGCTCAGGAATTCTGAGGAAGAAGCGCGTGTTTCAGCCATTCTTGAAGAGGAGAAAACCGAGACGGGAGTTAGCAGAATTCTGGCTGGAAAGGGACTCGATCGAGAGCGCAGCTTATTGACACTTGGACTTTTCGCCGGTCTCACCGCGGGTTTTTTCGGTGTTGGTGCAGGTTTCATCTTTGTCCCATGTTTGATGTATCTGTTTAAAACGCCTATTAAAACTGCTTTTGGTACTTCACTTCTGGTCGTCTCTGCGATTGCGATTCCAGGAACCATGACCCACCTTGCTATCGGGCATGTCGACTTTCCGCTCATGCTATCTATGATGGGTGGCTCAATTCCCGGATCGTTTCTGGGTAGTACAGTTGCTTTGAAGTTGAAAGATAGCTGGCTGAGGCGAGGTTTCGGGGTCGCTATGCTGTGTGTTGCTGTAGCCCTTGCTTCGAACGAGTTATTGCGCTAAGCGTGGAATAATGTACGAGCTAAGAGTCGTCGAGGAGTCTCAAGTGTCGAAATTTCACGCTCGTCTGCTAGAGCTGGAATCAGAAATAATCGCCAAAGAAGAGGCTCAGAAAGGTCTTAAGGAACTTACGCCGGATTGTCAGATCTTGTTGCAGACGGTTGAAAAAGAGATCGGTTTGAAGTTAGCGGAAGTCTCTCCGTCTGACTGGAAGGGCTGGCTTACCTTTCGCCCGAGCAAAGACAGTCTGATTGTTTGTCGTGGTCGAGCATTTAAAGACAGTGGCATGTTCAGCAAGTATCGAGCCGGTTTTGATACTGCTGGTGGAGGCGATGCTGCCAGTGAGTTTAAGCGTGGTTTCAATGTTTCCCCTCCTCAAGATCTCGATCATCTCCTGGTCAATTTTGGATGTGGCGATTCGATTCGAGTATTTCTCTGGTATGGAGAAAACATCTCACCGTATCGCTTGATATTCGAACAAGAGATGGTTGAAGATCCCGATGAGAACTTGAAGGAAGCGGTTGCTGAAGCTTGCGTCTGGATTGCTAAGAAACCAAAGGAACTTACTCTGCCTGAGTTTCTTGAACGATTGAGGTTGACCGAGAACGGCTAACGCCTGCAAGGCAAGACTTACTCATAGGCCGCTCTAAGTCTGTTTCTCGGGCTCGTTTAATTTTAGTTTGTTTTGACTCTGGACATGATTGAGAAGTGGTTCTGCCATTTTCTCGATGCCAGGAATTTGGAGTTTATTTGAGCGTTCAAAAAGCTCGATAGGCACAGGGAAAATGATGGTCGAATTGTTTTCTGCTGATACTTCCACCATGGTTTGGAGTTGACGCAGTTGCATCGCCCCTGGTGAACCGGCAATAATCCGAGCTGCTTCAGCAAGTTTTTCTGCTGCTTGTTGTTCGCCCTCGGCAGCTACGATTTTGGCACGACGTTCTCGTTCGGCCTCTGCCTGGCGAGCCATTGCGCGTTGCATAGTCTCGGGAATTTCTACGTCTTTAACTTCGACAGAGATGACCTTGATTCCCCAGGGTTCAGTTTGTCTGTCGATAATTGCTGATAGCTTTTGATTGATTTGATCTCTTTCGGTCAGCAGGTCATCTAGCTCATGTTGTCCGAGCACGCTTCTCAGCGTGGTCTGTGCTATTTGACTGGTGGCGTTGACTGGATCTTCGACCTTGGTCACGGCCTTGTACGGATCGACGACCTGGAAAAAACAAACTGCGGCTGTCCGAGCGGAGACGTTATCTTTGGTGATGATTTCCTGCATCGGAATCGACATCGTAATCATCCGCAGATCGACCTTTTTCTCAGACTGAAAAATGGGAAATACAAATGTCAGACCAGGACCGGTGACGCCCGTGACTTTTCCTAATGTGAATATTACAAGACGGTCGTATTCCCTCACCAACCTGATTGATGAAAGCAGATAGGCGAAGGCAACGAAGAGCAGAAACGTGATGGGGTTAAAAATGAGATCCAAAAGATCACCTCGGTCTTATGTCTGTTTGTATGGGTCTCCGTGATCGACTTACCCAATGGTA
>CAZRMH010000508.1:0-5526 GCA_964600935.1 uncultured Candidatus Obscuribacterales bacterium
AGACACCAGCAACCCGGTGTCGCCGAGGGTTTTGTATTTCATTGTCGAACTCCTTGTTTTTGCGATCGTCAGCGAGTTTAGCTTGATACCAAATATGCTACCAGCGCATGTTATTTTTTGCGGTTGTCATTTTGCAGTAACTCCAGTCCAAAACAGCGCAAATCCTCGATCTTTGAAAAAGTCTGCTTTGTCAGGGTCCTGTTTTATAAATTGCATTACGGTTTCGGCGTGAGCGGAAAAAATGGCAAACATAAATTCAATTGGAACATCTTTCAGGGCACCACCGGAGATGGCAGAGTCGACCAGCGTATGCAATTCTGCAAAACGCGCTGCAGTGGTTTCTGCGACCTCACATTTCAATCCTTCCCAGACTTTTAGCTTGTGCAAAACGGCTAAGCGTTCTGGGTTTTTAGCGCCCCAATCTATATAGTGATTCCAAATGAATCGCATTCCTTCTTCAGGAGATGCGTCTCGCGGATGTCCGCAAAGCATGGCTTCTGCGAGATCGTGCTTGATCTCTGCATAGAGCGTATTCATCAAATCGTCTTTGCCTTTGAAGTAGTTGAATAGTGTCCCCTCAGACATTCCAGCCGCGTTCGTTATCGAAGCCGTTGAAGCTGAGAGTCCATTTTTTGCAAATACCTGCGTGGCGACCGACAAAAGGATGTTTCGCTTTTCCTCGCTTTTCGGTCGAGCCATTTAATCCCTCCATTAATGAGTGAGTATACACTCATTAATTTCACGGTGTCAAGCAAACGAGGTTATTAGCGCCAGACGCTCTCTCCACGTTTGCCGCAACTATGTCCAAATTCATATAAGATGATTCGATTGACAGTTAAGAGAATCATCCAATGGTCACGAACCAGTTTCAAGAACTGATCGCAAAGAACCAACTGACTAAATACTCTGACCGACTCTGCTCCAAAGCTCTAAAGTCGATTGAGTTGTGCCCAGTTGCAGCGAAAGATGAAAACTTGCCGATTGGTGCCACCAAACTCGGTGGTCATCCAGATGTTCCACTAAAATTCAAATGGCCGAAGAAGAATGGCGTTCCACTGTTCTTCGTCGCGCAAATCAACTTTGCCGAGTTACCCGATGGTGGCAGTCTTGATCTACCGAAGGAAGGCTTGCTATCGCTGTTTCACGACAGCAGAAATTGGGGATTCGCACCAGAAGACAAAGATGGCTTCTCGGTTTGCTATTTCGAAGGAGCAGTTTCTGATTCAAACAGGATGCCACCACCTAAATTTGAAGACAGCAAAATGTTTGGTTTGATCAAAAGTGAAAAGACAAATGAGTTTGGATGTTGCGCACTGCGCCCGACGCTGATCGACACGTTGCCAGATGATTATTGGGATGAGCTGAAGCTCTCTGATTACGAACTAAATGATTACTCAAATTTATTGGATGAAATCGAAGGAAATCATCGCATGGGCGGCTATCCAGTTATAGTTCAGAACCCAATGGAGCTGCAATGCCAACTGGTGACAAATGGCTTATACTGCGGCGATGCAACTGGATTCGAAGATCCTCGGGCAGCCGAGCTTGAAAAAAACGCAGGTGATTGGCGCTTGTTATTACAAATCGGCTCTGAAGAATTAGCGGATATTATGTGGGGCGACCTTGGCCGATTGTATGTTTGGATCAAACAACAAGATCTCGCCCAAAAGAATTTCTCAAAGAGCTGGGTGATTCTACAATGCCACTGAATGCAGTGGCACAAAATTCTAGATCAATTGAAACTGCAACAAACAAATCGGCTAATTTCTTACGATTTTGTTCCACCGAGAACGAACAGTTTCATCTTGCCGAATCGCGGATTACCGTTGTCGCCGTAGAAGTAACTTCCGATGAGATTGTCGTCACGGACCGTGCCTGAGCGATTATGCATGACGCGCAATTCGCCATTGCGTTTCTCAACGAATCCAACATGATTGGTTCCGTCCTTGAACTTTTCAGTCCCTGCGATAATTCCGACCGGTCCATCCGGATAGGCATCCGGATCGATTTTTCCAATGATTGGAACAGGATTAAACCCTAATTCCGGAAGCAATTCGCTCAAACCTTGCTGTTTCGGATCGGTGACGCGAACCTTGAAGTCCTCGTTGCCCATGAACCCCGCATCGACTAACCAGGTGCTGACTGTCGCAGCACACTTTACCTGAGGCGGAACTTTGAAGTCGGGCAGAACCTTCGCCTCAGACGGAGACCTATTACCAAGGGCACTGCTGCCAACGCTCTTGCGCGCAAGGTCAGCAATCGTAGCCATCGTCAGAGGCTTATCACCACCAGGACTGGCAGAACGCTCGAGATTAAGAGGTGGTATGTCTGAACCCGTAAACATCGGTGGTTTCTTCATCGCCGCCAAGTCGGCTGCTGATGGCGGAGGAACCGATGTCTGTTCCGAAAAACGAGGAGGATCGCCGGCGTTGGAGACGTTACCGTTTAGCGGCGGGATATCCAAAACCTCGGCTGGAGACTCTTTCTTCGCGCCCTCGGTTTTATCCGACTCAGCGGCGTCAGGTTTCTTCGCGCTCAAAGGAGGCTTATCTGCGCTCTGATTTCCAGGCTCTTGCACAACCGGACTTCGAAATGCGCTGGAGTCAGGTTTCTTTTCAGTCTCACTTTTGTCCCGCTCGGAAGCCGACGGAGGCTGAACCGAAAACTGCTCAGAGAGACGTTTTGAGGAATCGACAACTGACGTATTACCGAGAGTCGTCGGAATATCCGCTGCTGCTAACACCAAAGGTTTCTTCGTATCATCACTCGCAGCCGGCGCCTTCGCATCCGTCGCGTTAGATTTAGTCGACGACGGCGGCACCCAGAGCGATTCCGAAAATCGCACAGACGCATCAGCAGTCGACGTGTTGCCAGGTTGCCCCAGGTTTGATTCAAAACCCATGTTCATCTTAGATTCGTCTAGTAAGGGGGGAGATTTTCTGTTCACCCTAACATGGCAACGTAACCGCAATGTGACGGCGCGCAACCGCCTATTCTGACGACGTTTGCGACTCTTCATCATTCAAACGATCGCGCAATTTCCGAGCGCCGTACTCACCTCGGCAAATGCAGCACACACAGGGTTTTCGACCATTTGAATCAGGATAGAATCGCCAACCGATTACCTGCGATACCGATCTTATTTTATGGATCTCAGTTTCTAATACTGAACGAGGCAAGAAGATCTCATAACCCCTCGGATCGTCCGCCGACATAATTACGCTCGCGGCCTCGGAAACGGTCAGGCGCGCATGGGGATGCGAATAGTGCCCGACAAAAACTATCTCGTCTCGAGGCAAACGGAAATCAACCGCGACCAGAGGTGATTGCCCGTGACCGCGCTTTAACTCCCGCAGCCATTGATGCGAGGCATAGTAGTTCGGCATAACCGGCATGCAATAAATTCCCTTGAGTCCGTCCAACCCTTGCACAGCTTTTATGCCGCTTCGCTTAATGTCGCGCGCAGCTTTTTCCGGTGTGAGATGAACACAAATAGGCATGATCAAACTCGAAACTAATGAGACGAAATTGCATCGGTCAGAATAAAATCCGCGACACTAAATACAGTGCCGCGGATTCAAACATATCACATCATCTCGAAAGACGATCTAATTGCCTATTTTATGTCAAAGCGATCGTTATTCATCACTTTCGTCCAAGCCAGCGCGAAATCGCGAACGAACTTTTCCTTCGCATCGTCGGCGGCATAGAGTTCCGCAACTGCCCGCAATTCCGAACTCGACCCGAAGATCAAATCGACTGGACTGCCTTTCCATTTAACTGCATCGGTCTTACGATCGCGCCCCTCGTAGAGACCATCGGACGACTTCGACCACTTGGTGCCCATATCGAGCAAGTTAACGAAGAAATCGTTGCTCAATACTCCAGGTTTCGACGTAAAAACTCCGAGTTGCGAATGTCCTTCGTTGGCATCCAACGCGCGCAATCCACCGACAAGAACAGTCATCTCAGGGACTGTCAATGTCAGCGCATTCGCACGATCGACTAGCAACTCGGCCGGTGTTCTCTTGTTACCAGGACCATAGTAGTTTCTAAATCCATCAGCAGTCGGCTCGAGAAACGCGACTGAACTAGCATCGGTTTGCTCTTGCGATGCATCCGTGCGCCCAGGCACAAAGCCGACCTTCACGTCATAGCCGGCTTTCTTTGCTGCATCTTCGACGGCAGCCGTGCCACCAAGGACGATGACATCAGCAAGAGAAACCTTCTTGCCATCACCGGAGTGCTGGTTGTTGAACTCAGTTTGAATAGTTTCCAAACTCTTCAATACTTTGGCTAGTTCTGCGGGATCGTTAACAGCCCAATTCTTCTGTGGCTCGAGGCGAATGCGAGCACCATTTGCGCCACCACGTTTGTCAGAACCACGGAACGAAGCTGCAGAGGCCCAGGCAGTTCTCACAAGTTCAGATCCGGACACACCGGAAGCGAGAATTTTAGATTTAAGACCGGCGATATCGCTGTCGTCAATCATTTTATAGTCAGCAACTGGAACAGGATCTTGCCAGAGCAGTGCCTCTTTAGGTACTTCTGGTCCGAGATAACGAGAACGTGGTCCCATATCGCGGTGGGTCAGTTTGAACCAGGCCTTCGCAAATGCGAGTTTGAATTCTTCTGGGTTCTCCGCAAAACGTTTTACGATCTTGCTGTATTCCGGATCCATCTTGAGACCAATGTCGGTCGTAAACATCATTGGTGGATGACGCTTGGTGCTGTCGTGCGCGTCAGGAACGAGAGTTGCAGCGGCACCATCCTTCGGTGTCCACTGGTTCGCTCCGCCCGGTCCTTTGGTCAACACCCAATCAAAACCGAGAAGGTTCTCGAAATACTGCATGGAGAATTTGACCGGTGTTTTAGACCAGGCGCCTTCCAGCCCGCTAGTGATCGTATCACCGCCTTTGCCGGATTTATATTTGTTGTCCCATCCAAAGCCCTGATTTTCAATCGGACAACCTGCTGGAGCAGCTCCGACATATTTATCCGATGGTGCGGCACCATGAGCTTTTCCGAAGGTGTGTCCACCTGCTATAAGCGCGACGGTTTCTTCATCATTCATTGCCATTCGACCGAACGCTTCACGAGTGTCTCGTGCTGCTCCAAGCGGATCAGGTTGTCCACCTGGACCTTCCGGATTGACATAAATCAATCCCATTTGGGTGGCAGCGACTGGCCCCGTCAACTTGCCGGTCGCATCGCGTGTGGTCGACATCCACTGCCCAGATGGCCCCCAGAAAATGATATCGGCTTGCCAATCATCCTTTCTGCCACCAGCAAATCCAAACGTTTTGAAACCCATTGATTCAAGCGAAACGTTACCAGTCAAAACCATCAAATCGCCCCAGGAGAGCTTCTGTCCGTATTTCTTCTTGACCGGCCAGAGTAGCCTGCGAGCCTTATCGAGATTGGCATTATCAGGCCAACTGTTCAACGGTTCAAATCTTTGTTGAGCACCGCCGGCGCCACCACGACCATCAGCGACACGATACGTGCCTGCACCATGCCATGACA
>CAZRMH010000509.1:0-631 GCA_964600935.1 uncultured Candidatus Obscuribacterales bacterium
ACCCTGTCAGGTCCTCCACCGAAACGCCGCCGTCTCCCGGATGACATGACTCCTGACGACGATGATAGGTTAAGTGGTGGTCCTCCCCCTAAGCGTAGGAAAAGATGAGATTTTTACCATTGATTCCCGGTCTGCGATTTTCTAACATCGAAAGCGTCAAAGGACGTTTCTCTTCAACGCGCTGATCCAGGAATACCGTTCCCGGTTTCGTGGTATACAAGTAAAAGCGCCCGTTACGTACCCACTCAGGGCAAGGAACATGAGAAACAAGGGTTCTCAAAAACCAGCCGATGATGACAGTTCCTTGAACAACAAAAGTTCAAGCGAGCAAACAGATCAGAGTGATGGAACAACGGACGAAGCACTTGCAAACAGCGCTTCTGATGAGATTTTCGCCCTGAGCGGTGATGGCAATGGTGCTGGCAAAATGGCAACTAATACTCTAACGGAAACGGATACTGTGTCGACCCGAGACTCAGCACCGTCGTACTTAAATGAAGACGTCGACTGGTCGTTGACCGGAATACTAAACAACCCATCCGGTGTAGACCAGGCGCTCAAAAACAATTTGGCGATGATGGAACAGCAAACCAGGGAACTGATTGAGACCGGATCCGTGGAAGACCTCCTG
>CAZRMH010000509.1:641-5522 GCA_964600935.1 uncultured Candidatus Obscuribacterales bacterium
CGCGCCCTGGATGAAAACACACGTCAACTCGAGATGCTGAGAGACCGCATGGAAGGCAGTCTTTCCTGGTTGACCAACCTGGCGTAAATACTGACCTGGTTCAAAAGACTGACGTTCCACAGTAGGTTACTGCGGAACGTCAAATAGTTGTTTTGCAACGACGGTTTAGATGTAACCGACGTTCTTCTGTGAACCGGCAGGTGGAAGGATTCTCAGGCGACGTTGCGGTTCGTCGCCGATACTGCGACTGCTTAAATTGAATCGTTCCACTAATTGATGTTGCAAACGTCTGATGTATGAACGGCGTGGCGCCAGTTCCATCGGCTCGAGTCGATCCATCACCTTATTAATTGCCTGACGGGCTTCTTCGAGAGCCATTTCGGTTTCATCAATATCGCCTTCAATATCGACGGCACCAATATCGGTATCAAGATGCAATGCCTCGCGCAGAATTTTTTGAATCTGCGGCAAATTGTTGCTCTTCACTACATACACTGGAATCTGCCTGGCATCAGCCAGAGAGTATATTTTGGCTCCGGTGCGCGCGTAGCTCTTCAGAGCCAGAATCGCATCCGCCTCATCAATCGATTTAACAACTTCAACAGGAAGCGCTAGTGTTTTCACAACACGCTCCAGAAGTCCTTTACTGACAGCATAGGGATAAATTTTAAGATGCGTATCATTGCCGGACTGATTCGTGTTTCCGATCCAATCTGATGCAAACGGCGCAAGACCCTCTACATTGGTTACTACTGGCTCGATTGTCGGAACGACCGAGACCTCACCGGTGGTATCATCACGACGGCGAATTTCAGGATGAATTTTCCAACCGCGAAGTAATTGATCGACGGCTTCACCAACGTTCTGGTGCACAGCGAGAGTTTGTCGGTCGAGAATTTCTACGCAAATTTCGAACGTCGGCTGGGAAGCACGTTCCAAAACAGTTTTTTGAGAGCCGCGGCGTCTGGCTTCATCGTCGCCCAGGGTAACGGTTTGAATGCCGCCAACCAGGTCGACCATCACAGGGTTTTTCAACAAATTGTCCAGAGCATTACCGTGAGCGGTACCGATCAACATTACACCACGCTCTGCAATCGTTCTTGCAGCCTGCGTTTCCTGCTCGGTTCCAATTTCATCGATGATGATCACTTCAGGAGTATGGTTCTCGACCGCTTCGATCATAACCGCGTGCTGAAGGTCAGGATGCGGCACCTGCATTCGCCTTGAACGGCCAATCGCAGGGTGAGGAACATCGCCGTCACCAGCAATTTCGTTGGAAGTATCGATAACGATAACTCGCTTCTCCATCTCGTCTGCCAGTACCCGAGCCATTTCTCTAAGCTTCGTGGTTTTTCCGACGCCGGGAGGTCCCAGAAAAAGAATTGACTTTCCGGACTCGACCAGATCTCGAATAATGCTTATGGTACCGCTAACCGCGCGACCAACCCGGCAAGTGAGACCGATGATCTTTCCGGAGCGGTTACGAATACACGAAATTCTGTGCAGCGTACTCTCGATACCGGCGCGGTTATCGCCAGTGAATTCACCTAGCAAACCAACGGCGGCGATCAAATCAGCGTTAGTGACGACATCTTCGGAGAGGTAGACAGAGTGCTTGTCTAAGTAGCGCGCTTCTGGACGTCTGCCGATGTCGAGCACGACCTCGTAAAGGCCGACCGTATCATTACCCAGCTTCTCGCGAATGTCCGGTGGCAAAATCGCCAGGAAGCTATTCAGGTCATCAGCAGGAGGTAGTTTTTCCATTAGTTTCTCCAATGTGTAGCAGCGAATCGGTCAGGGAGCGGTTTTCAATCTGATTCCAATAAAACTCTGAGATACCTTTTTTGCACAAGACCACCAACATCCGCACCTACTCTGGCTCCCGGCACACATATAGGCATTCCGGGAGGACAAGGTGCGAAAGTTTCCGATGCGATCCGACCGACGGCATCCGCCGCGGCGACCAGTTCCGACGGCGCGAAGAAAGCTTCGCGTGGTGACATGATTTGTTCCAGTGGCTGCGGTCTGGTCTTACTAATCATCACTCTATTGTCGTTCAATTCAGGTAATTCTGCCAGTACAGAAATCAAAGTATCAATATCTCCGGCTTCTGTGCCCGCGCCTAAAAGCAGCAGGCAGCCCGCTCCCAAAACAGCTTCACAAAAAACTCCGCGCTCTCGCAAAAATTCATCCAGCTCGGCACCTGATAGAGATGGGCTGCCGACCAGCACATGGAAAGGATCGATAGCACTCTCTGGTGAGTACACCATAAGCTTATCGCGGCTTGCCTCTCGCAGCTTCGTCGCAAGTTGAGCGACAGCAATCAGCTTGTCACGCCCTTCTTCACTCTCATTCCAGATTACCGTTTGTTCGATTGAAGCCAACAAAACATAACTAGGACTCGAAGTTGCAATTAAGCGCATGGCATTGCGAACATCTTCCACAGCCACGTACTGATCGGAAACAACGTGAACGACGCCCGTCTGTGTCATCGCATTCAAGGTTTTATGGAATGAGTGAATGACAAGATCTGCACCCGATACACATGCTGAAACGGGCAAAACGGTTCCACTAGACATAAAGTGGGCACCTTGAGCTTCGTCCACAATGAGCGGCGCGCCGTGCCGATGTGCGATATCTTTTAGCTTCTCAATCTCACTAATTTCGCCAACATAAGTGGGCGAAACGACCAGAACTCCTGCTACGGAATTACTGCCAGCAAGCGCTTCTTCAAGCACCGAAGGTTCTACCGCGCCCCAGAATCCAAACTCTTCGTTCCAGATTGGCTCATACCAGCGAGGCTTCAAACCGCTGAGAACAAGAGCGTTTACAACCGCGCGATGAGCATTTCGCGGAACCAAAAATTCCGTCCCGCGACGAGCCACGGCTAAAATGGCGGCTAGCAATCCGCCAGAACCACCGGATACCGAGATGATGCTTGACTTGACCTTGTAAAGCCGGGCGATTCGCTCTTCAAGGTTTTTCAAACTAGATTGCGGATATGACAGATCATCGAGACCATCAAGTTCGGTGACATCAAAATCGCTGGCGTACGCAGCTGGCGATGGCATCCCGGGAAGGTCCATTCTGCCCTTATGACCGGGCATGTGAAGTGAAACGGTCTCGCGGTCAAGATGCTGGCATAGACTTTTTGTGAGCGTGCCCTTTAATTTCGGAGCCTCCGAAAACTGCTGGAGGTGCGCTCGCCTGCCTTTGTGGTCGCAATGCCCCTCAGGCTTCTGGCTTTGATTTTCCACTCTGATTTGAGGCAATGCCTGTAATGCAGCTCTACACTGCTTTTAGCAACAATTGTCAGGCCACAGGTGCGTTCTAAACAGTCCATTAATCGAGGTCAGTATATCATGAGAGGCTGAAAAGCCAGATGTGTAAAGGTTTTTCGCTAAACGCAGAGAATATATAAAAACATACACGGAAGGATCTCCACTCCTCCTCATAGTAGATAACGTTTCGGACAAAACCACCAAAGAGCGCCGCCGTTCGCCGCAACAATTAACCATTTGACATGACGTAGTAGAAAAATGCAGAGAAGGAATAGACTGCAAGGCGAGGGCAAAACCCTACTTGCAGCCAAGAAGTCCATGGAAAGTGCGGGTTTGCATCAGCACACTTTCCATGGACTCAAGTCTCACTCTATTTCGATGATGACGTGCGAGCCAGGCTTGGCGGTGACCTGCGAAGGATGTTCGGCAACCACGGTGGAGCCGGCTTCGGCGATCACATGACCGCCGTCATGCACATCGACTCGAGAGCCGGCATATGCGGTGACGGTGGAACCATAATCGGCCATGACGTACGAGCCGGCGTAGGCATCGACGTGCGAACCATCCATGGCCAGTACGTTCGCGCCCTTGTTGGCGATGATGTAATCACCCCTAATGGCGATCGTTTGTTCGCCGGGCTTCGCCGTTTTATGCACCACAGGCGGTGCCGAATTCGGATCGGCCGGAGCGGCACAGGCTGGAGCCAGAACGCTGACGGCTGCCAGAGCGCAGGCCAAGGCAAGAGTTTTGAAGTGTTTCATTTCATGTCACCTTCTATTTGATTTTGGAGCAACTTGCTCATTGCGACTTTCACTGGAGAGCAAGAGCAGCCAGGATAAGAGAGCACGAAGCCCACCCACCTAGCCGCTCTTACTGCAGTCGTTCTTTACGAGACGAAACTGGACTCAGACCAATTGACGACCCGCCGGCGCCGCGGAAACGTTGACCGGGAAGAATTCGATCAGGTCGTCTTTGACGCGAGAACCGAGCTGCATGCCGGTCTTGATCCGCGTGCCGCGAATGATTTCGTCGGCCAGCGGATTTTCGACGAGCTTCTGGATGGCACGCTTGAGCGGGCGAGCGCCATAGACGGGATCGAAACCCCGCTCGACCAGAAGATCCATCGCGTCCTTCTCGAGCGTGAGCTTGATCGAGTGTTCGGTCATCAGCCGTTCCCGGAGGTCCGACATCAGAATCTCGACCACCTGCTCATTCTCGTCACGAGTCAGACGGTTGAAGATGGCGATCTCATCGATCCGGTTGAGGAATTCCGGACGAAACAGGCTCTTCACCGATTCCATGAGACGCTGCTCCACCTTGATGGTCTGGAAGCCCATCGACCCGCGATCCAGCTGTTCGCTGCCGGCATTCGACGTCATGATGATAAGGACGTTGCGGAAGTCGATGGTGCGACCCTGCCCGTCCGTCAACCTGCCGTCATCCAGCACCTGCAGCAGGATGTTGAACACATCCGGATGCGCCTTTTCGATTTCGTCGAAAAGGACGACGCAGTAAGGCTTGCGCCGCACCGCTTCGGTCAGCGCACCGCCATCGTCATAACCGACATATCCCGGAGGAGAGCCGATCAGACGGGACACCG
>CAZRMH010000510.1:0-5503 GCA_964600935.1 uncultured Candidatus Obscuribacterales bacterium
TCTCATCTCATTCTCACTTTCGCGCAGGTCTGGACAGCCTAATACTTCCTCTTCTTGCCCAACAATATCTGTGTAATTCTTCCAACAATGACTTGGGTCGGTATCGCATTCGCGGTGCATTTTAGTGAATCAGCTCGTCTAGCTTGATTCACTTCGGTCTCACCTTTTACCAGGCTCGCTGCAATTGCTCCGAGCCGTCGAAACGCGGCAATCCAATCGCGTTTCAGGATACTTTCGGAGACTTCTCTATGATGAAACTCGCATCCGTCCGACAATGGTTCGCTGATGTCAAACGTGACGCCACGCTGACAATCAACATCGAAGAGACCCACGGGCAGGACAAACTCAATCGCCAGCTCGGGCTCATCTCTATCGTTTTGTTCACGATAACGCAAGCCGTCGGTGCTGGAATTCTCACCACCCCCGGTATCATCGCTCGCGATTACGCCGGTCCAAACGGCTGGCTGTCGTTCCTCTGGGCTGGTTTGATTTGCGCTCCAGCAGCGCTCTGCCTAGCAAAAATGGCCAGCATCACATCGCGCAGCGGCAGCACCGGAAGTTACGCTTGCCTCGTGCTCGGTCAATTCGTTGGCATCCTGATGTTCTTCGATGTCATGCTTGAATGCCTCGGCGGCACAGCCGCCGTCGCAGTGTCGCAAGCTGACCACATCAAGATGATTTTGCGAATCGCATTCGGCGTTCACTTGCCAGATGTGATAACCAAAACACCTGAAATCGTGCAATGGGGATCGCTTGGATGTGCCATCATCAGTGGTGCCCTGTGTGCAGTACTCTGCAAATCAGGCTGGAGAAACCGAAGCGCCATCGAACCGAAGAAGCGCATCAGCTCGCAGTTAAGCCTGGTAGTCGGTGGTGCGTCCGGATTATTGTCCCTGTTTTCAGTAATCGACTTTGCAACGGCATTGCCGTCGATCAACCTCCTGTCCATGGCAGTGGTTGGTCTGATTACAGCGATTCTGTTAAGGGGGATCAAGGAAACCGCTTTTCTGACGAACGTTTTCACGATCACTAAGCTAATCGTGATTTCAGTGATCATATTCCTGCTCGCGCAGCATTACGACCCGGCCAACCTGGCTTTGCCGGTTCCTGAACGCCTCCCAGGTGCTCTTGCAGGCGCATCGATCGCATTCTTTGCGTTCGTTGGTCTCGACCTGGCCACCACTACGTCTGGCGAAACAAAAAACGCGCGCCGCAACGTGCCAATCGGCATGCTCACCGGATTAGTGGCTGTGACTGTGTTATATGTTGTTGCCGCGTACTTCATGAGCGCCGCCGTTCCCTACAACCAGATCGGCGCCGGCGGTGCAGAAGAAGCGGCTCCAATGGCTCAGGCGCTTGAGATTCTCGGCTACAAAACCGCCGTAGTCTGGGTGGCGCTTGGCTCGACGGTCGCTCTGGTTTCCGTGCTGCTCGCCAGTGCATATTCGACTACACGCCTGGTATTCAACATGGCCCAGCACAAGTTGTTGCCGGAGGCATTCGAGAAGGTGAGCGAAAAGCGCCAGGTTCCAGTGCTAGCGACGGTGATGGTGGGTGTTTTCGTCGCCCTTCTAACCGGCTTGCTGGCGGTTGGAGAATTGATGCATCTTACCAACATCGGCACGATGACCGCGTTTATCACGATCTCGCTGACCGTTCTGGTCAAGACCGCTCGAGAAACCAACTGGAAAGTGCGACGCGAAGCCATCACCGGCATCTTCTGGCTAGTCGTTGCCATGCTCGGCATCGCCGGTTCCGGACGCCTTATGATGGAACTACCATGGGAAGCATTCGCCCGGCTGTTCACGGTCTGGATCGCCGTGTCAATTCTGTTCATCTTCTACTCGCGCCACCGCAGCCTGGCTCGAGTGCAGAGCGAGGAGAATAACAAGAAGAAGTAATCGTCTTGCAGACCGTTCGTCTCATTCGATTGAGCAAGAAACTCAGTCGAATTGAGACACCGACAACTGCAAGCAGTAATCAAAATTGGAGGTAAAAAACGTATGAGTCGTTCCCGCAGAAAAACTCCTATTTGTGGTCATACCACTGCCGTTTCCGAAAAGCAGGACAAGCGGATCGCCAACCGGTGCTTCCGTCGTACCGTCCGCCAGCAGCTCGCAGCGCGTGACAGCGACTCGGTGATCACCACCATTCGCGCCGTTAGCAGCGTCTGGTCCTTCGACAAGGACGGAAAACAATACCTCCACGCGCCCTCCCAGAAAGACATGCGTAAGTAGGAGTTCTTGGTTCTCGAGAGAACCGAGCAATCATTCTCGACAAGAACCCGATGGGTGGCTCAGCTCCATGCTGCAGCCATCCATCGTTTTTTGAACGCCTACTACGACAACGAATAGTATTGCACCAAATGCGATACCATACCATAATCAGAACCTCAACCACAACGCGAGCTCAGGCATACCCGAAGACCAGCTCTTAATGGCACCCTGCAATATCCAAATCGCTAGCATAATCAGATCGAACTTATTAGGTTTAATGCTGTTTTTCGCTACCTCCATTGACTGCGGGCATCCGCAAAAATCCCAAATCCACGCACCAAACTGCGTTTTCAGACCTTCGACAGGTAACGTAGTTCTTCAAAGAACATTGCATTGCGGACGGAAGGAGACTTACGGTGATTTCACATCTGTTCGACCTCAAGCAATCAAGGAATCCACCCCCCTACCCACCATTCAGGAACGACAACAGAAGCGAACACACGTGACTGGAGACCACGTGATTTTGGCCGGCCGAACAGATGCAACTCCAAAATGCCTGACACAACGCCAATTTGGACGTCTTCAGGCAACTCGCGTTTTTCTTTTGAACCCCCTGTAACCAAAGAGGTGACTTATGGATCTCGTCGTACTTGCCGTCGTTATCGCGCTGGGCATCGTGACTCTCGCATCGGCTGCCGCCGGACTCGCAACTTATCACGACCGGTACGCCCGCAACTCCACCAGCAACCTGTTAGCCGGCACGAGCGCGACGGCGTTCGGTTCAGCAATCCTGCTCTGCGCCGCCTACACCAGACTGCCGTTCAGCGTGGCCGGCTACATCGTCCCACTCTCCTTCTGCGCACTAGGTCTGGTCTATCTGGTCGTCGGTCTGATCGGCCGACAGCGCGAGAACCGAGAAGAGGTCGGCGTCTGACCCCATCGCAAATCCCGGCGCTCAACAGCCGCTTGAGCGCTAGAACGAAGCCCATTCAGGCACGGACAGAGAGGGAGCCCTCGCGGTGAGGGCATCTCCTGACACTCAAACGAGGATCGCACTTGAAGAATCAATACCTGACGTGGCAAGCCAAGGCTCCGACCCACCCCGGTCTCTACATCCGCACGGATGGTTTCGGCAAGGTGCAACTGATGCACGCGAGCGTCCAACGCTTCTTGGACAGCAGCCGCATCGTTCATCTCACCGAGGTCGTTCCCGGCTTCGTGGCCAATCCGGTCATCAGACCGGTGAGCGAGAGCCTGCACGTCATGCCCGCCGACTCCGGCAACACGACCAGCAAGTTCCTCGGTCCGGTCAAATTGCCGAAGCCGCCGACGGACAAGAAGCTCGCCAAGTCCGAGTACGCGCTCCCGACCGAGCCCGGCATCTACTACCTGAGCCGCAACCTCGGTCACCGCTGGCTGCCTCAGCTCGTCGCCGTCAACATCCACCGCTACCTGCTGGGCGGTGTCACTCCGGTGGACGAGCTGATCGCCTTCGACCTGCCCAGCCTTGAACGGCGAGATTTGAAGGATGACGACCGCGGCGTCATCCTGACTCTGGCACTGCCCTACCCGCGGCTCAATCTGCAAACGCTGCCCGCGTAGCGGACAGCACGCGGAGAATCTGGTTCGCCAGGCTCCGAAGTTTTCGACCCGCACCACTTCTGGTGCGGGTTTCCACCCCTCTGAAACCAAGGAATGTGTATGCCGAATCACGCGAGACTCTCACTCGCTGCCAGGATCCAATGCATCGGACTCGAGTCCGAGGCGGTCCAGCAGAAACGCAACGCCATGTTAGCTGCGCGCGGACAAGTCGAATTGCTTGTCGCCAACGGCCTCGTGTCCGCCGCCCGGCTGGCACACGGTCGTTACCAGGGGTCGTTCACCAACTTCAAACCGAAAGTAGACATCGCACCCCTCGCCCAGCTCGAACTGGCCGAAGCAATCGATGCTCTGGACCAGAGCCTGCCCACCCTGTCCGAGAAGCTCGAAGCCTGCGCCTGCATCGAGGTGAGTACCGCATCACCGCCAGCCGTAGCACAGATCTGTTCCGAGCTGGATGACGGCTTGGCACGGATCAAGTCCGCAAAGAAGCTGCTGGCAGAGTGGCGCGCCGCGCTCGCCGACTACACCCGGGCAGTGTCGCTCAAGGAGCGCACCACTGTCCAGCCTGTCGCGGAACAGCTCCCACCGCTGAACCCACCGGACCCGACCTGAACCACAACTAACCCGAGGACACCATGAAGAAGCTCTTCTGCTTCGACTGAGGCGGTCGTTAATCTGAAACCTCCGGTCGGAGGTTAAGACGCGGGAGGGGAGCAACTTTCGCTCCTCTCCTGTCACCGCCAATCTTACTAAAAGCCGTAGTTTAAAATCACGACGAACGACGAACAAATCACAAAGCGTGGTGGAGAATAATCTGGATTTTCAACCGCTAGCGGTTGAAAATCGGAAACGCAATGCGCCTGAAACTCCTGCGACACAACAGTCTTAACACCGATGCCGATATCTAGCGGTTCATAGTCCGCTTGACACGGAAGTGGCACGCCACCACAGTTAAGGCGTTCAGGGCGTCGACCGCAAATTTTCAACTGCTAGCGGTTGAAAATCCAAACCAAATCTTCCCCATGTTCGCGCCGCTTACCGAGCTCGCACAGGTTTCATTGTCCCTTTATCTTTAGGAGAGCCTTGCCAGAACTAGATTCCAGACGACAGTTATAACGACGTTCTGTTTCGTCAGCAAGAGTCAGTTTGATTTATGAGTTAAATAAAAACGACTGCGGTTGTCAGGCTTCTTGGTTCCAATAGTTTTAACGACGTAGGCTATTCAAGTCATTCATTCTGCCACTTTCTGCATCAAGTCCTCTTAAGAGCCGCAACCTCACGCCAAATCACAACAATCTTATCCAGACAGGTAAAAGTTTTTCCTGTTCAGGTTTTGTCGCGGTGAAGGTTTGCCCTCAAGGAACAATAATGGCACTCAAAACCAGACTAGCAATTCTCGGCGGTGGACCCGCTGGACTTACAGCAGCGATTTACGCGGCCCGTGGTCAGCTCCATCCTGTTGTCATCGAAGGCGTCCAGTCCGGCGGTCAGCTGATGGCGACTTCCGAAGTAGAAAATTTTCCGGGCTTCGCCGACGGAGTTCAGGGACCGAAGCTCATGGAAGATATGCGCAAACAGGCGCTCCGTTTCGGAACCCAATTCATCTCGGAGAACGCGATCTCCGTGCGGCTGGATGCTCACCCGTTTGTTATCGTGACCGAGGAACAAGAGATTCAGTGCGACTC
>CAZRMH010000511.1:0-5494 GCA_964600935.1 uncultured Candidatus Obscuribacterales bacterium
CGTTGGTCGGGACAAAATTGTCTCCATGTAGGCGAATTGTAGCCGGAAGTAAAATTTTTGACTCCGGCTTGAACTAATCGCCGCTAAGTCTCGTTGTAGTTATTAGGAGACCGCCGGCTGTCGGTTAAAGGACCAGCCGCTCGGTATGTCTCTGCGTCTAAGTTTCGAGAGAGGGCACTGCTAATGGTAAAACTGACAAAGGAGTTTATCGAATCGGAAATTAAAGCGCCGACCAACGGGCAACGTTTCTTTCGTGATGAGGATGTTCCAGGTTTCGCTATACGAGTCACTCTCAAGTCGAAATCGTACATCCTCGAAAAACGGATTGCTGGAAAAAATCGACGACTGACGATTGGTCGGTGTAACGCGATGACTCTCGATGCGGCAAGAACGCAGGCTTACATCATGCTCGGCGATATAGCGAAAGGCATCGATCCAACGACAGGCAAACGCATAAATGTTCTGGGCGATGTTACCTTGCAAGAAACGCTTCAAAAATTTCTTGAGGTGAAAAATATTCGCGAGGACACGCAGAAAAACTACCGCTATCTGATATCTGGACATCTTGAAGATTGGCTAGATATGCCGCTTACGTCGATCACGAAAGACATGGTCGAACTGCGTCATCGTGAACTCACCGAAATCCCGACTCGTAGCGGAACTCCCGGTCATGGACGGGCAAACAACGTGATGAGATGTTTGCGAGCTTTGATCAATTTCGCATCAGACCGGTTCGGGATAGAAGATGAGCCATTAATCAAATCGAATGCGGTTGGCAGGCTGTCGACAATCGGAGCATGGCATCGCATTCATCCTCGACAAGGCATTATTCCGGACCGCAAACTCAAGGCGTGGTATCAGGCTGTATCTTCGCTCAAATATGAGGTGTCGCGCGATTTCATGATTTTTCTGCTTCTGACTGGAATGCGGGTTGGTGAAACTAAACGGCTGCAGTGGAATCACATCGACTTTGAAAACAAAATATTGACGGTCCCGCGTGAACTGACAAAATCAGACCGCGAGCATCGGCTACCACTCAGTGACTTTCTGGTGGCGCTACTCAAGAAACGGCATGCATATAGAAAAAATTCCACCTGGGTATTTCAATCAACCAGGGATCACCACAAGCATCTCAGCGGACACACGGGAATTGTGCGACGAGTAAATTCGATCAGCGGTATTAAGTTCGCGTGCCACGATCTGCGCCGCACGTTTCTCACAATGGGTGAGAAATTGGATGTTCCGCATTATACCTTGAAACGTTTGGTCAACCACAGTGTCTCGAACGACATCACTGGAGGCTATCTGGTTTTGGATATCGAACGGCTTCGGATCCATATGTCACGGATCACCAATGAATTTTTGGACTTGCTAGGTTTGAAGGAAAACGAGTTGATGGTCATCAAGGAAGTCGAACCAACGAGCATCATTCAGCTGCGTATCGAGTTTGACGAATTCAAGAATTTGTAGACAATGAATTGCGCCTACAGGAAGCCTACGAGCATGTTTCGAATGATGCAAAGGATTGAACTTCTGGACGAGTTCCACAACCAGACGCCTACAAATTTGCCTACAATTTCCCGCAGCCGCGATCGGGTCAGCATTGTGTGAGTACGGGTACGACCATTGCAAAAACTAAGGAAGGCATATCCAAACTTCTTTCTAGATATTGCTGCGTTCGCAAAATCTGTGCAAAAGTTTGTCATTCAATAAGATATCGCTTTGTCTTGATTATTAGGTAGATTGCAAGTTTGGTTGGAGTGGTGAAAGTGAGATGATTCACACAGGTAAGTGTCCAAAATGCGAAAAGATGGTTCCATACGTCAATCTGCAAGCTGTTGACGTCAAACAAGGTTTTTCAGCGAACAAGTGGCTAGGGGTTTCTTATCAATGCCCGTTTTGCCAAACGATTTTGGGAGTGGGAATTGACCCTGTCGCTCTTAACAGTGATTTTAAAAAAGAGTTGATTGCAATTCTTCGTCAACTCAAATAGCAAGCGATAGAACTCTCTCGCCTAGTTGCGAACAAGTCTCAAGCGAGGCTTTTAATCCCGCTCGAAACCCTTATAGAGTCGAATTCCAGAGCTGAAACGCTTCTCTCAGCTGACAGTGCCGAAAATGCGCCTTTTAGGCAGTGTATGCTAAAAATGTAATTGTCCTCGTCCCTCTGAATCCCGGAATCCCTATGCCAAAGAAGAAAGCTCAACCACCATTTTCGGCAAAGTCCAAGAAAAAAAAGCAAAATCTGCCGCCAACCAAACCTAAAAATCTCGACGTCCGGAAGCGCGAATATCTATCAGCGAAGGAAATTGAAAAAGTTAAAAATGCCGCCAAAGCCCTCGGACGACATGGCTTTCGAGACTGGCTGCTGATTACTCTCATGTACCGGCACGCATTAAGAGTCTCAGAAGTAGCCGATCTGAAGTGGGAGCAAATCGACCTGGTTCGCGGTCGATTGCACGTTAACCGGCTTAAAAACGGCGACCCGTCGGTGCATTACCTCGAAGGCGATGAGATTCGCTCGTTGCGAAAGCTTAAACGCGACTATCCAGACTCGGAATTCGTCTTCATCACCGAGCGCCAGGGGCCGCTCGCCTCTCGAACAATTCACACCATAATCGCCCGCGCTGGCGTCGAAGCTAGACTGCCATTTTCAATTCACCCGCACATGCTTCGCCACTCGAAGGGCTACCAGCTCGCCGGACGCGGCGTCGACACGCGCGCCATCCAAGCTTACTTGGGACATAAGAACATTCAACACACCGTCATTTATACAAAATTGGACCCGAGTCGATTTAAGGGTTTTGGAAAGGACTGAGCGAATATTTGCAGCCAGTATTCCCAGTCAATACTAGACAATCCTTGCTAGGCTTTCATTGTTGCCCGACGCAATTGCTCAATCTTTTGGTCAATTACTCGCTTATTTCGCGCCTTCTGTGCTTTGACTTCTTCCTTCATCAAAACAATAAAGAAGGCCGTGACTCTTCTGAATTTGCGCCTTGGCCAGGATAGTTTTCTAAAGCCACCACGTGCAGCCGTTCTCTTTATGTGTGCCATTTTCCAGGCTTTCAGTTTCTCTCCGAGCATTCGCGAATGCAATTTCCGCCCATAGCGAAGTCGAAACCAAAGCAACAGTGGAAGCCATATCACCGAGAGCAAGCTGGTAGCCGCGATTAGGAATATTCGTTTTCTCACCATGAATCCATAATGCCACAGCCTGGTCTTATTGCATATTGTTCGCCGCGCTCTAAAAGCAATTCCAAAAAACCTTAACTCGCAAAAGTTTTCAAGCAAGGAACAGAGGTTTGCAGACCTCTGCCTCACGACGTGATTGAGCAACTCGTTACAAGTCGACCATTGCCTCGCCAAGGCGTCCATACGGACACGCCGACATGCGACAGCCTCGGACTCTTAAATCGCCATGGTGGACCTCTGAGATAGCGGATATAAGCGAGCGACTTCAACGACAGGTGGAAATCGGCGACGTTTTGACTCAAGATTGCCGAAAATCATCTTTGGCGACGAAGAAAAACTTGCCGGAATCCCGGCAATGTCCAACCGATTTAATCGAAAGACAGCCGAAAACAATCATTTTCAGCTATCTTTATGCACTCAAAGATGTATCTTTGTGGAATAATTGCCAGTTGTCTAGTGCAATGCTACATTGTTCAAAGAGGCCTTTTCCTACTTGATGCGAGGGGTTGCCGTGAGTACCTTTATCCACGAAGCTATTACAGGTAGCAACTTATCCATAGAGGATATAGAAGGAATAGACCCTAGCGACGAAGCATTTCAGTGCAAATTACTCGGCTATTACTTCAAATCTCGCATAACTCGAAGTGAAGACAGGAGTAAGTTCAGCAAACTTGTCTTTCAAATGATTTCGACCTATCCGGAACATGAAATCTGCGGAACAGCATTTACGCAGCTGCTTACTGTTATAGACGGGCAGAGTGCTTTTGCTGAGGGGCGCGATAGATGGTCGAAAGAGATGCAGAAAAATGAATCGAATGTGAATGTTCTAGAAAATGCGGCGAGTTACCTTTTTTTTGAAGACCCCGAATTCGCCAAGAGAATTTACAAACAATGTGAGAGCTTGCAACCCACAAATTACAAGTGGAAAGAACGGTTAGCCGCCATAGAAAGCTGTGCACGTTCCGAAGAGGACCTCGAAGACATTCCGAGTGCACTACAAACGCTCCTGCTTTATGAAAAGGCATATTTCTGTTGTACGCAATCAGAACAGCGACTCTACATGCTAACCAAAATGCCTAAAGCTGCCATAAATGCACAGTTACCGTTTAAAACGAGCGCTTATGCAATTGAACTTTTGGAATTAGCAAAACAATTCGAAAATAATTGGAATTACGGGAATGCTATCTACGAAGGAAACGTGGCGCTAGGGAAGGTCGCTTTAGACGATAACAACTTGGCTCTTGCGAAACATTACCTCCAGAAAGCGGGTGAAACCACAAGTTCCCCTCAGCTAAGCTCTTTCGGACCGGATCTTAGCCTCGCGCAAGAGTTTTTGGCGAGGGGCGAGCGTAAAACCGTTCTCGAATTCTTGGAAAAGATTGAATTGATTTGGCAATCCTCTCTTGTCAAAAACTGGATCAAACAGTTGCAAGACGGTGGTTGTCCGGATTTAACTGTGAAATTCCTATCAGAACATCAGAGGTAGTCCATTTGATTGGTGAAAGATCTCGACTGACGGCTTTCGCTATAACGCAAAGGCGCTACCCGGCGGTGCTGAGTGCGCGCGCGTAAAGAGGACACACAAACCCGAGGCCAACGAGACTCAAAAAATGCGTCTAGACAGAAAACCTCTTTGAAATTGTTGAAGGGTAAAGGTGTAAATTGGCGAATTATTTTTCCGGATTCTTGGCGAATTCTGCTTCCGGTTTGGCGAATTATTTTTCCGCCCGACAACCAGCTAGCGAAACCAAGAAAACGGCACTAGGACACCAGTGAACTGCTGTCTTCGCTTCCGAAGCGATATGCAATAATCGATTAAGTGAACAGTAGGTGTTTCCATGACAAAACAAATGTTTCCGCAATTTCCAGAAGGACCACCTTCTGTGCCCTGCGCAGATACAGTGCTGAACCAAATCATTGGAAATTACGGCGGTTGGGAGGCAATCTTAAAGCCTTATGCCGAGCTGCCTTCTGCTCTGATTAAGGATTTGGCGAATGCCGATTATGAGCCCGACGAATTGGTTGCATGGCGCTTGGTGAATAATTCGGTCGGACGTGAAAGAATCGTTTTAATGCTAGCCGGTCTTGCCTGCAATGTGGCTTCGCAAGATGAGCCGCTGGCACAACAGATTTCTGAAGGCTATTTCCACAAATTCGACGATGAGCGCAAAGCACATAATGTGAGCTTCGACGAGATTACAGTAGTCGCTCAGAAAATTCGCCCCTACATGCAAAAAATCGTGCAGCGTTGACTGTAATTCGCGTATTATTTTTCCGCCCGACAACCAGCTATGCGGCCC
>CAZRMH010000512.1:0-5468 GCA_964600935.1 uncultured Candidatus Obscuribacterales bacterium
GATGCAATCGATCTGATGATCAAATTGTGCAGAGAGTTCAACTGTCCAGTTCATATCGTGCATCTTTCCTCATCAGAAGCCATTCCCGCGATTCGAGCGGCGAAGGCGGAGGGTCTGCCGTTTACCGTAGAAACCTGTCCACACTATTTGACTTTTGCGGCTGAAGAAATTACCGACGGCGATCCGCGTTTCAAATGCGCGCCGCCGATCAGAGAACGCGAGAATCGTGAGAAGCTCTGGGACGCGCTTATGGACGGAACGATCGATTTCATTGTTTCAGATCATTCGCCCTGCACGCCGTCGCTTAAATTTCTCCACGAAGGTGATTTGCAAAAAGCATGGGGCGGAATTTCATCGATGCAGTTTGTTTTGCCATCGATCTGGACTCAGGCCGAGAAGCGCGGAATCACAATTCAACAAGTCGCGACTTGGCTCTGTGTGCGCCCTGCTGAGTTGCTCGGATTGCAAAATCACAAGGGTTCTATTGTCGTTGGACATGATGCCGATTTCGTTGTTTGGAATCCAGAGGCGCGAACGAATATCGAAGCAGGAATGATTCAGCACCGGCACAAAGTCACTCCTTATGACGGTATGCAGCTAATGGGCAAAGTCGAGAAGACTTATGTTCGTGGGCAAGTAGTTTTTGAAAATGATCAATTGGTAAACAAAACTGTGGGTCGCATGATGTTGCAGCAACGAGTGGAGAGTAAGTCGTAATGGAAAGAGGATTCAACTTTGATGCCGCCGTGTTCACCGGCTTTATCGATCTGGCAGCAGAAAAATTTGGTGGCAAAGCGATCTCTTGTAGCGATGATTTCTTTGCTGAGAAAGAGAATTTGCTCAAACCTGGTCGCGGTGTGTTCATCGCTGACAAATATACTGAACAAGGCAAATGGATGGACGGCTGGGAAACCCGCAGGAAGCGAGTCCCGGGGCACGATTGGTGCATAATCAAACTGGGAACGCCTGGTATTATATATGGTGTTGATATCGACACTAATCATTTCCTCGGTAACCATCCTCCATATGCTTCGATTGACGGGCTGTACCTCGAAGGTGATGTTTCCAAAGAGAAATTAGAGGAAGCTGATTGGACCGAGATCCTCCCGAAATCAGCTTTGAAGCAGGGTTCTCAGAACATCTACGCCGTTGCCAGTAACACTCCATTGACGCATCTGCGTTTGAATATTTATCCTGATGGCGGTGTTGCCCGTTTGAAAGTTTTCGGTCTTGTCCACCACAACTGGGTAGACTCGCCAAAAGATGAAGTTCTCGATCTCGCTGCTGCGCAGCTTGGCGGTCTTGTCGTCGCATGCAATGATATGTTTTTCGGTAACAAGAACAACATGATCATGCCGGGTCGTGGAGAGAACATGGGTGATGGTTGGGAAACCAGACGCCGGCGCGACCTTCCCGGGCACGATTGGTCAGTAGTTCGCCTTGCTCAACCTGGTTTAGTCCGCAAAATCGAAGTCGATACGAATCACTACAAAGGCAATTTCCCTGATGCCTGCTTCATCGATGGCTGCTTTGCACCTGGGAAAGAGATTGATACCCTAAATGCAAACAATTTCGAATGGACGAATATTTTGCCGGAAACGAAACTGAAAGCCGACCATCGACATTTCTTTGAAAAGGAAGTGACGGACGCCGGACCATGGACACATATCCGTTTGAACATTGTTCCTGATGGTGGCATCAGCAGGTTCAGAGTCTTCTGCAATGTCGTTCTTCCCGATGACGCGATGACCATGAGTGGAAAGGGTAATGAACTTAAGTCACATCAACCAGCTTGATCGCGAAGCGGCTTGTGAGGCGTTTCTCAAGTGTTGCGGATGCCAACGTTGGGCTGATGCGATGACTGCTGCACGTCCGTTTGCAAACGAGAAAACGCTAATCGAACAAGCCGACGCGACCTTCGCGCTATTAAAAGAATCCGATTGGATGGAGGCATTCGCCGCCCATCCAAAAATCGGTGACGTCAATAGTTTGCGGCAAAAATACGGCAACACAAAAGACTGGGCCTCGAATGAACAAGCCGGTGTGAGCGGTGTTTCGCAAGATGTAATTGAACGACTGGCAGCTGGAAATAAGACCTATGAGGATCGCTTCGGTTACATCTTTATTGTTTGCGCGACCGGAAAAAGCGCAGAAGAAATGCTGGCGATTCTGAACAGTAGAGTGAATAACAAGCCTGAAGATGAGCTTGGCATCGCCGCTGAGGAACAGAAAAAAATCACACATATTCGTTTGGCAAAACTTTAATCTCAACTCGATCGGCAGGTGCAAATGAGCGGAATTACTACACACGTATTGGACACGAGCAAAGGCAAGCCGGGCGTCGGCGTTTCCATCTCGTTGGAATTTCAAGTCGATGGTGAGTTTAGAGAGATCGGCAGTGGTATCACAAATAGTGACGGACGTCTGCCGACTCTTCTGGCGGAAGATCATAAGTTGGAAGCCGGTGTGTACCGGATTAAGTTTGAAACCAAGAAGTACTATGACGGACAGGGGGTAAAGTGCTTCTATCCGAATGTCACCGTGACTTTCGAAGTGGAAGATGGCTCGCAACACTTCCATGTTCCGTTGCTTCTGAACCCATATGGTTACTCGACTTACAGAGGAAGCTGATCCTCTGATTTGTTGCTAACTTTTCGATTGGTTGCAGTTACTCATTCGAACCTTCGAGGAGCAGAGACGCTCTGATATACTGGCGCGAAGGCATAGAAACCGTGTATCCACCGACCTGCCTACTTTTACAGCGTTGAACAGCAACATTTCCGATGGCTCGAAGACTGCGACGACTAGCGAGCCGCGAGTCGGTCTTACCGCGCTAGATAAGATTTTGCCCGGTGTCGAGTTTCTCCTCGTATGCGCATTGGCATGTGCGGTCGCTGCGATTCATCTTCTCGTCTTAAATGGACCTAATCTCTGTCTGTTGTTTGACGGCTTTGGATTTTTGAGCACGACAGCCGGATGCATTTCTGTTTTCAATGCGAAATTGTTTGGGCAAGTATTCAGCTACATCGGTTCCGGCTTCGATGAAACAGCGCGTCTGAGCCTCGCGAATACGCTCGCTCCAGCCAGAGGAATTGTTCGCAGTGGACCGCTGTTGCCAATCCTTGTTGGCTTCGCTTATACCATTGCTGGCAAGGCGGCCGTCTCCCAATACTGGTCCGTCGCGACCTGGTCGATGTGGCTAACTCAGGCTCTGACTGTCGGTCTTGTATGGTTTTCGTGTCGCCTCGCGTTCAACTCGATGGTGGCGCGAGTGGCGGCACTGATTTGCATCTTTTATCCAGCATTTGTGATAAACAGCAATCGCTTATCGACCGAAACACAAGCTTGCTTTGCAATCACGCTCACCATGACGTTGTTTCTCTATTACGCGAAAACAGGGTTTGAAGCAGCGAAACGGTTTCCCTCCGGTCTTCTTGCGGGGTTGGCATTGGGTTTCCTCGCCCTTGCACGTCCACCATTTTTGCTTCTTCCAATGCTGCTTGTGGTTTCAATTTCACTGGTGGCATGGCGGTTGAAACTGACTGCACCGTTTTCCAAACGATGGCTTGGTGGTGCTATATGCGGTGCCGCCATTTTCCTCGCTCCTTGGGCACTCTGTAATCAGGTTCTTACCGGCAAGCCTTCTATAACCATCGATCGATTCGCTATGTACAATCTTTACACCGGACTCAATACAGCCAGTTTGGGTTTTGATTTGCTACCTGGCGATCTGGTTGCACATCCGGAGCGCTTTAAAATGCCTTTAGGTGAGGTCCTAGATTCGGTGGCGACAAACGCCGCCGAGAATCCGGCAGACTTTTTAGCAATGGCTGCGTTGAAACCTGTTCGTTTGTTGGACTCTCCCTGGAACGATTACCAGAACAGTTGTTTGGGGGTGCCATGGCTGCTGCAGCGATATGCTCACCAGCTCCTCTGGTTATTTGCACTGTTCGGTTCTTTCGCTCTTTGGACACGGGCACTGGCGTCGAAAGCGTTAACGGACTACACTTCTGCTTTGCTTTTGAGTCTAATAGTCTCATACAACTTCGTTCATTTATTGTTCATCAGCATGGCACGATATTGTTATCCGATTATGCCGTGCGTAATAGTGCTTGCGGCATATGGCATTGTCGCGACGTTTCAGAGCAAGCCGCGATACCACATACTTGGTTATGGTCTATTTGCACCAGTTATATCTTTGCTTGTTGAAACTGCAAGCTTGCCACCATTTTCGGTGCTACCTGAGCTGGCATATCGGTTAGGTTCAAATGTTGTTAGCATCATTTTCGCTCTTTTGATTTCAGGGGCGTTCTTATGCGCAGCGGTTGCCGGTAAGGCATTCAGTGAAGGTGGAAAGCAACAGACAGCTTATTTGGGGCTAATCACGCTAGCCGCTTTCTTGATTTGTTTTGCATCATATTTCGGGATCCGTCAAATCACTTACGCATCTGAAACCGGTTCTGTTCGAGTTCGAATACCTAGTAACGAAAGCAACAGCAATGCTGATTGGTTTGTTGTTATCGATCCATTGCTCCAAGGCTTCTCTCTCGACGCTCTCAAAACTTGCGAAGTCTCGCTCAATGGTATCGTAATCGAAGGAGACTTGTTTCCGCTTATGGGGCGAGATAGAGATCAGCGCGAATCATTCGTTTATCAACGAGCGTTTTCGCATAGCGGGCAAAAAGATTTGACTGGAATTCGGCAATGGTACTGTCTGCCGGTTCCGAAATCGCTGATACAGAGCGGCAAAGAGAATGTTCTGGAATTCAAAAACATTGGAACCACCGACAGTAAAAGTTTCATCGTCTCCGACTTCGTCGAGGGTGGAAAGCCTGTCGCTCCACTCTCGCTTTTGCTGTTTTCTTGGACCAAGGGATTCACAGTTAATCCGCCACTCGACATGAGAATGTTGGTGAGGCAAACACCTGCAAATGAAACCAGTCCCGCGCCAGATAAAAACGCGAGAATTCAGCCCCGCATGTACTTGATTTCGGTTGATCCTGAGGCGTCTTCAGGCGTTTTGTCCGATGCTTCCGTTAATCAGAAATGCGGAACTGTTTCGCTCGGAAATCACGAGATTGATAACACCAAGAATAAGGTGGTATCAGTTCCCGTGTCATCCGCGCAGTTGAAACCATTAATAGAAACAATGAAAGCAGGTTCCGGAAATGCACTTCAACTCAGGCTCTCTGGGAACTGCAAATCTGCCGGCGACAAGGGAAAGATCAGTTTCGCGCTAATTACCACGACGAAGGTAAACGGTAAGTCAGAAGAATCAATGGCTCCGATGGCTCCCGAAATTATTCGTGTCAATGGTGCTGGCTACTCGTTTTCCTTTGTCGACGTAATTCCGGTAAATGGCGTCATCCGCGATTTCAATTGTTCTTCACGAATCATGATTGCCGGTCGACCCTGGTGGGACGTTCTCCAGTACGCGAACTACAAAGTCGATCAACCCGTGACGATTT
>CAZRMH010000513.1:0-5415 GCA_964600935.1 uncultured Candidatus Obscuribacterales bacterium
GAGCTGTTCGAGACGGACCACTTCGACAACGACAGCTCGATCTTCGAGTCGTTCGCGTCGGACCCGGCTCGTCTGGCTGCAGCGAAAGCGGCTCGCAATGCGGCTCAAGCCGGTCGCAGCGACGGCAAGCATCAGGACACTATCGTCGGACTGATGCGCGACGCAGCCCTCAAGGCGGCGATCAAGGTGCAAATCGATGAGAACAAGGCCGTCTTCGGTCGCCTGCAAGTCATGGCGAACGGATTCGTGTCGAGCCTGATCGAGTGCACCGGTGACGAGCGTCTGCTCGAAACCATCATCGACTCGCGCTGCATGCTCGCCAACGGCGCGATCATCGGTCTGGGCTGCCACTACGGTGTCAGCTTCGACGTCGCCATGCTTCGTCGGCATGAGCTGTCGTTCCAGCCGGTGCGTCGCTCGTGCAACAAGTTCCCGGCTACCATCAAGCTGCTCGCCGAGAAGCCGGACATGTTCCGGAAACTCGTCGGCGGCACGGTGAAGTTCGAGGACTTCGGCAAACTGATGTACGGCGAGATCACGGAAACCTCGACGGGCACTGGCGGTCCGAAGACGGTGGTCGTGAAGTAACGAGTTCGGCAACAGCTGAACTCCGCCTGCGGCAAGAGGTGGAGCGGCGAAAGTCGCTCTACCTCCTTTGCCGGATGCACTGCCCGTGATGGCACTGTGACGACTCGGTCCAACGAGCCGCTGCAGAGGGCATGTTCGCAACAGAAGGAAATTTCGGATTGACCCAGAAGTCTCGCTCCACCCGCAAGACCCCGATCGTGCGCGTCGACACGCTGCTGCTCGCCAATTACGGCATTCTGCAGCCCACTCGTCGCCGTCTCGATGCAATGACAGTCCTGACACCGCTCAACCAGCTCACCGAAGAAGACAAGCTCGACCTGTTCGAGTTCGCCACCTTCCTGATGTCGGATGACCGGCAGTACGATTTCCGACCGATTCCCTGGCCGGAAGCAGCGGACCAGCATCTGCAAGCCTCGTCGGACGAAAACGACGAGCTCCTGCAGGACGAAGTGTAGTCGAGGCACAAACAGTCGCGGGCGGACGTCATGTTCGCCTGCGACTGCTCGATTGCGTAAATACCATCAACTCGAAAGTCGAGGAGGTTTTTATGTCTACCGAACGCAAAACCACTACCGGTGATACCACTGGACCTCATGCCAGCGCCGGTCCGACCGTCAAAGAGGTCGTCAGCGAAGCCGAAAGCGATCACGACAATGTCGTCCGTCTCGGTTTTCGCGAACGTCCGTTCCACGATGACTTCGGAAACGAACATCCCACCAAGATGTATTTCGATACGTTCCGCTTGTACCTGACCGAGGAAGGCTACTTCCCCGTTCTGGCCTCGTCGGTGCTCATCGATACCGCAATCAGGCACTAGTCTCAGGACTTCAGGTGCCGAGCTATAACACCATTTAACTCGAACCAGGAGAGAGACCATGGCAAAGAATCGTTTGCACGTCGTAAACGACAAGAAGAAGAAATCGGCGACCCACTGCGGCACCATCACCAGCGAAGACATTCGCCTGATGGCCAACGCCCAACGTCGCCGGGAACGGATCGAAAGCGGCATCAGCCCTGCTTCCGGTACCGGTCCCCACGGTGGTAACAAAACCGCCAAAAACCGCAAAGCCCGTCGCGAAGGCAAGGTCCACATCCGGACCAAGTCCGACTGGTGATTTCAGTCTCCTGCAAGGAGACGGAGAAAACAATATGTTCACGAGACTCATAACCAAACTCCGGAGCTGGACCAGGAATCGGCAACTCGCCAATCGGCGGTGGGCTGGAAAAACCCTGGTCATCGGTCCGGCGCAACCAGTAGATGGCGACTCAGTCGCTTGCACGGCAGCTGTTCTCGCTCACCTTCGCAAGAAGGGACTCGAGGCTTACACGCTGCCTACGTTAGCGATGTACAGTCAAATCGACTGGATTCTTACCCGCGATGACGTTCATCCGGCATGCCACCACTTGATGCGCAAAGACTTCACCACCAGCAACCTGCAAGAAGCGTACGACGCTCTGCTGGCTGTCTGGATGCCTGATGAAGTCGTGCTTGTCGATGGTCACATTCCGGGTTTCGATCTCCGCGGGGTGAAACAGTACATGATCGACCATCACGTCCGCCCGGGCGTTGGAGAAGTCGATGACGACTCAGCGTTCATCAAGTTGGCGCCCTCTGTCGGTTGCCTCCTGATCGAACATTTCGGCATTGTCGAGCCGATTCTGGCAGTCAGCATTCTGACCGATACCTTCTGGTTTCGGCAGAACAACCCGGCACAGGCAGTCCGACACATGGCTGCTCTGACCGAGAACGGGCTTACCGACCAGCTGCTCAGCATTTATCAGAAACGCATGATGGTCCACAAGGATTCTCGAATCCTTGCCCTGATGCGTGACTCTGACATGCGCTTTGCACTGAACGGCGAGGTCGCGTTCGTCGCACTCAAGGAGAACGACCCTGAAATCCATCGCGGTGTCATGGGCGAGCTCGGTTATTTCTGCCATCACATGTGTGTGGTGCGCGGCGATGGCTATATCTCGTTCCGAACGACTGACGACCGTCTCGACTTGCGCCCACTGGCGACCAAATACGGTCGAGGTGGACACGCGAAGCAGGCGGCTGGACAAGTCGACGCGAAAGACCCGGCAGCCCTCGACAGGCTGTTCGACGACTTCGTCGCTGTCTGCGCGCCTTTCGAGGTGGCGGAATCAGCAAAACGGTAACCCTGGCGGTAGTACCCTATACGATGGCAAATCCGCCGGCTCCCGGAAGGTTCAAACCCTTCAGCGCGCCTTGAGATGCGAGAGGAGAATCCGGCTCTCGGAGCCATTCTCCTCCGCATCTCATTGAGATTCATTCTATTATTTACGATAGTTGCTGCTCTTCCGACAGCCAACGTGGATCTATCAGGTTTTGGTTGTATTTTGAACTAAAGCGGAAGCGTCCGAGCATTGGCCGCCAGCGTTTCGGTAGACAATTTTGAAAGACTCCACCACATAAATTTGGTGGAGTCCACCGACATGAGCGCCAGTTAATTAGCTGTGAGTTTCAGTGTGAAAACCACGCGTTTAGATATTTTGGTGCCCCAGCTACGCACTCGCCCAAAAGCCAGTTCAATTATGCGATGAAGCTCTGACCAGGCACCAGAAGACAACCAAACGACTGACTAGCCACCGGACCAGCCGCAGGCATAGGATAAAAGTAACTTCTTTTCATTGCATTTCATACAGGACTTTCACACCGAAACAGACAGCACGCCCAAACTCCACTTAATCATCCATTGCGAACTACTTCACTCGACGCAGAGAAGATGGTCTGTTCGTTCAATTCCGAGCAAGGACAACTTCAGTTTGTATTTCAGGTCAATTCAAAATGGAGCTCTAAAATGTTCGTAGTCAGATTAACAAACGGACGCGGATTCACTGAATTTTTTAGCGACCTTAGCACGCGCCGACAGTCGGAAACTCGAGAAGCAGCTACACAGTTCTCAACTGCAGAAGAGGCACGCGAAACTGCCCAATTCTGTATTGAACACCCGGACGCGTTCTCCCAGGGCTACATGGACGAGACGTCCACTACTTGGACGTTGGATGCGGTGGTCGAGCCTATTTAGTTTATCTAGTTGAAATTCGTTGGTCTCACGTGGTCATGCATCAAAAGGTGGCGCTTAGTCACGGATGCTCTGGCAGCCGGCACGGCTGTGTTAGCTCAACCGTATGTCGTAGCAATTTCATGTTTGATGCCGATGTGCGAATACCTTTTCGAGTCGAAGCAAATCTACGATTCGCGGAAACGGCTTTGCTTCACGTCTAGACGTTACCAGTCAAGATTCAAGGTCAAACACTATTTGAAGGGTTTACTGTGAGTAATTCAATTGATTTCAGTGCCGTCTCAATAGATCCGTCTATGCTTGTTGCTCTAAGCGTTGCCTTACTGGCGGTTTTCGCCTGCAGCGCTAAACGTCGCATGTTTCGGCATTCCGATGCGCGAATTAGACGATCAATGCAAGAAAAACCAGCACAGCTAGTCAACCAGCAAAAGAGCGGTGGCGCTTAGTTACGGATACTCTGACAACCGCGCCTTCCTCAGGAGTAACGACTCTTCGCACCACTAGTGGTGCGGCGCGGCCCGGACTTCACGTTTAAACGTTTACCAGTCAAGATTCGAGGTCAAACACTTTTTGAAGGGTTTACTATGAGTAATTCAATTGATTTCAGTGCCGTCTCGATGGTTCAGTCTATGTTTGTTGGTCTAATCGCTGCCTTCCTGGCGGTTTTCGCCTGCAATGCGTTCGGTGCAGATCGCCTGCTAATGCCCGCGACATTCACCGCTTTCTTGGCGCGCGTTTGATTTTTCTTGGATCGATCGCCCGATTCGTTCGAGTTGTAAGCTGAACCGATTGTTATCAGCCTGGTCTGGCACCGTCAGTGGTGACATTGACAGACCTTGCGTAATGCACCCAATTGGGTGCATTACCGGCTAGTCAAATAAAGTCCATAAGGGCTTTGTTTCTGACTGGTATTTGTGTGTCCACCTAACGTATCAATTTTCACTTTCAGCATTAGGAAAAGAACAATGCAAACTTCAAATATCGTGCCATTTACCAGTTTTGTCGCTTCGACAGTCACGGAAATCGAAGAACGTGTGGCGTCGTTGATTGATAGATGCCTTAACACGCTTCAAGATAGAGAAAATCTGGTGAAGCTTGTCATGGAAAAACCCGTTCCAATTGAGATTCCCCAGGATCTTACTAGCAGTAGTGCTTACGGAAATGCTGTCGTATCAAAGACGGTGCAAGCCTTTAATGACGCTGGCTGGTCGTGCGATGCTGGTGGCTGGATGCTGTGGTTTCGGCGGGCGTCAGACACAATTCCTACTTTGAGCAGCATCGTTGTTCCTGTTCGGAAGGCAAGAATTGATGAACATGTCGCTCGGATAAAAGCTGCTGTCAAGGAACGGATTGAGGAGCTGGCAGAACACCATGTGGTCCGCTTTCAGCTCGACGAGACTGCTTCAATCGAATACACGCTTTCTGCTTGCGACCACTTGAACTCGGCTGGCTGGGACATTTGCGTCGACACTTCTACTTCGGAAATATTGCTCCGTTCCTTAAGTTCCACCTAACACGAAATTTCTTTACCGCCTATCGATCACGACAATCAGCGAGAACTGCGATGGATTCTCGCTGTGCACGCACTGGTGAATGCCGATACCCGAGGAGCGCAAAGGCTCCTCGGGTGCTTGGCTTTTTGGCAAGGTCCATAACTTTCGGTCCACCGAGATTCGTACTTCATGTTTCCTGCATTTGTGGGGTAGACAACTATAGCATACAGTATAAGCGAAAACGAAGCAAAGAAGGGAGGCTGTCCAATCGGTCGTTGAAATTGAAG
>CAZRMH010000514.1:0-5401 GCA_964600935.1 uncultured Candidatus Obscuribacterales bacterium
GCCGGTGGTGGCGGCGGAACTCTGTCCGCGGCCGCGAGTGCCAGCGTCAACCCGATGCAGCAGTACAATATGGCGATTCCTCACTCATATATCAGGATCAATTTCGCCAATATCTCTAATTGGTACGTGGATAGCAAGAAAGTAAACGGACCGATTCCGTACTTCGCGAACTCAGGGCAAATTAATGGCATCAAGAACTATAAATTGAAGAACTCTCAGAGAGTTCTTAATGGATTCGCTGAACTGGGTTTTGAGTTTAAACGTGGCAGTGTTCTTGATGTAATCAACGCCTTGCCTGGCGACCACACGCCCGCGATGCAGCGCCTGCTGCAGCGCGCGCAAGAGATAGATCCTGATTTCAATTTGGACCGTTTGACTGGTCTGTTGCAGAAGCAACGGCCTGACCCGAACGTCACGACATACTATCTCTTCCCTCGCTACACGACTGAAGATATGTCCGATCCGAAAATGGAAATGGCTGCTGGTGAAAAGAATTTGCCGAGCTGGTTGCAGACTGCGCTCGTTGCTGAGGGGAACGAAAAGGAGATCGTCCAAGAAAAGGTACTCAAGGATTTTGAGCATGCTCATGCGTATATCTATGGCGGCACGCCTACGGACTGTGATAAATGGATTGAACTGTCCGGAGTTTGTCAGTGGAAGCCGGGAACTGGCATGACGCAATGTCTTGGGAATTTGAACATTCGGCGAACAGCCGCAGTCAAGTTTAGACCTGGAACTGAGGACTAGGAAGAATGGCAATCCTGATCAATCGCTGTTTGTGCAATTCGAACTCTCGCAGGCGTAGGCAAGCACCATCTGCGGTGCTACGTGCGATTAGCGCGGCGGTGAGTTTAGCGATTAGTTTCAGTTTGTTTGACTGCAAACTTGCGTCAGCAGAGATGTCTCCGGAAATGAGGAGTGGCATCATTGCTTACAGGGGTGGGGACTACAAAGCTGCAGTTAGTTCTTTCATGGGGGCGCTCAACACTGAGTTCAACAATGCCACACTGCATTACTACCTGGGGAACTCTTTTGTTCATTTGAAGCAGCCGGACTCTGCTATCCGGGAGTTTCGAATCGCGTATGCCTTATCGCCGGATGAGGCCGTCGGAAAATTTTCGAAGGACGCATTGACAGGTCTTGGCGTGGGAACGGACGCCTCGTCAATGCCAGCGGCGCCGCTACCCAAGCCGAAGCCCGTTCGTAAACCAGATCCAATTATCGAGCAAGCGTTGGAGAGTTTGCGTAAGCAGACTGCGGAGGCTAAGTCGTACGAAGACAGGGCAAATGATTTTCTCAGCCGGGATGCTCAACAGCGCTCTCAACAAATTGAACAAACCAGAAACGAACTGGTGCGCAATAACCAGGTCTGGAGACGCGGGCGCGGCTATGTTCCTAGCGATCGACTGCCGAGCGACACACAGCAGATGTTGGAGAATTTGAAGAACCAACTGGACAGTTCAACCAACTCCCGCCGACAATCCAGCAACACTCGTGTTAATGAACTTCAGAAGACGCAGAGTAATTTAGAAAATTTGCTTCAAGACAAAAGCAATCGCCCTGGTGTTAAGCTGAAACCAGCTGGTACCAACCTTTATACACGTAATTACGAAACGCAGAAATGATGCGTGATGCTCTTAAGGTCTGACTGGACTACTTGAGTTATGTGAGAACAACGGATGCGTTCTCATGTTGGAACGATTCTGTTGTGCCTAAGAACAGCATCTTTAGAAGGTCTCGGTAAAATCCGTATAGTGGAATGCGCTTCGCTAGCTCGTCGCGCAACCTGTCACGTTGCGTTTTGAAAGATCTGTGCGAGGGACCGGACATGTGATCGAGTTCCAAATAATAATTCGCCAGGGGTTGAATCTGGATTTCGAATAATCGATCGCGCCATCTGGCAACGCTTTTGATCGCCCGCCAGCCGGTCTTCTTCATCTTCGATTCATCGCAGTTTAAATAATCTTTGGTCTCGATAAACTCGAGCATTCGACCTTCCTGCGCTTTATTTACAGGAACTGACAGATCACACAATTCTTGCATGCGAGATACGTCGGACTCGCTGATCGTCATGTTCACCAGCTGTTCGTGAACCCGCATGCACATGTCTTCATTTTCGCAAATGATTTTGATGCCGAAAATGTCTTTGATGAACTTACTGTACTGCTGCAAGTGTTTATCTCTGGTGATCAACTGATCGATCTCGAAGATCTCGTCTAGTACTTTATTCCAGAGCTCTTCTTCAGCTTTGACCCGACTAGTTAATCGATTCACTCCGCTAATCGGTCGTTTCGACGGAATGTATTCGACAAAGTTCGCTGCTAGCGCAAGCGGCACCCAATGTCCGTTTTGTTGATATCGAAAATTATCGACCAGGTGATTGCCTAGATCGATGTCGGTGACGGAGAACAATGTTTCTCTCGTGATTCGCTCTCTGATTAGGAACGGTCTTCCTTCTTCTCCAGGCAGTGAGCCGATTACGTTAGAGTGCAATTCGAACGCACCATCAAGGAGAATGGTGGCAAGCAGGTGACCCAAACTATGCAACAGCCATTCACCATCTAAAATCGTCTTTTTGAAACACTCGCGCATTGCAGTGATCGCTTCGCGAGAAACTTCAATCGTCATATGCTGGTCGGGATGAGCTTCTCGATCAACCCGTTTATCAGTTAAATAATCAATGAACTGGTGAAGGACCGGATCATCCATTGCCATCAATAGTGGTGACTTGAGTGTCGGTTGCGACGGTAGCGGAGCGGGAGAATTCATTTACTTTTTTCCTCGCGCTGGACGTCACTGGGCAGTTCTATTTAGAGTTTGCGCTGCAAGAGGTCGGTTCAGTTTCAATCAATTGCAGAATTTTGGAGTTGATCGAAAACGTCAGAATCTTTCCGGTTATTTCGAACTTTTGGATTTCTTCGCGTCTCGTCGGGCTTCTTCTTTTGCCTTCTCTTTCAGTCTGGCCTTTTCGCGCTTCTCGGCTTGTTCTTTCTCGTATGCGATCAGTTCTTTCGCCGCCAGCTCTCGCTCTTTTTCAAGTTCGAGCCTCTCCTGATAATACTCATATCCACCAGCAAATGCACGCAATTGTCCATCTTTAATCTCGACGATGCGATTGGCGATTTGAGATATGAAATATCGATCATGAGAAACGAAGACGATGGTTCCATCATAGCCGTTTAGAGCCGCTTCCAGCGTTTCTTTTGCCGGGATATCAAGATGGTTGGTAGGCTCGTCGAGGATCAGGAAGTTCGCGGGCTTAGTCAACATCTTTGCCAGCGCCAGTCGTGCCTTCTCGCCGCCGCTGAGGTCTCTGACCTTCTTAAACACTGTATCGTCGCTGAAGAGGAATCGTCCGAGTAATCCTCGAATTTCCGAATCCTTCCAGGTAGTTACTTCTTCGGCGATTGTGGCGAGCACCGATTTGTCCATATCCAGCGCTTCAGCCTGGTTCTGCTCGAAATAGGCAGGCAGGACGTTGTGGGCACCGAGAGAAACGCTTCCATCCATAGGCTGTTCGGCACCGGCAATCATACGCAGCAATGTCGACTTGCCGCATCCGTTTGGACCGAGAAGGGCAATTCTCTCGCCCCGATAAACTTCCAGATTCGTATCCATAAACAGGATATTGTCGCCGTAGGCGTGTGTCAGATTCTTGACGTGGACGATATCGCGTCCGGATCTGGGACCGGGTGGAAAGTGGAACTGCAGCGTGCGTTCCAACGAATCGGGAGCCTCTACCAGTTCGACCTTGTCCAGCTGTTTCTCGCGGCTTTTCGCCTGGGTGCTTCGTGTTGCGCTGGCGCGGAATCGCTCGATGAATACTTCTTGCTTTTCGATCTCTAATTGTTGTCTTTCGTAAGCCGCTTGCTGGGCAAGACGCAGCTCCTCTTTCAAGGTGATGTAGGCGGTGTAATTGCCGAGGTAGACGTTGGCAATTCCCTTTTCCATCTCGACGATCTTGGTGCAGATCTTGTCGAGGAAATGTCGATCGTGTGATACCACCACCATTGGTATCACCTGTTTGACGAGATAGCCTTCGAGCCACTCGATGGTTTCCAAATCGATGTGGTTGGTAGGTTCGTCGAGAAGCAGTAAATCAGGCTGTCTCAGCATTACTTTGCCGAAGCCGACGCGCATTTGCCATCCACCGGACAAGGATGAAACCATTTTGCTCGAGTCATCGAGTTTAAAACCGATCTCCGGAAGTAACTTGTCGACTCGTTTTTCCAGACCGTATCCGTCGTGCACATCGAACTCGTGCTGTAATCGGTCCATCTTGCGAAGTAATTTATCGAGATGATCGCCGGTCGCGGTTTCAAGCTCAATGTGAATCGCGTCTAATTGCTTTTGGATGGCGGCGACTTCGGTGAAGGTAGAGAGCAGCTCTTCACGGATCGTGTTGTTCTGATCGAGCTCGAATTCTTGGGTTAAATACGCCAGTCGAGCATCTTTCGGCTTGAATACTTCGCCGGAACTGGGCTCGACTTCACCCATGATGATCTTGAACTGAGTGGTCTTTCCAGCGCCGTTGGCACCGACGAGCCCTACGCGTTCGTTGGTTTTGACCTCCCAGGTCGCATCGATGAGAGGCTCTCCGTTTGGATAAATCTTGCTGATTCGATCGAGTCTAAGCATTGCTTGCCGCCTGGTTTCCTCCAAAAACTGTACTTGAAAGGGCTGAAAGGCGCAATCAAGGACCCTCAAGGAGAGTTAAATTCGATCACAAAAGTTTAGGCTGCATCACAATTGGAAACGAGAAACCTCGTTAACATCACAATTCGAAATGGGCAATTCTACCTGTTCGAAATAGTTCATTGCTCTGGAGAGCGGCTTGGCGAGTGCTTCTTGTTGTGTGCGAAATTTCAATTTGTCATGGAATTATTTGGCACAAACTGAATGCTTAAAAAATCTTCCGAATTCCTTCGGATATTTTTCGGAAGAAAGATTTGCCTTTCTTCCGATGCTTTTTGTCCGCTTCATCAGGAGCGCTTTGTTCAGCGTCATGACCGCGAGATGATTCGACATTCGAGCCGAGCAGCGGTTCTGCAATGCCGCGAACTATCGGTTCTGTGACTGACTCGATGCTGTCTAGGACTTCGTCACCAAGGTCGCTTTCTGTTCCTGGGGAGTAGGTAATATAAGTGCCGCTGTGAGTGAGGGGCTGCTCTGGGTTTACGAAAGCTACCGTCGGTTTCGGATGGGATCTGTAGAATCCGTTCATATAGCCTGACCAGATTGCCGCGGCGATAGTACCGCCCGTAATGCCCTTCGCTTTGGGTGCGTCGTTGGCATCGTTGCCTGCCCACACTGCGGTCACCACATCCGGTGTGAAGCCGACGAACCATACATCTTTCGAATCATCTGACTTGCATGTTTTTCACGCCACCGAGACGCCCGA
>CAZRMH010000515.1:0-5394 GCA_964600935.1 uncultured Candidatus Obscuribacterales bacterium
ATCAAGGGAGAAAACGCTGTGTCGTGGACGCTGCCTGACCGGATGGCGTGGACGCGCATGCGTTCGCACCTGAAGTCGGGGTCGCTGAATGACCAGTGCACCGTGCAGATGGTGGACTGTAAGGCGAGCGAGCAGCAGTTCGGCCGCCAGCGCGCTGGCCTGGGTCAGCGTGTCAATCGGCGGGTCACTTACAGGTGCGGTCGGTACGAAGGACTCACCATCCTGCGCATGAGCAACGTCGCTGAAGACCCGGTGGCGTACTCGGAGATGGCTAAAACCGTCGCTGCTGTCGCTGCGGATCAGAAGGCACAGGCGGAAGCGGAGAGCGAGAAGCCGGTCGAAGGTGCGAGCCAGGGTGCCACAGCGCTCGAACTCGTACCAGAAGCCGGTGTCAGCGCAGCCGCGCCGGCAGTGGAAGTCGTCGCCGGTTCGCAAGGACCGCCGACCGACGAGAAGGTCGCGTGATCTAGGTACTCACGGCCGAACGACCTACCAGAGAGGGATGCGACGGCATCCCTCTCTGGTTCACCTCGGTTCACACCGTTACATATAGCCGCTCGCTGTCCGCCCGGGACGCGATGTCGGTTCAACCACCGGGAGGAAAGGGAGTTTCAATTATGACCATCCAAACACCCAGAGGTGAGCAAATCGCGACCGCCGCTGGCTCCCTCGAGCCTCTCGGTGCGACTGCTCACGACGACGGCGTAAACTTCGCCGTTCACTCGGGCGCATCCCGAGTCTGCCTGCTGCTGTTCGCCAACATCGGCGACGTCAATCCCACCAGAGTGGTGGCGATGAACAAGACGGGAACTACGTTCCACGTCTTCGTGCAGGGATTGAGCGCCGGTGCGCTCTATCTCTTCAGCGCCGATGGTGCCTACGAGCCGACGAATGGTGACCGCTATAACGCGGGCAGCCAGCTCATCGACCCGGAAGCTCGCATGGTGTCCGGCACGAAAGACTGGGTAGCTCCGGTCGCGTTCGACAACAGCGACCCCGACGATGCGACGCGACACCTGCGCATCGGCACCGTCGCCAAAACCGCCACGCCGAAGTGCGTGGTGGTCGACAACACCTTCGATTGGGACGGCGACATCGCCCCCGACACACCGCTGGTTGAGACAGTGGTGTATGAAGTCTCGGTGGCCGGAATGACGGGGGGCGAAAACAGCCCGACCAAATTCCGCGGCACCTACAAGGGCTTCATCGACGCAATCCCGCATCTCAAGCGCTTGGGAGTGACCGCAGTCGAGCTGCTGCCGATCATGACCTGGTATCGTGCCACGCAGTTCGTCAACCCGACGACCGGCGAGAAGCTCGAAAATGCCTGGGGCTACAACACTATCGCCCTCGGCTCGCCCGACGAAGGACTCGCCACCATCCGCGGTGCAGAGTGCGTCGAGTTCAAGCAGTTGGTTCGCGCGTTGCACAAAGCCGGTATCGAGGTCATCCTCGACATCGTGCCCAACCACAGCGCCGAATCGCATGAGTACGGTCCGTCGATTAGCCTGCGAGGCCTCGACAACAAGACCTACTTCCTGCTCATGCCGGGTCAGCTCGACAAATACCTGAACTACTCGGGCTGCGGCAACACGCTGAACTGCAATCACCCTGTGGTGCGCAAGCTCATCCTCGACGTCCTCCGTCGCTGGGTGGTCGAGTACCACGTCGATGGCTTCCGATTCGACCTGGCTGCCATCCTCGGCATCAACTGCGACCTGACGGTTTCGGCGGATGCACCGGTGCTCCAGGAGATCAGCGAAGACCCGGTCCTCCGGAACGTCAAGCTGATCGCTGAGCCCTGGAGCATTGGCGTCTACCTGATGGGGAAGTTCAAGGCGCCCTGGTCAGAGTGGTGTGGTCGCTACCGCGATAACGTGCGAGCCTTCGTGAGAGGGGAAGCCGGTCAGGTGGCGATGCTGGGGACAAGCCTTGCTGGTTCGCAAGACTGGTTCGGTAACGGTCAAAACCGTCGGCTGCCGATCAACTTCGTCACCGCCCATGATGGCTTCTCGTTGTTCGACCTCGTGTCCTACGACAACAAGCACAACTTGGCGAATGGCGAAAACGGCAACGACGGCGAAGCCCACAACCGAAGCTGGAACTGCGGGTACGAAGGCGACCTCACCAACGCGCCCATCTCCGAAGACGAGAAGCGGAACATCGATGCGCTGCGCCGTAAGCAGGTCAAGAATTTCTTGACCCTGCTGATGGTCAGTCGCGGTGTGCCGATGATTGTCTACGGCGATGAGATGGGGCGTACCAACGGGGGCAACAACAACCCCTGGTGCCAACTCGAGCTCAACCAGCTTGACTGGAGCCTGCTCGAGAAATACCCCGACCTGTTCCGTTTCGCCTGCATGATTATCGCCTTCCGTCGGCGCCACTACCTCGGCGGACGTGGGCACCAGCCTGCGTTCCGTCCGTTCACATGGCACGGCGTCACGCCCAACCAGCCCGACTGGTCCGAGGGAACACGGTTTCTGGCTGTGGAACTCGGGCAGTTCGAAGCTGATGGCATCGACAAGGACCAGTCGGTGTTCGTCGCGACAAACGGTTACTGGGAGCCGATTAAGGTGGCGTTGCCGCAGGGCAATTGGTACCGCGTCGTCGACACGAACCTCGCCTCCGGTGAGGACATCGTGGAAGACGAGTCTGCCACCCTGGTCGAAGGAGAGTATGTGGTGCAAATGCGCTCGACCATCGTGTTGATGCGCAAATACGGCTGAGTGCGTGCTCGATGAGATGCGTTGCTTCGGCACCGTATCTGGGGTCATGGACGGCGGAGGCGCAAGCTTCCGTCGTCCAACGAAGAGGCGCCGAAGACGCAAGTTTGGTGCGGTGCCTGACGCGAGTCCGGCACCCTTGGTGGCAGGTCCAACCCCTGCCGTGGTTTGGAGGGAGTCGTCCAGGTTGGCGACTCAGTTTCTTCTAGTTTCGGAAACGACCACGCGAACGTTCGCGACCGGCCGAATCCGAAAACCGCAGCACCGCGGATGGTCCGGTACGACCGGTCACCACCGCATAAAATCAGGAGATTGAAGTTATGTCCAATACCAACAAGCAGCAGCAGATGTCGTGCGTCGCCCGTGGCAACGGATTCATCCCCGTGGCCGACGCGACCTACTTCCTTCACCAGGAGCCGATCCACACCGGTCTCTTCGAGAAGATCGGCGACGAGTGGCAGCCCGTGCAGAACACGGACACGTCCGTCCGCGCCATCACCTGCGTACTGCGCGACCGGCTGCCGGACGTGAAGGGCGACCAGCTCTACCGCGCCATCGAGGACGTCCTCCCGGTGGAAGGCGAGACGCGCTACATCGGTCTGTTCACTAAGTACACGGAGACCGTCAAGGGCGGTCCCTCGATGCCCGTGCAGCTGACCTGCTACAGTCCGGTCAAGGTGTTCCCGTACAGCGAAGGTCCGGACCACTACTACGGTGCCGCCGCGCGCCGCCAGGCTCGCACCGGTCGCCCGTCCATCGTCGCCAACAGCGCGGAACTGGCCGCCGTCGCCTGACCCGCAGTCAGTCAACAACGAGACGGGGATGCCATGCTCGCCATGGCTTCCCGCCTCTGTATTTTTCAACAACGAAAGACTCGTTTCTGGAGAACAGAACTATGACTACACTCGCAGCAGAATCGCTCGCGCCGGGTCTGCCCGCCATCACCGCGGCGTTCGGCTCGTCCAAGCCCGACTCCACCAAAGGCATGCTGCTCGTCCGCGACAAGCTCGGTCACTCCACGCGTCACGTCGACTTCGCCGACATGGAGGCGTGGTTCACCGCCAATCATCCGTCGGTCTTCTCCACGGAAGATGGCGCGCGCACCTTCAACATCGCAGCGATCACGCCGGAGATGCTCGACGCGTACTTCGCGCACAAAGCGGCGAAGGAACCGTCGCTGACCAAGCTCCTGCAGCTCGGCCATCTCGTCGGACCGAACGTGAACGGTTACCAGTACGCACAACGCGACTGGGCACCGGGCATCGCGGCTGGCGTGGTCAATGTGGACGGACACGTTCGCATCGAGACCATCCCGGTCAAGTGAGCCTCAACCAGCCAAAACGGCATGGAAAGCGGGTGGAGCCTTCGGGCTTCCACTTCGCTTTTCCTTCCACCCAGATCTACTATCTCTTGTCATTTTTTGTAAAATTACAAATACCAATCTGATTGCTTCGGGCTTGACGAGATACTGTCCCACGTAGTGGATATACCCCAAAAACAAAAAATTTGCTAGAGGAAATAACAAACGCAAAAGCGGATTAGACTCGATGGCAGTCTAATCCTCGTGACTGAGTTGCGGTTCTAAAAACAAACATTTAACGGAACCGCAAGTGACTGGCACCCAGCAGTTCCATTTTGATTTCAAACGTCAACAATACTTCAGCTGCGGGTCGGCTTAACCGCCGCGGACAACGGCAATAACAACATTCGGGATGATGTCTTTTGGAAAGGAAAAACGTCGTTCGCTCGAAGCCAAGCCTCAACGGACTTTTGATCCGTTGTGGGAAAGAGTTCGGTCTCGAGGTTTAGCTTTCGGATTCCATACTCAACGATCTTGCACCGTTTTCGCATGCGCAGAAGCCGACTGCGAGCATTGGCGCGTGCTTTTCTTGAGTTGAAGTAGATTTGCGAACGGCTGAACCAATGCAGGGTGAACCACTGGCGAGTTTTCGAGCTCGCCTCGGTTTCATGGTCCATCGGATAGAGGTTCTCAGCCGCAACGACGAGGGCTACGCGATATTCGTAGCCGCCAGAACTGCCTCGATTTTTCAAAATGATAATGGTGTTGTCTGCACTCATACCTTCTCCTGTGTTAAGTCACTTAGAAAGAAAAAAAACTGAACTTCGGTCAGAAAAGCCTTTGGCTGTTTGAACTTCCGTCAATCTTGCAAAAGGAACGCTACTGCGGCGAACGTGAAACCGACAGCAAAGCAAACCCCTGCAGGAATGGACACCGTGGCAAACCAGGCCGATATGCCAAACAGCAACGCAACCGGCAACACAAGCATGACGATCGCGAAGAGAAGCAGAATCTTCTCTTCGCCCACTCGCTGTCGTTTCGCCTTGAACGCGATGTACCGCAGGCAGTAGAGCGCGACGAGTACACCGACAACCACCAAAACAGCGGGAGCATAAGGAAAGAGCCGAATAAGCCATCCGGCACCGTCTTGAGCTGGCATAAGGTTCTCCATAATTCATGGTTTGAGGCCGCACTTCAACGCAGTCACAACGGGCAGCATCAACGGCTGGTGATCAGACCGAACAAAATCACTCAAGCAACTGGCGCTCGAAAAACTTTTAACTGTTTGGGTTTTCGTAGTGTCTCTGAGATTTACGCTCTGACTGGATCGGAAAAGCTGACTACATACCCTATCTATGATTCGAAGAG
>CAZRMH010000516.1:0-5366 GCA_964600935.1 uncultured Candidatus Obscuribacterales bacterium
GGGTGATGCTTCGTGAAACTCTCCGCGGTTTAGCATTGGAACAGGATATGCTTGTCACCTGCGCGCCAAAACCGTTTGAAGACCAACCGGGTAACGGTTGCCACCTGCATTTATCGGTTTGGGACCAATACGGGGAGCGCAACTTGCTCTGGGCCGATGAAGGTCGATTGAGCGAATTCGGCTTGCAATTTGTCGCTGGTATTGTCGAGCATTTGCCCGCACTGCTGGCGGTGACCTGCCCCTCGTTCAACTCATATAGAAGATTGAAACCTAAACACTGGTCTTCGGCTTATAAATGTTGGGGGTATGAAAACCGCGAGGCGGCAGTGCGGGTTCCCTCCGTGTACTGGGGGCATGAAATGGCTTCGTCGAACATTGAAGTTAAGTGCGTCGATGCCACCATGAATCCATATATTGCACTGGCATGCATAATTGCGGCTGGACTTGATGGGGTTCGCAAAAAACTCAAGCCACCAGAACCGGTGGCAGTAGATCCAGCTGATTTATCAGATGAGGCGCGCGAGGAGTGTGGCGCGGTTCGCTTACCGGAAACGCTTCAGCAGGCACTTACGGAACTGGAAGCAGATGTCTACATGATGAAGACTTTGGGTGAGGAGTTGGCGAACGCATACATAATCGTAAAGTCTTCCGAGGCTGAAGCCTATAGCCTCGACCAGGATTTCGAGCTAAGCCATCACCGCCTGCGGTATTAGGTTGGTGCAAGTTGTGGCCCAGCTCTCTAGTTTAGCGAGATTAGACCGATGAAGCTCGACATCAGCAAAAGTGTGTTTATTGACCACCATGCGCATTCGATTTTGAAGCGGCACCTGGAAGTCGATGTCGTTGGTTTTCGGCGAACCTTTAGCGAGTCCAACTCGCTATCGATGATTGAGCATCACGTTCCTCATAGTCTGCATTATATGAACATGCGTGAGCGTCTCAAAGATTACCTCCGGTTCGAAACCGATGAGGAGCTGGTCGAGGCGCGACAGGCGCTTTCCGCTTCGGATTACGTGAATGAACTCTGGGACGATGCCTCCATTGGCGGATTGCTTATCGATGATGGTTTCAATTCGGATGCTTCCATGTCCGTCAATGAACTAGCAAAAGTTTGCGGACGACCGGTGTTCAAAATCGTTCGCCTTGAATCCGTTTTTGAGCGTTTGATCTGCGAACTTGACTCGTTTCAAGACCTTATAAATCATTTGCAACTCGAAATGCATTCATTCAAAGAGTCGATTCCGGTTGGGTTTAAAACAATCGCTGCTTACCGCGGCGGTTTGCCCAGCGAACCGGAAATCGATTTGGAGGCTGCAAAAGAAAGTTTCTCTGAAACTAGAAGGCAGATTGAAGCAGCTTCGAAAAAAGACAAAAAGGATTTTCGAATATCCGCGTCTCCCCTGTATCATTATTTGCTCCTGAACGCGTTTCAACTCGCCGCACATTCGAAATTGCCAGTCCAAATTCACACCGGCATCGGTGACGCTGACCTTGTATTGCATGAGGCGAACCCTACCGTCATGACGCCAATTGTGAAGGATAAGCGGTTTGCATCATGCAAATTTGTTTTCCTTCATTGCTATCCATATCATCGCGAGGCGGCATATCTATGTTCCGTTTTTCCAAACTGCTATATGGATTTATCGTTGTCAGTCATTCTCGTATCCGCTATGGCGAAAAGCTTCGTGCGTGAGAGCTTAGCAATCGCGCCAGCGACAAAAATTCTTGCAGGAAGCGACGGACATACGCTGCCCGAAATGCACTGGTACGGAGCTGTGGTTATGAAGGCGGCACTGCAGGCGGTGCTGAACGATCTGATTGACGAGAACTACCTGACATTGGCGCAAGCTCAGGCTATCGCTGAAAACGTTCTATACCGCAACTGTCGAGAGCTTTATCAGCTTGAAGGTCTGCTCTAGATTGTTGCTGGACCTGAGGAAAATCTCGGCTCGGAGTGGTATCGTAGTCAGCGGAATCACGAGACTAGGAAAATCTAACTGAGGCTCGCTATGAAAAGAATGCTTGCGACCGGACTGCTTGGAGTTATAGTTTCGGTAAGTGCCGCGCAGGCGGAATGTCCTCCAGAGAAAAAGGCGAAACTGCTTGCGGTCAATGCACGCATCGTCGGGGTCAACGGCGTTGAGCAGACCTGGTTAGTAATCGACTCTGGGAAAGGTGACGGAGAGATAACTGACATCACTTCTGATGAGAGTAAGATCCCTCCGGATGCAGTACGACTGGTTTACGACGGCTACGCCTTTCCAGGGCTGATTGATACGCACAATCATGTTCAATACAACTCGATACCTCAGTGGAAACCCAAACTACCATTTGCTAACAGGTATCAATGGAATAATCCTAAAAATCGAAACGATTTGAACGATGACTATTTTTACAACGTCGCCAATGTCTACCGTGACGAAATAGAACCATCGATCGATCTGATGACGACATCGGTTTTGTACGCAGAGATTCGCGCCGTCATTGGCGGCACCACAATGATTCAATCGTCATATTACTCCACGCCACCAACACTGCCGATCCGAAACTTGCGAAGCACAGACACCTACAAGGTTGCCAATTCAAGCGCGAATATTTTGGAAATTAAACCGAAAGATTTGACGGACAACGCATCCGCGCTCAGGAGTAAAAAGTTGCATCGATACTTCCTTCATATAGCTGAAGGACGTTCAGAAGACCAGGGCAGCAAGGACGAGTTCGGAGTCCTAAAGGCAAACAATCTTTTGACGCCAGGAATGGTTATCATCCATGGCACCGCGCTTGGAAAGCCGGAATTCAAGGAAATGGCCGAGAATGGCGTTTATCTATCATGGTCACCCCGCAGTAATATCAATCTCTATAATCAAACAACCGACATTCCGAGCGCCATCGATTCTGGTGTCACCGTAGCTCTCAGTCCGGACTGGACAATTTCTGGTTCCAACAATCTTTTGGAAGAAATGAAGTTTGCTTTCAACTATGCCAGGGAGAAGTGGGGAAGCGACAATCCTCTCACTCCGGAGCGTCTGTTCAAAATGGTTACTACTGATGCTGCCCTGGTCGCTGGAATCGAAGGAAAGTACGGTAAATTGGAGAAGGGCTTCAATGGAGACTTCCTCTTGGCTCCCCGCCTTGATGAAAATCCGTATGTCAGTTTGCTCAAAACGTCTCCTAAGAACATCAATCTAGTTGTTGTTGGTGGCAGACCCGTTTATGGCGACGAGACTCAGATGGGGGCATTGTATAAAGGCGATGCTGAATTCGAAAAGAAACTCGATCCCATAGTCGTGGAGGATCGGAAGAAGTTGCTCCTTATCTCCGATGAAAACACAGGTAACAAGCAACGCTTCATTGACGTCAAGTGGCTCCTCCGGCGCTGCTTGCCACAGGTTGCTCCACTAATCGAGACTCATTAATGGTATCAAAATTGGTGGCAGTCTACTTGAAAAGCCGCTGCCACCAGCTCTCTTTTGATTTCTTTGGCTCAGGCTGTTTGTTAACAGATTGCTTATCGATTGCCTCGCCCTTTAAATCTTCCGGCCAGAGATGTTCCGATGCAGGTTGGTCCAAAATTTCTCCGTAAAACCTGCAAAGAACAGCGAAAACTAGAGTCTCTCCAAAAAAAACGGGCTTGCCGCAGAGCAAGCCCGTCTCAAGTGTTTAATTCCGGATTGAAATTACGTCAGTGATTTCATGATCTCATCGAGAACTTCTTTCTTCGGTCTCAGTTGTTCCGGCGAGAGTCTGGAGAGCGGCTGATCAACAAGGTTGTTCAGTTGCGTCCAGCTCGGCAGATCTTTATCGTGGAAGAGCAATCCGGTGAGCAAAGTGCCATCCTTGTGAGATTGGTGAATTGCTCTATCGGCCGCGAATCTGTCGGTCGGATCGTAATCGTGACCGAGTTTTTTCAAACGCAAGTGCGAGCCGTCATGCATCTCGACGTCCTGGACCGTTCCCGGTTCATAGTCAACTGTGATCTGCTCATAGAAAGGAATGAAGCCGAGCTCGTGGAGCGGGCGATCCATTTCTTTTGCGTGTTTGTAGCTCTTCGTCGAACCCTCGTGGTTGTTGAAGGTTACGCATGGGCTGATTACGTCGAGCACGGCAGTGCCTTCATGAGCAAGGGCGGCTTTGATCAAAGCGACGAGCTGTTTCGGGTCACCGGCGAACGAACGAGCTACGAAGCCGCAACCAAGTTCGATAGCCAATCCGCAAAGGTCGATCGCGGATTGTCGGTTGACGGTTCCATCTTTCAATGTCGAACCGACGTCGGCGGTTGCCGAGAATTGTCCTTTTGTCAGTCCATATACGCCGTTGTTTTCAACGATGTAAACCATCGGAATGTTGCGGCGAATCAAGTGACCAAATTGACCCAGACCGATTGAAGCGGTGTCACCGTCGCCGGAGACGCCGATTGTGATCAGCTTGTGGTTAGCCATGTGCGTGCCGGTCGCGACCGACGGCATGCGTCCGTGTACGGAGTTGAATCCGTGAGCGCGGCTCAGGAAGTACGCGGGCGTTTTGGACGAGCAACCGATACCACTCAGTTTTGCAACCTGGTGCGGCTCGATTGAGAGTTCCCAAAACGCTTTGATGATCTGGCTCGTGATGGCGTCGTGACCGCAGCCATCGCAGAGTGTGGAAGGCGAACCCTTATAGTCGGCCAGCGTCAGGTTCAATTTGTTTGTTGCGGGTGCCTTTGGCGCTGGAGAAGGTGTTGCTGTTTCAACCATGATTAGACGTTCTTCTCCTGTTCAAGAATTTGGGTCGTAACTGATTCTGCGTCGACCGGCAGACCATTGTAGTGCTTGACCGATCTGAGTTTTGTCGCGAGTTGCGGCATCTCCAGTCGCAGCAGGTCGAGCATTTGTCCGTCACGGTTTTGTTCGACGACGTAGACACGCTCGTGATCTTCTACAAACTTCTGGATACTTTCCGTGAACGGCAGAGCGCGAACTCTACAGTAGCTGGTCGGTAATTTCGCTTCACGCGATAGTTGATCTCTTGTTTCTTCAATTGCCCAGTGGGTCGAACCGAAGGCAAGGATACCGACTTTCGCGTCTTTGTTGTGCTCGATCACCGGTGCCGGCACATACTGTTTTGCAGTCTCGAGCTTCTTCAACAAGCGATCCATGAGTTTGACGTAGTCTTCAGGACGCTCACTGTATGCAGCATTCTCGTTGTGACCGGAACCGCGAACAAAGTAACCGGCTTTGGGATGTTCCGTTCCCGGAAGTGTGCGGAAAGCGATACCATCTCCGTCAACGTCTTTGTAGCGGGCAAAGCCGCCAGCCTTTTCGAGTTCTTCGGCGCTCAGAACTTTACCGCGATCAAACGGTTTCTCAGGATAAACAAACGGATCGGCC
>CAZRMH010000517.1:0-5339 GCA_964600935.1 uncultured Candidatus Obscuribacterales bacterium
GATAGCGCCTCCGGTGCCGACCGGAGCGACCTTGAGCGCTTGGGTGCCGCTGCTGGTATCAACCGTTATCCTGCCACCAGTTGTCACATCAGCGCCATCTGCGATCAAGAGGATGCCGTTTTTAGCATCCACAGTGAACAGAGGAGCTGTGATGATCATTTCACCGCCACCGCCGAAAGGTCCATTAATGGCGCCAACAGCTAGGAACGGATTCTTTCTAGCATCGACCTCGACAGTCGAGTTGAGTTCCAGTCTCACACCATCAAGGTTCGCCCCATTGGTGACGACTTTGCCACCAAAGTTTTCAAACACGATGTTGCCACCGAATATCTGAGCGCCTTTATCCAACACACCGTTCTTGGTGGCGTTCGTTGCCAAAAGATCGGAGGTTGAATTCGAGGAGAGATGGAAGAGGTTATAGACCTTGCCAAAATTGGCTACGTCCCTAGCAGTTACAGTGGAGGTGGTTGAAATGAGTTCAAAACTACCGCCCTTAGCGCCGAAATTGACGGCTCCGGTGAGGACGTCCTGCGCGACGATAGTGCCAGTGTTGGTGATCCGCAGTTCACCAGCACCATCTGGAGTTTTGGTTCCAGCAAAATTCGCCACGTTCGCTCTAATCGCACCATTACCGAGCCCTACGCGGACCGTTTTGGTCGCCACATCGATTTTAACCAGACCACCAGCTGGTGTCGCAGCAACACCAGGCACGCTGAACGTAATGCCCTTGGTGCTGAACTTCAATGAAGCAGCTTTCAGATTGAATGTGCCACCACCATGAAGAGCCGGATCTGGGTCTGAGAAATCTAGACCCATGCTCAAGAAGGTTTCAACGGCATTTCCGCCACCGGAACTCAACGTCAGGACACCAGGTGTGGTGATATTCAGACGAGCACCAGTGAGGGCGCCACCAGGATTCAAGTTAGTGTATGAAGCCTTGGTGGAAGAGGTGACCAAATTCGTATTGAGCGAATCGATGTCGCTGCCGTTATTGACCAGGATGCTTGGACCATTTAGGTTGAATTGACCTTTGTCCTTACTTAGCACCTTAACCAGGGAGCTTCCGTTCATCACGAAAGCGCCGGTGGCATTGATAGTCAAGTTTTCGCCGGCAGTAATGCCTTCGCCCGCTGCCAAGCCGGTGAAACCGGTTGTTTTCGCATTGCCGATTTCAAATTTGGCTTTCGATCCAGTGTTGATGGTTACGGACTTGCCACCGACCACATTGCCACTAATTAGAAGATTCTTCGTTCCGGTCAATGTCAGTGATGTGCCACCAATCTTGAAAGCAGACGAATCGATTGTCAGATTCTGAGGAGTGATGATTGTTGTTGAACTGTCACCATCATTGTAGCCACTGATATCAGTGCTGATCTCGCCCGCTCCGTTGCCGATGACAATGCCGGACTTATCAGTTGTGTTGATAGTCAGTACTTTAACTGACTTAACTTTGGCGTCGCCGACTGCAGTAATTTTGAAATTCGGAGCAGCGCCCAAGCCGTTGTACTCGATGTCTTTAACGAGCAGAGAGACCGTACCTTGCTTGCCTTCGCCGTCGGTAGAGACCGAGATGCCAGGCATAGTAGATCTGAACACGCCCGTGGCTTTGACAGAGAAGTTGCCAAGACCACTGCTCAACAATGAGAACGGACTGGAGTTGACGACTCCGTCATTGCCACCGACGATGACATCACCCTTCGCGGCACTGAGGTTGACAGTGCTGTTGAATGCGGTAAAGAATCCGCCGTCAACACCGGTGATAGTCAGTGCCTTCGTGGAATTAATGTTGAGAGTTCCTGTCGTACGTTTCAGTTCACCGACAGCCTCAATGTGACCGAGGTTGTTGACTGCCAGGGTGTTGAGCGTGAGGATTGGAACATCTTCTTTGCTCAACTGTTGTGTCGCTTGCAGGTCGGCACCACTCGCGTTGAGGATCGAACCATTGACAGCATTGATGGTGACCACGGTTCCATCGACGGTGCCGTTATTGGTGAACAAGACGCCTTTCGTACCGGTGGCCGTGTAGGCCGTGTTGCCCTTGGCGAGAGTGTTGTTGGTGAACGAGGTCGCTGTGATTTGACCGTCTCCGGAAACTACGGCGCCTTTATCAAGATCACCGATAACAAACGCACCACCAGCGGTGACATTGAATGTCGTATACGGTCTGTTCGGATCGAAAATTAGCGGGTCTCTACCGAGATTTCCGTTAACCGTAATATTGCCGCCTTTAGCAGTTTTGATGTTGTCGAATGCGTCCAACAACGCACCACTGGCAGTGATATTCAAAGACTTTGCTGAGAGATTCAAGGTACCGACTGAGATTGTTCCATCGATTACCAGATCGCCAGGTGTCGTGAGATTGAGAGTCGATTTGTCGTTGGTGAGAATCTTTCCACCAGCAGGCAAATTAAGAGTACCGGCATTGATCGAAAGTTGTTGTGTTTCATCACCACTAGTCTGGATCGTGTTGTTGGCATTCAAAATTCCAGCAGTACCGATCGTAACAGCTCCAGTTGCGGTGATTGGACCGCCTAGAGTCAATGTGCCAGTGTTGAGTTTCTTAGTCGAGTACGAACCAGACAGGAGTTGCCCAGTCGTCCCGTCGAACGTGAGTCCACCTTTGCTGACGACAGGTTCCGCCGATTGAATCGTGACTGATCCGGCGTTGATACCACTGAGAGTCGTATTCGCAGTCTTGCCAGCAGCGATGATCTGGACGTTACCGTCGAGTTTGCCGGAGGCGCCTTTAGCGGTGATGGCGGCGCCGGTGGTGGTGATTTGTCCGCTACCGACAGTTTTGCCTGCATAAGCGACCATTATGATGTCGCCAGCATCACCTGTGCCACCACTGGTAGTGATGCCACCCGGAGCGACAAGAATCGAACCACCGGTTGTCGATTTCTTAGATACGTTGACGTTTGCACCAACAAGTTTGAATTGAGCACCGGCGATCAATGTGAGATCGCCTCCATCGACAGGACCGGAGGTGTCCAGCACACCGTTCGCGGTGATGTTCCCACCAGAGATGACTGTGAGTGGGGCACCGGCCGTGAGTGTGGCATTCAGTACGACGTCGCTGACGTTGGCGATGATCGGATCGTCTGTCGCTTCGACTGTTCCGACATTCAACAAATCAGAATCGGCGTACAAATGAACAACGCAGCCTTGTGCGTTTACTACACCGTCAGCTTGGCCGAACGTAGCTTCGATGTTGCCTTTACCTGCGCTTAAGTTCACGTCTTGCGACAACAAATCACCACCTGAGACTGTCAGGTTGGCATTCGTCGAGGTCAGATTGATGCTGCCGTTTTTCGCCTGGAGAGTACCACCGGCACCAGCGAAATTGAGGAATGTGCTGCTGTTGACGTTGATGTTGCCTGCGTTTGCATTGATCAACCCGGTGTTAGCCAGATTAGCCGTATTCAAATTGACATTCTGTCCGGCTGACAGAGTAGCGACCGACCCATCATTGATGTTGCTGATCACTGGAGCGTTGAGAGTCAACGTATTGGCGCTGGATATGCTGCCGTTATTGGTGATGGAAGTTGAGGCATTGAGTGTTACGTCAGCGCCGAAGAAAGCGTTTCCTGAGTAAGTGCCGATGGACGCGTTTCGCGAGTTATTGATGGTATCTGCAGAGATGGTGATGGTTTGTCCGGCAGAGTCTGAAGCTGCCGAGATTGTGCCATGGTTTCTCAAGTTGCCCGAAAGATTCATACCGCTGTTGTTGTCGATGACTTGAACGCCTCGAGCAACAGTCAATGACCCGATTGCTCCACCGACGGATTTGTCGAGAGCAGACAGAGTGGAATTGTTGAGTGTGATTGATCCGCCGGCAGCAGCGCCATTAGACCTCAGTTCGATGGTCTGAACGCCACCATTCAAGACTTGCTGAGCGGCGACGAGCTCTGCAGCTGACAATTTCGAATCAAGATTGACAACACGCTGGGTGCCGCCGACATCGATGGTGAGTTGCTGGAAGTTACCGAGGTTATTGGCAGAGAAGGCTTGTCTGCCTGAGTTGAGATTGAAGTTGGCGCTATGAACGGCATTTTGAATGCTGAGGGAAGCATCGAGTCTGTCGGCTCGTCGCTCCGCCCGACGCTCAGCTCTGAGCTGTTGCAATGCGTTTAGCTGCAAATTTTGCCTGGCAGCGTGAACTCGCGGTTCGTGATTGCTTCCGCCATTGCCACCTGCTAGCGCTGGAGCCGCAGTTAATGGGATGCTGCAGGCTAATCCGAGCGTCAGTCCAAGGGCTGTGCGACTCTGGATGCTCACCGTTTTGCTAATTTCGTTATTCGCGTCAGACATGCTTATTCCACCATCATTCGGGCTTCTCTACGGGTTTCCTGGCACAAAAGCGCCAAAAAATCTTGGAGCTTCGAGACGTTGACAACAGCAACGTTGGAAGTTCCAAAATTTAGATTGATCAATAATACCAATTTTCGCTGGTCGCACTTGTATCGCAGATGACGTCAATCCGCATCCCGACCACGGACCTTGCCGCGACGGCTGTTGTCATCGGCTTAACTTAACTTAAAGTAATTCAAACTTTCACCAAGAGATCACGATCGTGACTTCCACTACAGCAAGCCGTCGGGAGACCATACCCATCCCATTGCTTGCAAAAAACAACTAGAATATTGATTACTTCAATTCACTCTTAACCAGCTTCAGGAGCTGATCTAGACACTGTCCCCAACCCGTATAAAATCCCATCTTTTCGTGATTGGATTTTGTCTCTTCATCCTTATGAATGGCAACAACAGTGAATTTCGTGCCCTTCCCGTGACTTTCAAAAATGAGCACGCAAGTGAAGAACGGTTTTTCAGATGGTCGATATCCTGGTTTTAAAGCGTCGGTCCAAACCAATCTCTTGTTCTCGACAACTTCAAGATAACAGCCGGAACCGGGCATCTCGACACCTTCCGGCGATTTCATCGTGGTGGCAAATTCACCACCTGGACGCAAATCGATTCGGCAGTCAGTCACCGTCCATGGTGCCGGAGCGAACCACTTTTTCACATGTTCCGGAGTCGTCCATGCCTTCCATACCAATTCAGGTGGAACGTCTACAACCCGCTCCAGGACCAGGTCTAGCTTCGGGTCAATTGCAAGTGTCGTTGTGAGGGTCATATTTTTAGGTCTCCAAATCTTTGAGGTATTGTTCCAATTGCTCGAGACGGTTTTCCCAGATCGAGCGTTGCTCGGTCATCCAGGTCTCCGCTTCCTTCAACGGTTGAGGCGCAAGTTGATAAGTTCTTACGCGACCGCGTTTTTCAGAACGAACCAATCCACAACCTTCAAGCACGTTCAAATGCTGTAAAAAAGAGGGCAGG
>CAZRMH010000518.1:0-5336 GCA_964600935.1 uncultured Candidatus Obscuribacterales bacterium
GGTCGCTTTGATGTCACCGCTGGCGGTGCGTTCGATAAATACATTGGATGGCTTAATGTCGCGATGGAGGATGTTCTTTTTGTGCGCGTGTCCGAGTCCGTCACATATCTGAATGAAGGTGTTGAGGGCGTCTTCAAATGGCAAAGTAATCTCGTAATCCTGCAACTGCGCAAGACTCTTGCCGTTTAATAGTTCCATCACCAGGAAGAGTGAGTCATTATCGGAGTGTCCAAAGTGGCGAATTCCTAAAATATTGGGATGTTGAAGTTTCGCGAGCGCTTTGGCTTCTTTATGAAAACGAATAATCTCGTCATTGCTGAGGTTCCAACCGAGAACTTTGACGGCCACTGCATGACCTAACTTTAGGTCATTGCATTTATAGACAATGCCCATGCCGCCGCGCCCGAGTTCTTCAAGCGGATAGTACTGTTCATGGCTGAAGTCGATTTTCTTCATTTCTGGTAGATCGCGACTGGCATGTCTCCGCGAGCATTGTGAAAACTAGCGATTCCAGCTTTGGTAATTTTGTCGCAGCCGACAATGTGTAAGCTTGAAAGTCCTTTCAATCCTGCGATTTTGAGCAGACCCTGGTCGGTTACTTCTTTGTTGTTATTGATGTTTAGCGTGATCAATCCAGGTATTGGATTTGCGGCAATCGTTGCCAGGTCTGAGTCTTTGAGGTTGAGATTGGAAATATCCAGTTGTCCCATTTTGACTTTCGAAAGCTTGGGAAGATTTTCCAATTTAAAACCAGAACCGCTTAGACCAAGGTGAAAAAGATCACTGTTGTTGTGCAGTAATTCTATATTGTCGCCTCTGATGTTCTTACAGTTCTCCAAGCCTGCCCAAGCCAATTTACTATACTTGGAAATTTCTCTGATACCGGCATCCGTTATGCCAGTTCCACTGAGCGTAATAAGAGTCAAATTCTGATTAGCGTTTTCGTTCAGGTAGCTCAAACCTTTGTCTGTGATTTTTGTATTTTCGAGAAAGAGTTCTGCAAGAGAGTCTACTTTTGAAAGTATCTGCAAGGCTTTATCTGTAACACCAGTGTCTTTGAGGATGTAGCCTCGAACTTTTAGAGATTCGACCTCTTTGAGATCATCGTCTTTTAGGTCGCTACCCTTCAAGTCTAACCAGTCCGGAGTGGCAACGCCTTTTTCAAAACCGATTTGCTGTTCTGATTTTATGCGGATTTCCTTCAAAGCCGATTTGACGTCCTTGTCTAGAACGATCCATAGCTTTGTTTCGCGAAGCCGCTTGGGCTCCAGAGAACTCGCTGTCGGATTCAACGTCAACCCCGTTTGGTCGGCATCCTTCGCTTGAAAGCCATCGTCGATTTGTTTCTGTTTTTCATCCTTATCCCACTCCATTTTTAGTGATGTCACACCGACACCGACTGAAGTTGCGATTATCAGGAAACCTGCTATTAGTGCGGCGATCAACTTCTTTTCGTTTTCAGGTCTAGTGAGATTTTGATAGCCGGTGATTAGAAACGCGCCTGTTCGTAGAAAGTTTTTTGATGCTTTGTAAGCACCACTTTCCTCACTGTGTTGGGCGAAAGAAACGTTGCAAATGCTGTCGCGCAACTGCTGTAAATCAGCGCTGAGAAGTTTTGCATTAGCATAACGCTCGTCCGGATTTTTCGCCAGGCACTTAGAAATTATCCTATCCATCTCTTCGGGAAAATTGTAATCCGGAGCTCGCTCACGCAGTTTCGGTGGCTGTTCTGAAATGTGTTGCATGAGAAGGTGTGGAACGGTTTCGCCAAGAAATGGTCGACTGCCAGCTAGCGCTTCGAACATCAAACATCCCAGGCTGTAAAGATCCGAACGTGCATCAGTCGGCTTGCCATCGCATTGTTCGGGACTCATATAGGGAGGACTTCCCATACTGACTCCAGCCGCCGTCATGGCTTGATCTTCGTCGAGCAGTTTCGCGATACCGAAGTCCGTAATTACAACTTGCAGAGTACCCGCCTTGTACCGTGCTACGAAAACGTTGGATGGTTTTATATCGCGGTGCAAGATGCCCTTGCTATGAGCGTGTGCAAGTCCTGCGCAAATTTGAATAAAAATTTCGAGAGCGTCTTCAAATGGCGGAAGTTTCTCCTGTTCGATCAAGTCGGCTAAGCTTCTGCCCGGCAACAAATCCATAGAGAGGAAGAATTTGTCGTCGTCGGCGTAGTCGAAATCGGAGACTCCAAGTATGTTTCGGTGATGCAACTTTGCTAGAGTTTTTGCTTCTTTGTGAAAACGAAGAATGGCATCATCTGAAAAATCGTAGCCGATCACCTTCACTGCTACGTCTTTGTTCAACTTGCGATCGTAACAGCGGTAAACAATGCCCATTCCACCGCGGCCCAATTCTTCACGCACCATAAATCGTTCGTGGCTGAAGTTTGCTTTATTGAATGGCGTGCTCAATTTAAGTATTACACCTGAAAACTTAAAGAGCGATTATACCAGGCAAAATTTCGAATGCCGTGCTGTTTCAATCCCTTTTAGTTGAAAGTTTAGTGTCCGAACCGCCCTATCTTGGCGCTCCAGTCCAGGTTCAAATTTGCGCGTTTGAGCATCTTCTCGAGGTTATCTTTCGACTCCTGGTGTGTGGAATAGTTGTTGAGTTGTTCTAGAGTCTTTTCGTAGTTTTTTGTGTCCCCGACTCGTTTGTACGCATATGCGACTCGCCAGAGTAGATCGTCGCCTTGCAGATCGGGGTAAAATTTGTCTGTGTTGCTCAGAGCGATCACCCGCTGGAAATCAGCCGATGCATCAGGATCGCCTATCTTATCGAGTATGAGACCGCGTATGAAATAAACTTCCGGATGCTGAAGAGTCGCTTCAGCTGAGGATATCCGATTAAGTTGAAGAATTGCCATATTCAAATCTCCGACACCGGCAAATACAAGGGCTCGCCTGCAATAAGGCAGTGGAGCTCCGGGTTCGCATCTGCTGGCGTTGTAGAAATCAACTAGAGCTTCCTCATTTTTTCCGCGTTCCCAGAATATCATTCCTCTGTCTTCGTAGAAATCATGGCGGGGCGCCAGTTTGATAGCCTCGGTAAGTTCGACATACTTCGAGTGTTTCTCCTCCGGATTTGAGTATGTTTTCGATCGTTGGAAATGTGCCCATGCCAGCTCGTTCTTCAGGGGTTCTCTAAGAAAGTATTTTTCATAAGTCTTGTCCGCATCTGCGCGCCTTCCTTGTTCGACTTGCAACTTTGCGAGTGATACCACCGTCGCTTGATTCCGCGGATCTAGAAGTAGAGAATAATTTTTCATTCCTTCGGAAAGCCAGGGAGCATACTTGTCCATCAATCTGCCACCACTAGCCATTCTCGATAATTCGCTCATGGTTTTTGGAATGGCCGTCGATGAAATTATTAGAAGTAACATTGTAAGCACGGTCCATTGAAAAACCATATTCGAAATATTGCTCCGCTTCGTGCTGCGAAACACCAGGCAACCGACGGCCGCAATTATTGAAGATACCAGTGCGCCCTGGTTGATGTATGGAAGCGTGCCGATCAGATCGCTTAAACTCGCGGGCAGCTTTCCAAAAAGCGAGAATACGCTCCAGTTAAATAACAGCTGGGTGGCGTTGTCTAAGTAGGCCAGGCAGCTTACTGCTAGTGATACTACCAATAGTGTGCGCCACCAATTGCGGTCGGATGTGTGACCGGCAAAGAGATTTTTGCAGTGTTCGATAGACGCGATTACAAACGCGATCGCCCCTGAGAATGTGAGCAGGAAGATGACGAGTGAGACCAGGAATTTTTGAACGACTGGCTCGACCATGCCGACATATTGCCAGACCAGCATCGACAGCAATGAAACACCAACCGTAATAGCTGCGATGTGTTTCTTGGTGAACTCGGGGCGCGGTGCTCTCTGTCTGACGAACTTAGAAGGTTTCTTGCCGTCTCTTATGAGCTCCAGGTCTTTGATGATGTCGTTGACAGATTGATATCTATACTCAGCGTCTTTTTCCAGACATTTTAAGGTTACGCTTTCGAGCCTTTTGCCGACTTTTGTCTCTTTGCCCTCGGCAGGAAACGGCTTCGCCTCTTCGTTTATATGCTTCACGACGACCTGGACAGCGTTGCTGTCCGGAAACGGCGCATTGCCCGTTAGCATTTCGTACATCAAACAGCCGAGCGAATAAACATCCGAGCGCTCGTCCATCTTAAAACCAAGGCAATGCTCGGGGCTCATGTAATGCGGACTTCCGAAAACTGCTCCAGTTTCAGTCAGATTGTGAGTTTCGCGAGTGGCTGATGTGAGAATCTTGGCTATACCGAAATCCACGACTCTTACAGTTTCGGTTCCATCTGCGGCCTTTGATATGATCACATTTGTAGGCTTCATGTCGCGGTGAATCACTCCGCTTTTATGCGCGTGCGCGAGTGCCTCACAAATCTGCAGCCAGAGATTCAACGATCGGGCTGCGTCGAGCGGACCTTCTCGCGCCAGGAGGTCTGCCAGATTTTCACCCTCCAGGTAATCCATGATCAAGTACGGTGTGCCGTCATCCTTTTTGCCATGACCGTATGTGGCAACCAGGTTGTGATGCTCAAGTTGGCAAGTCGCTTCTACCTCCTGCTCGAATCGCTTCAGCGCAACTTGATCTTTTGCGAGTTCCGGTTGGAGAACTTTGATCGCGAATATCTTGTTCAGTGTTTTATCAAAAACCTTGTAGACCGAACCCATGCCTCCTTTTCCGAGCAGCTCCAATACGTCGTATCGACTGTCGATAAAGGGTAAATCTGATTCTGGATTGTTCGAATTCTGTTCTGAATCGCCGTTGGGGATGTCGCTGTCAGCAGGCGAACTGCAAGTGGTATCGCCGCTATCAACCGATTGACCGCTCTCATCGCCAGGTGCGACAAGATTGATCGACTCTGCCTGTACTTTCAACTTATGCTTTTTTCGAAAATTTTCGCCCGTGCGATTCTTCTGCTTGTTCGGCGTAGGGGTCATACAGAGCGCCTCGCAATCAAGGGTGAAACGATCTTATTCCCGCCGATCAGCATGACCACGCTCGCCCAGTCTGACATTCACAAACTTCGTTACATAGCTTCTCCGTTTCGGAGCTCTCTGCGATAACGACAGCCGCGAGCGGATAACTAATTAATGGTGCAGAAATTGATGATGGCTTGCGTTAAACATGCTGAGCAGTCCAAGGACCGTAGACAAAGAAAACCGCCGGCTTTTCAGACGCGACATTGGCGAAGAAATACCGGCGTTTCAATTTTAAATTGGCGTGGCTAGCCAGAGTTTTAACTACCTTTGTAAGCTGGTGTGAGCTTCTCGACGAAGGCTTTGACGCCTTCCT
>CAZRMH010000519.1:0-5322 GCA_964600935.1 uncultured Candidatus Obscuribacterales bacterium
AGTCATCAAGGCTGGGTCAATTGATGATGCCGCCACCGGATGAGGAATCAGTAGGCTTGAGCAGATAGCAGTAATGGTTAGTTTCCTGGTCAGTCTCATTTCGATTCGGTTTCCTGTGAACTGAGCCATTCAACTTCAGGGAAGGCATCCGCGCAGTGAAATGAAAATACCGGCGTGAAGATCTTTCCGTTCGAGAGTTGAACGACCGTCTGAACACGATAGTTTTCGTGATGATCTAAGGGGAGAGTCGTGACGAAGCAGCTTTTGGTGGAGTCGAATGAAAAGGCTGCTTTTTTGAGGTCACCATCTTTTGCGATGAATTCCGCTGATACTTTTGCATCACTAATTGGTGCTTTGGTTTTAAGCGAATTCACGTGGAAATACACTAACGATTCTGTTTTGTTCTTGTAGATCGGAAACATCGAGTATTTGAGATCTTCCAGAGTGACGGTCGTAACTGAAGCAGCACTGGAATCAGTTGATACATCTGAGCCACGGAGCAAATATTTGCCGGAATAGTAGTTAATCGCGAGCAGCGTACCGGTCAAGATAGTGCACAAAATAGCGATAGAGAGTTTCGGGGATTTGCTCATCGTTCGTCATCTCAACAATGGGTTTACTGTGGGTTTCTCTGACTCTCGTTTTTTTCTTCGCCGTTCTTCGAACTTCTTCGCGAGGTTTTCGAACATTAGGTACAAGTTTGGAAGCAGAAGAAGAGTGAGAACACTGGATGTAACCAGTCCACCAATCACGACTGTGGCAAGCGGTCTTTGTACTTCCGCTCCTGCTGAACTGGAGAATGCCATCGGAAAGAATCCGAGACTAGCGACAAGCGCCGTCATTAACACTGGTCTCAGGCGCGTAATGGCCCCTTTTATTACGGCTGCTTCAGTGTCCATTCGTACTTTTAGTGAATTGATGTAGCTGACCATCACGACGCCATTGAGCACCGCAACACCAGATAGTGCGATAAACCCGATGCCTGCTGAAATTGAAAACGGCATGCCCCGAATCGCAAGAGCAAAAATTCCGCCGACCATGGCAAACGGAATTCCTGAGTAGATGAGTAAAGCCTGGCTGACTGAGCCGAACGTCATGAATAGAAGAATGAAGATTAGGAGAAGCGCAATCGGAACTACAATCGCGAGCATCGTGGTTGCGCGTTGAAGGTTTTCGAACTGACCGCCCCAGGTTATGTAGTAGCCGTCAGGAAGCTTCACTTCCTTTTCGATCTTTTCTTGAGCGCTCTTTACGAAGCTTCCGATGTCACGCCCTCGGACGTTGCATTCGACGACGATTCGTCGGCGTCTATCTTCGCGAGAGATTTGTGCCGGACCATCTTCAGTCTTGATTTTTGCAAGACTGGTCAGAGGGATCATTGCACCTCCGGCTTGTGGAGTGAGTGGCGGCGCCGCGACCAATAGTTTTCGAATTGACTCGATGTCTTCCCCACTCGCTTCATCTAAGCGAACGACCACGTCGTAACGCTGCTCTCCTTCGTAGATGATTCCGGCGGCTTGACCGGACATGATCGACTGCACGAGGCTGTTGACGTCTTCGACGTTGATTCCATATCGAGCTATCGCGTCGCGGTCCGCTTCAATACTTAGTTGCGGAAGGCCGGCGGTTTGTTCAACTTTAACGTCGGCAGCTCCTGCAACCGTATTGATTACTCTGCTTACCTTCTCGGCCGCTTCTCTCAATTTGTCGAGGTCGTCTCCGAATATTTTTACCGCAATGTCAGAACGGACACCGGCTATGAGTTCGGCTGTTCTGAGTTCGACCGGCTGCGAGAAGCTGAAGACGGCTTGGGGAACCTTCTCTTCAAGAGCGGCTGCAATCTTGTCCACCAATTCTTCACGCGTCTGAGCGCTCGTCCACTTCTCCTGAGGCTTTAGTGCGACGTACACGTCGACAGTGTCGACCCCCATCGGATCGGTTGCTACTTCTGCTCTTCCTATCTTGGACACAACTTTTATTACTTCGGGAAAACTGCGCATGACATTTTCCGCTTTTGTCGTGGTCGCAATTGATTGTGTGAGAGACACGCTGGGCAGCTGTTGAATCTGTACAGCCAGAGCGCCTTCATCGAGTCTGGGAATGAATTCAGCACCAAGCATAGGCAGAGTAATCAAACTCAAAACAAGGAGGCTAGCTGCTACCGCGAGTGTCTGTGTTTTATAGATAGCAGCTAGATTCAGAGCGGTTCTATATCCTGACTTGATCTTTTTGAGCAAGAAATTCTCGTGTTCACTCACTTCTCCAGTGAAGACGAGAACGAGCATTGCCGGAACATAGGTGAGCGAAAGTATGAGCGAGCCCGCGAGCGCAAATACAATCGTGAGCGACATGGGTTTGAACATCTTTCCTTCGATTCCAGTCAAGCTGAAAATCGGCAGGTAGACGATAGCAATAATGCAGACTGCAAAGACAACAGGTCTTCCGACTTCGATGCAGGCATTGCGTATGACGTCTCGATTAGATTGGCGATTGCCGCGCTGTTGATTCAGTGCGAGTCTGCGCACAGTGTTTTCGACCATCACGACTGCACCGTCAACTATCAAGCCGAAGTCAATTGCGCCGAGGCTCATCAAGTTTCCTGAGACGTGAAACAGGTTCATGCAGATTGCGGCAAACAGCATCGATAAAGGTATGACGCTTGCAACGAGCAGTGCTCCTCTCCAGTTGCCGAGCACCACAAGCAGTACCACTATGACGAGGATGGCGCCTTCGACCAGGTTTTTCTCGACAGTATGGATTGTCCTGTCTACCAGCTCTGAGCGGTCATAGAAGGGTACGAGCGTAACTCCTGCCGGTAGTGTTTTTTGGATCTGTTTGACCTTTTCTTTTGCTCGTTCGACGACCGTTCGGGAATTTTCTCCTTTGAGCATCATGACGATACCGGCAACTATCTCACCTTTGCCGTCGGCAACGACAGCCCCCTGGCGAACTTCCGAGCCGCTCACGACTTCCGCGATATCACGAATGAAAATAGGCACGCCTTCTTTTCCGGCTTTGACGACTATTTTGCCAATTTGCTCAGTCGTCAGGGCCAACCCAATTCCTCGAAGAATGTACTGCTCGCCTTCGTGTTCAATGTACGCGCCGCCGACATTCGCATTGTTCGCGACGACTGACTGAACGACATCTCGGAGAGTCAGACCGTATGAGATCAATCTTGCCGGATCGACTCGCACCTGATACTGCTTCTTCTGACCGCCGTAGCTGTTCACTTCAGCTACTCCAGTGACCCCCATGAGTTGACGTCTGACGATCCAGTCCTGAACAGTCCGAAGGTACTTTGGATCGTTTTTCGAGCCCGGAGATGGTCGCAATTCGTACTGGTAAATTTCTCCAAGTCCAGTCGAGATTGGTCCCATCTGAGGCGAGCCGAGATTCTCAGGTATTTGTTGACGGACCTGTGAGAGCCTCTCCAGAACTAGTTGTCTTGCAAAGTAGGTGTCGACGCTGTCATCGAAAACAACGGTGACGGCCGACAATCCAAACTTAGACGCGGAACGGACTTGCTGAACAGATGGCAGTCCACTCATGGCGATTTCAATCGGAAAAGTGATCTGCCGCTCAATTTCCAGAGGTGCTAGAGATGGCGCTGACGTCAGCACCTGCACTTGTACGTTGGTAATGTCAGGTACTGCGTCAATCGGCAAGCTCTGGAGGTTGTAGACGCCTCCGGCAATGAGAATGACGACCGACAGCAAAATCAGCAATCGTTGTTTGATGGAGAAATTGATCAACCAATCGATCATCTTAGTCCTCGTCTCCCATTTGATTCTTGAGTAACTTGGATTTGAGAACAAATGAACCGTTGGCTGCGATTCTCTCGCCGGCCTTTAGTCCCTCGAATATCGGAATCATCTCCTCGACTTCTTCTCCGGACCGAACTTCTCTAACGCTGAATGCGCCCTCAGCGGTTTTGACAAAGACCACCTTTTTGTTTTCGATGGTTTGGACGCTTGAAGCCGGGACAAACACAGTGGAATCTGTTGATGGAAGCGGGTTTTGTAACTCAACCTGAGCAAACGACCCCACATGTATTTTATTACCAGCGTTTTCTACGACCACGCGAACACGCGCCGTGCGGGTGTCTTCATTCAGCCGCGGGTCGATATAGCTGACACTTCCAGAAATTGTTCGACCTTCAAGCAGCACTTCGGCAGGCATGCCCAGCCTGATTCTGGGAAGCTCCTTCTCGGGGACATTCGCAATGACCCAGAGTGTGCTCGTGTTCGCAATCGTGAGTAACGGCTTACCAGCCTCCACTCCGGCTCCCGGATTCACCAGGCGCTCCAACACAACCCCGCTAATGGGAGAACGCAACTCCAATGTTGAAATATCGTGTTCTTTACCTTCTCCGTGAGAGGGCATTTGAGCATTTAGGACTTTGAGCGAGTCGCGTAAGTGTATCGCTTCAGTCTCGCTTGTCTTAAGATTGGCGACCGCCTCAGCCACTTCTCGATTCAACGAAATGTCTTTTTGAAAGTTGTATTCTGCTTTGGATTTTTCAAAGTCTGATTGGGCTGCAATCAAGTCTTTTCCTGCTGTCAGACCTTCTGAAACCAGTTGTTTGGTTCGCTTGAGAGTCGACTCCGATTCATCGAGAGCCGCCTTGGCTTTGAGAACTGCCACTTTGTTGGCTGCTTGTTTTACGCGCTCGAGGTTTACTTGCGAAAGTGTCAGCTTCGTCTCGGCTTCATGTAGTTTTCCGTGCATCTCCGCTACTTGAGGGCTCTCAATTTTGAGGAGAAGCATGCCCTTTCGTACTTGATCTCCTAGAATGACATTGACTACTTCGACGCGACCGGCTGCCAGAGCGCTTATCTGCTGGACTTGTTGTTCGTTGGCTTCGACGGAGCCAGCCACTCTCAACTTCGATGACGGAGGCTTTTGACTCACCGTTATGACTTTGATGTCCGCCTGGTTGTTGTTTAACTCAACGGAGCTAGGTGTTTTTCCTGAAGCCTCTTCTTTGTCTGAGGTCTCTTCGGGAGATGACTTATTGCCTAGCGTGAACCACAGGATCGTGGAAAGTGATACCGCAATGCCGATGACGACCAGCGTCAGGAACCATCCTCTGCGCTGCGTATGTGGGGTATTAGGACGCTGAGTACTTACATTCGTCTCTTCTGGTGCCTGCATGATTGTGCAGAATCCTCATCAAAAAGTGTCCAAACGAGTTTACGGAGACTCGCAGAGCAAGCCTTCGCGCATCGGTTAGACGGAAAGTTTTTGATGAAGAGAGATTGGAGTAAGCAAGATAAATTGCTCGGGCGGAGCCTTGATCAAAAAGCAATCTGAAGCAGG
>CAZRMH010000520.1:0-5319 GCA_964600935.1 uncultured Candidatus Obscuribacterales bacterium
ACAGATGACAAGCTTATCTCTATCGCAAATGACTAGCCAATTTTTTGCTCCTGAATACTCAGCTTTTTGCAGCAACTCGATCATAAAGTGACCGGGGTCGGTGTAAACTCGTCGAGCGAGTAAATCTTCAGCGTTTGCTTGTGACACCGCTTTTGGTGCGTCTTCGAGAATCTGAATAGCTTCTCGAGCCAATCTTTTTCTGTGCGCTTGAAACGTTTCCAGGCAAGCCTGACTGGTGGATATAGCGGAATTCTCCAGACTGCTTATCGCCGTCGAGGTCATTTGAGCAAGACTTGCTAACGGAATAGTTTCCGGTTGTCCCGCTTTGATCTGAGTTTCTATTTCCTGAAACACTCTGGTGAGATGCGCATCGCGCTGCTCAGGAAAATGGTGTTTCATCGTCCGGTCTATCAAGCACATTGAAGAGAGTGCCGTCAGCGGAACTACGGACAAGGCTCGAAGAAGGAGCTGGCAGAGTGATTGGCGTCGTTCTCTTCCTTCGGAGTCAATTTCGGTTTGAGGTACTGCCACCATCGCTTTGAGCAGTTTATCCACTGCCGTTTCCGGCAAACTGACTAGGAAATCTGCAAACCATTCCTGGTGGTCGGTGGTTTGAAACCAGCCTCTTTCTAAAAGTTGTTTGGACAACCAGGCGAGCGGAGCTGGATCGCGAATTGGACCACAGAGGCGAATCAAATCGACTGCTGGTAGAGTTTCAAGCGCCTCAGTCAAATATTCAAGCTGACTCGACAGCGTCAGCTGTTCGAAGTCTTCGATCTGGGAAAACTGGTTATTGACCATTTTTTTTAAGACGACTGAGAGAGGATCGCTTTATATCTACAATACGTGTTCTGCGCTTGAATTTCCCTGCCGTAATCAAAACTTAGTCTAACTGCCAGCGGCTACTGTCACGCGCTTGTGCCTTTTCGCTTCTTTTCGCCCTGGCGTTCAATTGCTTTGGCCCGCTCGATAATCGCCGTCGCTTCGAGTTGATTGTTGGCTTTCTCCAATATGGCTGCGCGCAAATGAAGTGCAGCGACCAGATATTCGGGCGCCACATTGTCCTCCGCGTCCATTATTTCGAGAGCTTTGCAGCTGAGATCGAGGGATTTCTTTAAGTCATGGTCTGCATTGACCTCTGCTACATTCAGCATGGCGATCGCGCAGGGAAAACTATTCGCTCCGCAAACATCGATTCGCAAATCCAGCCACCGTTCAAAAAGTTTTCTCGCCTTGTCGACCTGCCCATTGTTTAAACAATAGTCAGCGAACGCTACAATCGATGCATCCAAGGTTTCAGGAGCTTTTCCCTGAATCTCCTCGGCTGCGGCGATTGATTGTCGGTAGAGCTGTTCGGCTCGAGTATCGCGCTGCCCGGCGAATGCTTCAGCGATAAGTCTCAATGACAATGGAATGACATCTAGAACTGCGACGCCGAGCTTCGGTTTATGGCTCGTTAGTATTCCGACCATGCGTACAGCGTCATCCAGTCGGGATGTTTGCAGATACAGATCGGTGAGAATTCCGGTTAATTGAATGAACGAGTCAGAGCAATCAGGCAAAATTCTTTCCGTGCGAGCAAGTGTCTCCAATCCTATTTTTTCAGCTTCCGCTAAACGATTGAGTGCAATATTTACTTTGATGATTTGCAGTTGCTCCCGCAATTCTTGGGTCATGGTTTTTTCTTCAGTGCTGCTTTCGAGAAGCTCCAAGGCTTCTTTAGGCTTGCCCCGCTCAATAAGAAGATCGACAAGATCTTGTCTGCACCGATGATGCAAGTCGGAACAAATCTCCAAAGAAAGTTCGAAACAACTTCGTAAAAGATTCTCAGGTGTGTCTTTGTCGCCGAGTCTCTGAAAAATGAAAGCTAGCTGTCTCATGACGTCGATTCGTCGACCGGTAACAGTGATTGACTGGCAGTCGGTTTTTGATGCTTCTTTATGAATGAAGTCCCAGAGACGGTACCGATCATCCGTAGCCAGCGTATCGGCCAACTTTAGCATCTCCGTCAAACACGCTATTCTCGGGTAAGGATTTGTGCCACTGACTGCGGTGGCATCGACTAGCAGCTGACGAAGCAGCAGATCCGCTTCGTCGACTCGGGACGTTTTTACTAGTAACTCGGCAAACTGTAATCTTGCTGAGAGGACCGCATTATGGGTGTCATCGAAGAAGTCGAGGAAAGTGTCGAGCGCCTCAAGGATTAGTTGTTCCTGAGTGGCAACCATATCTGCGTTGTCGGCCTCGACAAATGGAATTAAAGCGGACCAAAGCAACTGGCAGCGCGCATATTTCGGATGCCTGGGGCCGAAGAACTCTAAAACAATTTGGAAAGTGCGGTCCATCAGGACCTTACAATCTGGCAGACCATCCGTCATCAGGGTCAAACTGGCAGCGTTGATAAGATATGCCAATAGCGCTGGATGATTCTCGCCGTAGAGCTTTCCTACAATTTCCAGGGACCTTTGGCAATACTTTGCTGCTTCAGCCCATTCGCTGTCACCAAATGCTAATCGGCTGGCGATTGTCATGGACTGAGCTGTTAAGGCATGATCGCCGAGTGGTTTGCAAAGTTCGAGAACGTCCTGGATGATTTCTTTCGCTTGTGATGTAAGCTGGTTTTGAAGTGATGCGCGAACCAGCATGGCACGGACCTCGGCCTCTATACGAACTCGATCTGAGACCGAAGATAAGGCACTACCAGTAGTGCTAACTCCATTCCAATTTTCTTCTTCTGTGCTTACATCAGGTTCCCAACCTGGACCAAAATATGAACCGCCACAGGATTCGTCGATGAAAATTCTGTGAGGTCCAATCAGCGAAAGTGGCGTGGTCTCGAGAAAGCTATCGATCGCATCGTCAGCTTTATTGAAGTCGCCTAGGCCGACATAAACCTTGACGAGACTAAACCACAACTCAGCGGAGCAAAATTTCAGGTCATCTCCGAGTTGCTGTAGCGCGAGAATAATCTCGTTTCGTGCATCGAAGAAGCGTTCCTGCTCCACGAGCATCTGTATGTATATGTGCGTAGCTAGTGCCTTTTGAACACGAGCTGGCTCCGTCTCCTCCGACTCGGTGTTTAACAACGACTCTCGCAGAACATTGGTGGCATCGTGATATTTCGATCGCGCGAAATAAACGACAGCTAGACTGTTCAATGCTTGGGAGAGCTGAGGCTTCTCTACGTTTTCATTACGGGCGCGCCGGACGCTCTCGACGAGGCATTCTTCGGCTGCCAGAAGTTGACAGCGCTTATACAGGGCGATGCCTTCGTCGGCGCAGGTTTGCCACGTTCTCAAACTACTGCCTCGCAGATCGCTCAGCCGGATTTCCTGTCGAACAGCTCAGCAGTTAGTTGCCTGCGGCTGTCCGTTGCTTCCTGATCAAGTTAAGCGCGCTGCCTTCGATGAACCAGTCGATCTGTTCTTTGGTCATCGTCTGGATTAGTTCGATTTTCTCTTCTTTGCCGTCTTCGTGTGTGAGCACCATAGTGACTGGCTTTCCAACTTCCAGCTTATCTAGATCTACGAGGCTAATGAAGTCGGTTGCCTGGATTTTGTCATAGTCCGCTGGATTGGCAAAAGTCAGCGGAAGAATTCCTTGCTTCTTCAAGTTGGTTTCGTGAATTCGAGCGAAGCTCTTCACGATCACTGCCTTGCAGCCCAGGAATCTTGGTGACATTGCCGCGTGTTCGCGACTTGAACCTTCGCCGTAATTTTCATCGCCGACGACTACCCAGCCGTGTCCTTCGGCTTTGTAATGTCTGGCCGCTTCCGGAACGGTTTTGACTTTTCCATCGAGTCTATCCGTGACTGTGCCGGGTTCTCCGCCGAATGCGTTGATCGCTCCGATGAACATGTTGTCGCTGATTCGATCGAGGTGACCGCGATATCTCAACCATGGTCCTGCAGGGGAGATGTGATCGGTTGTGCACTTGCCTTTTGCTTTGAGCAGCAGAGTCAGTTTGATGTAATCCTTGCCGTCCCAAGGCTTGAATGGATCGAGCAGCTGTAATCGTTCACTTGCGGGATCGACGATTACGTCGATGTTAGAACCGTCAGCCGCTGGCTCGATATAGCCGAGATTATCAGCGATAAAGCCTTTCGTCGGCAATTCGAGTGTTTCCGGTGCTTCGAGTTTTACTTCCTTACCTTCAGGAGTGGTAATCGTGTCAGTCAGTGGATTGAACGAAAGTTTGCCGGCCAGTGCAAGAGCCGTGACGATTTCAGGGCTGCTGATAAACGCGTTTGTTTCCGGGTTGCCATCGTTTCGCTTTTGGAAATTACGGTTGAATGAGGTGAGAATGGAATTCTTCTCGCCGAGTTTTATATCGTCACGCTTCCACTGACCGATGCATGGTCCGCACGCATTGGCGAGAACGGTCCCGCCGATGCTCTCCAATGCTTCCAATTGACCGTCGCGTTTGATCGTCTGGTGAATTTGTTCAGAACCTGGCGTGATCAAGAAAAATGTTTTTGCTTTCAAGCCCAGCGCAGCACCTTGCTTGGCTACGTTTGCTGAACGCGTCATATCTTCGTATGAAGAGTTTGTGCAACTGCCGATCAACGCGACCTTAAAATCATCAGGCCAACCGTTTGCTTTTACATCAGCGCCCAGTTGCGAAATTGGTCTAGCCAAGTCAGGCGTGTGAGGACCCACCACATATGGTTCCAAGGTATCAAGATCGATCTCAACAATCTGATCGTAGTACTTCTCTGGATCCTTCTCTACTTCAGGGTCTGCACATAGATATTCGGCATTCGCTGTCGCCAGATCGGCTATTACTTTTCGTTCTGTCGCCGCTAAATACTTTGCCATTCGATCGTCATAGGGAAAGATCGAAGTGGTGGCACCCAGCTCTGCACCCATATTTGTGATGGTGCCTTTTCCGGTGCAGCTTAAAGATTGGGTTCCAGGACCGAAGTATTCAATGATTGCGCCTGTTCCGCCTTTGACCGTGAGGATTCCAGCGAGTTTTAGAATGACATCTTTGGCCGCTGTCCATCCGTTTAACTTACCGGTGAGCTTTACACCGATCAGTTTAGGCCATCTCAAGCCCCACGGTTCGCCAACCATGACGTCAACTGCATCTGCACCGCCGACGCCGATTGCGATCATTCCTAAACCGCCGGCATTTGGAGTGTGAGAATCCGTGCCTATCATCATGCCGCCTGGAAAAGCATAGTGTTCCAAAACGACCTGGTGAATGATACCAGCGCCTGGTTTCCAAAAACCGATGCCATGTTTGGCACTTGCCGATCTCAAGAACTCATAGACTTCTTTATTCTCGTTTAGAGCGTCATCCATATCCGAATCAGC
>CAZRMH010000521.1:0-5313 GCA_964600935.1 uncultured Candidatus Obscuribacterales bacterium
GAGAACTCCGCGCTCTTTGATTTTTCCGTCGACGATCATCTGAGCCACTATCGATGGTGGCACGCCGGTATTCAGATCGCCTGCTCCGATATTTCGCTTTGGATCGGAATGGGCTGTCTCGAACATGACGATGTGAACGTCTTCGCCGGCTTTGGAGCCTTTGACGTCCACGCGTAGAATTTCGATGTCATTGACTGGAGGTTTTGAATAAGGAATCTGAGCGATCATGTGTGCGAGAATTTTGCGAGGGTGGAATTTCCCTTCTGCCGTTTCAATTTGCTCTGTTGACCCGAATCCTAGTTCCACGAACAGTTTCAACTTTTCGTGGAACTCGCGAGGTAGAGCGAGTCTGAAGTAGCAGTTCTTAATGCCTTTGTCCTTGTAGGTCATCGGAAGAGTTGCGACTTCGGAATGTAAGGTGTAGATCGCAGGCTGAGTTCCAACTGGTTCTCCGAACTCGATATTCTTCTGCATCGCCAGTGGATTTCTACCTTCGGCTACGCCATTTTCGAAAACCATCGCGTCTTTCGAATACTCGTCGAATAAGGTATCGAGCATGTATGGAGGGAAGAACGGATGAGACGACGCTTCCGCGAAGTCTGCAGAACCGCAGGCAATATCAATGAGTTCGACTTTATCCAGGTCGCGCGCTGCGGCGGCGGCGAGAATATTCGTGGTACCAGGGGCGGCACCAGTGCCAATTACTGCAACTAGATTTTGTTTTTTGAATTCTTCATGCAGAGGCAGTTGCTTCATCGTCATATGATAAAGACCACCGAGATCAACATAGGAGCAACCGGCTTTTAATGCGGCTTTCATGACGTCGACGTTGAAATAGTACGGCGCTGAGTTGACTACGCACTGTCCCTTTTTGAGGAGCGCAACGAGTGAGGCTTCGTTTTTTATGTCGACTTGCTCGGCAGTTACATTGGGTCGCTTCGTCAGTTCAGCGATGCGCTCGTTGCCTTCAATATTGAAGTCGCCGATGATGATCTTATGGTCTTTAGCAGTGTCAGCCAGATCCTGAACGATGATTTGCCCCATCGCGCCAGCTCCGCCGAGAACAATTATCGTTTGCACAACAGTAAGCCTCGTCAATTCGATATGTCAGGTGTTGGTGCCGTTTTTAATAGCGGAACCAAGCGCATATATTGTAGTGCATGGATAGCACTCTTGTCTGATATCGCGCTTGTCAATGGGGTGTGCGGGTTTAGATGCTACCGTCTTTTACACCAACGTGTGGAGCGCTGCGCGTAGTTGATCCATCGATTGGAAACGATCGCGCGGATCTTTCGCCAGGCAATATGCAACGATGGCTTCCAGTCGGGCATCGAACTCTCGGTTGCACGCCTCAAGAAGTGTTGGTGGGGGATTAAGCGCGTGCATATTGATTGTTTCCATGGCACTGCGACCGAGGAATGGCACTGTGCCTGTCAATGCCTCAAATAGCATGCAGCCCAGGGCGTAAATTTCTGAACGCTCGTCATATGGCAGACCGTGCGGCACATCAGGCGGCATGTACGCCGGCGTTCCAACGAGCTCGTAGCTGCCGGATGAATTCAAGATTTCGTTGTTGTCAAAAGTCTGATGAATAGCGTCGTTTAGCGTTTGATCTAAAACGTGAGCAACGCCAAAATCGATTAGTTTCACCTCCAGTTTGCCGAGATGATCGTATGCCACAAGAACGTTGCCGGAACTTATATCGCGATGCAAAATCCGGTTGGTATGCGATACCCAAAGTGCGTCTGCCAGATTGGCAAACACCTCGATTGCCGTCTTCACAGGCAGGTGACCGCGCGCCTCGATGTAATCGGCAAGGCGAGTGCCGGGAAAATATTCCAAACACATGTACGGCATTCCTGCTGGCGTTGAGCCGTATCCCAGCAGTTCAACGATGTTTGGATGTCTGATGGTGGTCATGATGCGGGCTTCTGTTTCAAAAGAACGAAGCTGATCTACGTGCAGCAGGTGCAGAATTTTGACGGCGACTGGATCTTGAGATTGCCTATCCAGGCAGAGGTAGACGGACCCGGCTGAGCCGATTCCGATTTGTTTGAGCGGCTGGTAGCGGTCAAGCGGAAAGGCGTTAGGATCGAGTTGCGATCCATCTTCTTCGTACTTCGCCTGATGCTCATGCATAGAAACTCAGCTTTTTCAGGTTGGAGTGGCTACCGGGCAGTGCCATCATATGTGATGGCAGACCAAGTGTGCACTCAATTTTTGGCTCCACCGGACTGAGAAATTTATAGTGTAGTCAAGGTATGGAAAGCATAAAAAACTTGGTCTAGAAGTTCTTTTGTCCTGCAGTGCTGCCATAGCTGGCTGCGCCGCCATTCATTTGAACGGGAACGGTTGTGTCTACTGCCGCGTAGCTGGCAGTGCCGCCGTTTTGTCCCGGAACATAGAAGTAGCCTTGCTGCTGCTGTTGCCCGCCCTGCTGCACGCGTCTCTGTCCGTTTCGCTGACCGCCACCCATCGTGATCGTCCGTTGGGGAGTGACTGCGTAGGACGGGACGGCGCTCTTATATTTGTCAGGCGCGCCGCCGAGATAGAAATTGTCGCCGGACGTACCGACGGTCCGTCCCCAAGTCACGCCAGGAAGAAGCTGGTTCGCCTTCTGTCCGACGCCACCGGTAATGACGCCCTTAGCAGTGTTGTTGATGGCACCGGTCGGGATGTAAGTATTTTCGTGCTGGACGTAACCAACAGACGATTGGTTGACAACTCTGGAGTTGCCGTAATTGTAGTGGTAATTTTGCGCTGTAGCCGGCAATGCACTAGCGGAGAGGATTGCGACAGTCAGGGCAAGGTTGCAAAGATTTCTCATGGCGACTCACAACAACAACAAAAGTAGGGGGTCACAAGGGTTTTATACCCTATAACGGATTCCTGGTGACGGGCAAATATGGAGAACCTAGTAAAAAGAGCACAGACTTAGGATATCACGATGTCAAGATAATGCAAGCATTGTTTTCCGTTAGCTTGAAACCGAGACTAGTTGCGGAGGCTGGTTACAGATGTCGAGACTTGGTTTGCCGATTTGCGTGAGTTGAAACGGGCGTTGCCGTCGATTTGATTACATATCGATCATGCCGGCGAGATCGTTTCCAAGGAAAATAGCCGCCATGAAGTTGTTTCAGCTCCGTAGAGAGCCGCATTCGTCAAAATATGGTGGAAATAAAATGAGAGGTCGAGTCGCATTCTCGGCGTTTTGCATCGGGTCCTGGCTTCTTGGTCTACAGCCTGCTTTTGCAGAGCTCAAGCTTTCCGGAGTTTTTTCCGACCATATGGTTGTCCAAGCGGGCGAGCCAATTGCTGTTTATGGAACCGCAAATCCTGGTGAGGCTGTCGGTCTCGAGATTGACGGCAAGAAGGGACTTGCTGTGGCTAATGTCAAAGGTGATTGGTTGGCGACACTTCCATCAGTCAGCGCCGGTGGTCCTTATCAGTTGTCTGTTGTCGCCGGTCACGAGAAGCTGGTAGTTCGTGATGTGATGGCTGGTGAAGTCTGGTTATGCTCCGGTCAATCGAATATGTTGATGACGGTGAAGCAAGCAAAGCTAGACGCCAAGAGTGATGCGCTTGCAGATGGCTCCAATTCCATCAGGTTTATTTCAGCGCCTTATAACATCTCCAAAGCTCCAAAACGAGAGATGAAAAGCAAGTGGACGATTCTGGACCAGAGTAATGTCGAAAGCTGCGCTGCGGTGCCCTACGTATTCGCTACCGAGCTAAAAAAGAAATTGAAGGTGCCTATCGGTATCATCGTCTCTGCCGCTCCCGGATCGCCTGTACATTCGTGGACTAGCGCCAATGCATTGAGCCGATTTCCGGAAGGTCGTAGCAAGCTCTCAACTCAAGAAGAGCAGTTCGAGGTTTTCAATAAGTTTAGAGAACAGAAACTGGAAGCGCTTGGCAAAGACTACGATGAGATGGAACTTTGGAATCAGGAAGCCGACCTCGCTTTCGACAAAGGACCTGGCGGAATCCCAATGCCACCTGCCTCTGCGATCTATAACGCGATGATCTGGCCGTTCGTGCCGTACACCGTCCGCGGTGTTTTGTGGTATCAAGGCGAAATCAACGTTTCTAAACCTGACAACTACGAAAAATTCTTCACGGCAATGATGCACGATTGGCGTCGAAAGTGGAAAAAGCCACACATGCCGTTTCTCTTTGTGCAGCTGCCACCAGCCGGAGAACGCGCGGAGACGCCGTCTACAACGAGTAAGTTGGCAAGACTTAGAGATGCGCAAGCGAAGGCTAGTCTTTTGCCTTCGACTTACATGGTCAGTGCAATCGATACGATTCAATCAAAAGATGCCAATTGGCATGATTCTGACAAACAGCTAATCGGCAGTCGTTTAGCGAATCTCGCCCTGTCAACGCAATACAACAAGCCGGGCGCATTTAAAGGTCCGTCGTTTGATTCCGCGGTTGCCGAGGGCAACAAAGTTAGAATTCGATTCCGCAACACTACGCATGGACTTGTTGCTAAAGGAAACGATCTAAAAGGTTTTGCCATCGCTGGGGACGATAAGAAGTTGACTTGGGCAAAAGCGGAAGTCCAGGGAGATACCGTCGTCCTATGGCATAGCTCGGTGAGCAAACCAGCGCTCGTAACGTATTCATGGGCAGATAACCCGGATGGCAATCTATATAACGGTGATCAACTGCCCGCAATTCCATTCAGAACTGCCGTCGTCCATCCAGTTCAATAAACGTTTTCGATTAACCAAAGCAAAAAATGTTTTCGAATAGACAAGTTCATCAGTGGACTCGATTGTCAGTGACCGATTTTAGTTACGAAACTGGTATCGAGGGTGGTGGAACTCTTTGGATATCTGCGCCTGTGGCGATCGGCTATTTGAAGCATATAAACGATTAGCAAGATGATCGAAGGTCTGTGATATTTGCCACCGTAAGTAGTGACATTTCCGGGGTAGATCGCGTGTCGCCAAAACGTCACGGGGTCCGATAATCAGCTTCGTCTATATGCTGACTGAATTCTAGGATTGAGGTTGCCATGAAGTGCCATTGCCGCTCGCTTTACAGATTTCTTACAGATAAATTTTGGGTGACTGGCTCTTAAAGTATTAACGTTATTTAATACGCCTGTTTGCGTGCACTGGAGCCGGTTTTCCCGATTACTTTGTACTTAGTGCAAAATTCGATGTTTTACACTTACATCGGGCTGGAATATTTAGGCTATGATTCCAGCGTTAGACACTGTTAGATTAGGTCATTGTAAGGGAGTAATTACTATATGAAAAAGGGGTTTGCAACCTTTCTCACCGCGCTAGCTGCCGTGGG
>CAZRMH010000522.1:0-5265 GCA_964600935.1 uncultured Candidatus Obscuribacterales bacterium
AGCAGTGATAGAATTATTTTGACTTTTGGGGCACTAAATACAATACCATGTGGTTTTTCTAATTCTGGATCTACAATTGGTTTTGGTCTGGCGATGATTGGATCTAAATCAAGTGTCTTTAACTGATTGCAGAGTTCGTGCATGGATGTGAAACGTTCGTCTGGATTTTTCGCCATCGTTTTGCGAATGATCTCGTCCAGGTTCTCAGGGAAATTTGTTTCGGATTCGTCCTTTATTGATGGAATTGGTTCATTGAGATGCATCGCGATTGTGCTCATCGCCGTATCGCCTTTGTAAGGCGGCTTTCCGGTGAGCATCTCGAACATTACGCAGCCCAAAGAATAAATATCCGATCGACCGTCGAGTGACTCTCCGCGCGCTTGCTCCGGACTCATGCAACGAGGGCTGCCGATAATTTGTCCGGTCATCGTCAACATTCCCAGTTCTTTAGGGTCGTCGACCATTTTTGCGATGCCGAAATCAAGGATGAGCACGCGATCTCCGAGTTCAGAACGCGATAGCATTATGTTCGAGGGCTTTAAATCGCGATGAATGATGCCGTTGCGATGGGCGTGCTGCATACCTTCTGCCAGTTTAATGCAAATTTCGATTGATTGTTTGACGGTAAATCGCCCATCTCGCTCGATCGTCTGGTCGAGCGTCAGCCCATCGACCCATTCCATAACTAGGTATGGTTGTGTTTGTGAAACCAGACCAAAATCGAGGACGCACAAGATGTTCATGTGATTCAGTTGGCTGGCTGCTCGAGCCTCTTGCTGAAAACGCCTGACAAAATATTCGTCGCATAGTTCGCGGTTCAACAGTTTTACCGCGACGTCTCGATTCAGCAATTTGTCGTGCGCGCGAAACACTCTGCCCATGCCACCTTGACCGAGCATTTGTTTAACGATATAGCGGTCCGCGATGATTTCAATTCTGTCGTCTTTGGCGCGTTCGAAATCGAGCAGCGGATCGACCATTGGAACAGGAGTATTTTTGCCCTCGCCCATATCAGCCTCGTGTGTTAGAGGACATACCCGCGGTGCCCGGTCGAGTAACTTTCGCTATCTCAGGTGATAACGATCTAAGTCTAGCGCTTGGTAACTGAGGTTTTAAGGACGATTTAGCTAAGTAGATGATATTTTTATAGGAGCGTCAATTTAAACAAGGTTGAATTTGCGCATAACGCACCTTCAACAGAGAAATTCAGTGATCAAGGGTAAACGCGTTTTGGCTGTCGTATCCGCTGCGGGCGGATGCAAAACTCTCAGAGGGAGATACACGCGTCAGCTCGTCTCCAAGCCACTTTCGCAATGGACAATCGAGGCAGCTAAGAAGTCTCGTCTGATCGACCGAATTGTTGTGGTCACTGATCACAGTGAAGTAAGAAGCCTGGCTCAGGCTCTTGGTTTGAGTGTGCTGACCGTTTTGAATCAGAATGAGAACAGTTTGGATCGTCTTGCGCATTCGGCTTTGACTGGTTCAAATGAGACTTCTGGTTTCGATTTTGTCGTTGTACTGGATGGCGCGTCTCCGCTACTTCTAGGGTCTGACATCGACGGAGTGCTGGAAATCTCGGCAAGAAACGACGGTACGCCGGTGGTGATTGTCACGGAAACTCGCTTGAGTCCGAGATCCTTGGTCGTCCTTGATGGCAGTCGCAGGATGCATCGAGTATTTGGCAATCTCGATCCCGCTCCTACGAATTCGAGGATATATGCAACGAATAGCTCGATTGCAGCGTCAGAAATTTCATATTTGAAGGCTCACGAAACCTTCCTGACGGAAGATTCTCATGCGTTTATCATGCCGGTCGAACGCTCTTTGATAGTTGAGACGAAGACCGATTTGATGGTGGCCGAGAGCTTTTTAAGGTTAACAGGTCCCGATAATTTCTCGTTTAAACAGACTCAAGAAATTTCACAACCCAGGCTGTAAGCCAATCTTGAAGTTCTGAAATGACACTACGGGCAGTGCGAATAATGATTTTATTGATGATTGGTTTGTGATGTAGCGATTTTGAAAATTGAGAGTTAAACAATATTATTCGTCGTTCTGCACCAAAATACGGTTAATAGTTGTCCCAAATGGGCTTAGCCTCTATGCTAGCCTGTGAAAGATCACATAAACTAGAAAAAGCTCACTCGTATTTACTATGAAACCCTGGGTCTAAGCGATCAACCATGTTTGGCAGAGGCAAACAATCACATCAACAACCAGGAAAGATTCGGTTGCCGAAACAGGCAGTCTTTCCTGATATGGCTATGCTGAAAAATCTCTATGAGCAGGCTCAAGTTAATCGCCCGCAAGAGATTGAATTTATGTGGTCGTTGCCAGGCACTTATAAAACGTACTGTTTGCTGGTTAAATTTGATAAGGTCACGCCGCATCCGCTCTGGAATCTTTGGGAAGACGATGGCAGGCAATCCAAACTTGTCAGCAAGTTCGAGACTTCCGATTTGCATTTGATTATGGACGTGGTGATGATGCTTGAAACGCAGCATGGCGGCGCTACGACCGGAAACTATGCGCCGATGAGTACGAATCCTCCGACAGGAGGATATCCGACCGTCAACATGCAAAATTCGATTCCGCCGCGAAATAATCCTAGTTTCAGCAATAATAGCGGCTCCGTTCCTTCATATCAGCCGACTGACCCCCTGCGCACAACCGGTGGCTACAACACCGTCCAGCCCCGGCGCACCGGCAGCTTTCAGGCGCTGGGTACCACCGGGGCGAATCGTATCGTCCCGCCGCCGGATATCAGCTATCGCGGCACACCAGTAATCGGTAAGAGTGGCGGCGACGAGTCCTTGACCAAGAGTTTGCCGACTTCGGGGTTGCCCTCTGGAAGCCTGCCTGCTGACTTTTATTCCGAGGAACCTGCCGTTCCGGGAAGCGGTGGCAACGCTGCGAATACAGCGCTGGAAGGCAATCTACGCCGAACCAAAATGGCTGATGTTTTGACCAATATTGGTATGAACAAAGTCACTGGTATGCTCGAGGTGATTTCTGATCAGGCGATTGGACAGATTTACTTTGTTGACGGTGTGCCAAAACACGCGCAAGCTGACAGTTCCCGAGGTGATGCCGCGATTAAGGAAGTCGTCACCTGGCGCAAGGGTGATTATAAATTTCACCCCAAACGCGTCACCGAGATGACTTCGTGTGAAAAGAGTCTTCAGAACTCGATCATGGAAGGCACCGCCCTGCTCGAGCAGCTCAGGCATCTTGAGAGCGCCGGGCTGGTTTATGAATCTCAGCTTGTTCTTAAGCAAAAAAATCTCGGCGACACCGAGCTCAAACTCATGTTGTCCAAAGGGCATCCGCTCGATTTCGAGTGGCAGAAGCAAATCTATGAAATGCTCAAGAAGAAGCGAACCTTTACGGACCTTCTGCGTGACCGTCCGATGGATATCGGTCAATGGGCACCATTGTTGTTCAACTTTGTTTATTGCGGCATTCTGGAAATCAGAGAACCGGCATCCGCACGTGGTGGCGCTCTCGACTTCCTCGGTGAAGGCAAGCAAGCGGTTCAGTCGCTCAAATTCCACTTCATTAGACCGGACACCGGCATCCTGTCCTGGGAAGGGCTGCTCTATTTCATGGAGTATGAATTCTATCGCTACGAAGCTTATGGTTGGCCGCTGTCGTTCATTATGTTTGAGGCGAGTAAACGTCGGCTTGATGGAGGTTTCGGGTCCGATCCGCTGCCACCGCATGTGGTCAATACCGCGGCTTTGAGAATTGAATTAGTGAAGCGACCGCTCGATTCGCTCGGTCACTTCGAGATGTCCGAATACGGACTTCTGCTTCCCAATACGCGACCATCGCAAGCAGCCTTCGTCGCCAACAGAATACTGGATGCTCTGGCAAATACGCCTCTGGCAGGGGATGTAGATCGTCGGAATTTAATCCTGTCTTTTGGAGTTGCTGGATTGCCGTCCGACGGCGAGGATTTGCTCAGTCTGATCGAGGCGGCTCGCCTCGCTAAAAATGAAGCTAAAGAGGGGACGTTCCCGATCGTCCTGTCGCGAACCCGTAAGAGAGACTGATGTCGCAAGAAGCGCCAACCGATATTCAGCTAGGCGAACTTTTGATCCGAGGCGGATTGCTGGACCCCGAGCAGTTTGAGGCCGCTTATCGTTTGTCCTTTAAGATGCGCCTGCCGATTGGTCGAGTCCTGACCATGCATGGCCACGTCAATGAGGAGCAGCTCAGGGCCGCCCTGGAAGTGCAATCGCGTATTCGTGATGGTCTGTTGCCTTTCGAGCACGGCGTGCAAACATTGATGATGGTGGCGCGTGAAGGCGTTCCGCTAGATACTGCGCTCAATCGTTCCGGTCCAGTGGCTTCGCCGGCAGCACAGGCGCCTGTGCCCACGCACAATCGGCTTGGTGAGCTGCTTTCTGCTACTGGAATCGCATCTCCGCCGCTTGTTGAAAAGGGCATGGTTACTAGTGCTGAAACCGGATTGCCACTAGGTCTGGTGCTTCTCAACAAAGGAATTATAACCAGAGCTTCGCTTAACTCTGCACTTTCGGCTCAGCGTTTAATTCGTGAGGGACGAGTGGACCGCGATAATGTTTTATACGCCCTCAAAATGGCCAGGTTGCGTTCTATTTCACTTGAACAATCTCTAAGAGAAACCGGACAGCACGCCAATCTCGGGCCCTCATTCGGAATGGGCGAATTGTTTGTTATGGCTGGAGCTGTTTCAGAGAGCCAGTTGATGACAGCTCATGAAATCGAAGCGACCAGTGACAAAGATCTCGAAGAAGTGTTTGTGGAATTGGGATATGCTTCAAAACCGTGTGTTAAAGCGGCAAAACATATTCTAAAAATGATCGAACAAGGCGTTCTCTTTGAAGATCAGGCTGCGCAAATTATCTCTAAAGTTCAATACGTCTCGTCAAATGAAGAGTTACAGAAAGTGCTCGCAATGATTGACGATGACCCCGGTGCCATATTTGAAGAGAAACAACCAATCGAAATCACCGATATTCTGAAGAAGTCTGGTTTGATTTCAGATAAAGATTTGCAGATTGCGACGGCTCTGGCGCTCGCTAACAAAGTGCCGCTGATGAAAACACTTTTCGACGCCAGGTTGATCGACGAGCGGGTCTTGGAACACGCGACGCATTTAAAAAATTATCTCGATCATGATTTGTTGAAGCTGGAACAGGCAACTATCGTCATGGCTTATTGTCTAGAGAACAATATGACCGTCGAAGAAACGCTTGATACATTCGGTTGGACTGCGCC
>CAZRMH010000523.1:0-5250 GCA_964600935.1 uncultured Candidatus Obscuribacterales bacterium
CCTCAATAGGACCCATGAAGCGGAATTGAAGATGTTCGCGAAGCTCTCGGCGAGCTTTGCGTGTCAGGTCTTTGTTTTTGGACATGATCAGTTTGATGCAACGTTGTGCAATTCGTTTCGCTCCGACAACGTCGTCAATGCTGAGCAGGATGTCGACGTGCGGGTAGATGAGTTCGAATTCGTACCGGTCGCTGTGCTCCAGGATATGGAAAAGAGCCGGTTCGAGTTTCGCCAGCATCTGCGGGATAGCACCCATGCAACCCATCTTGCGGTAGATCGACGTCAGCGCTAGAAAGGCGCCGTATACAGTCGCAAGCGACGTGTTTGTCGGGTCCTGAACAAATATGGACCAGTAAACACGAACGAATGCCTCAGCCTCATGCAGAGCCATTGTCTCGTTTGCAATGATGTCGTTAAGAGTCTCCTGAGAGCTGAAATTGCTTGGCATAGTCATCTCCTTGTTTGCGGAAATCTACCCGGCACGCGCCGCCGCAGAAATTCCAAGCATTCAATTGACTAGCCGTTTTATAGATTACGCTCTCACTTTCAAAATTAGGAACGATACACATGAAATCAGAAACTTGTGGAAAATTTGTGGCAGTCGGAATCAAGCGACTAGCCGTGTTCGAATAACATGAAGGTCTGAAAGAACTAGGAAGTTGTGTAACCGACGTCGAGAAGTAGCATTTGTTCCCTGATTATTTTGCGGTGTGTTTTTATTACCGTAGCCGAAAGATCCTTTATATGCTTTTCGAACAACAGCATTGACATGGCCATCTGTCGGCTGCAATTCACCGGCCCGCACCAAGCATGCATGCTACTTTCGAATTCACAATTATCTGTTCTGGCGCGTTTGTGGATGCGAACCGTGTAGCCGCGCAGGCAAAATCTCATAACTATGCTGTTGCCTTATGCTCCTCAAGCAGACTTCGTTAGTTTATTTGCTTCACTCGTTTGCGGAGTCAGAGCCGTCCGACAGCTCTTCTGGAGAGCCTCATGCGTCGTAACTTTGGCACCGTAAGTGGTGGCAATGGTTGGAAAATGCCCTCCGGTTAAGGCTTTTGAGAACCATCAGCGGAAAGCCGCCGAACGTAGTAACTCGCGAAACCCGCGTCGCGCGGCTTGATTTCATCGATCTTTTGATCTTGCTATGCTTGATGGGGAGTGGTTCTTGTTAAAAATTGGGTTTGTATTTTTGGGGTTGCTTTTTACCGGAACTGCATGTAGGATGAACATCAAGTATTTCAAATCGAAGCGCAGGTGGCGGACTGCTGGCTGCTGCACTGGAGGGAATTTTTATATGGCAAAGAGAACCAAAAAACCGAACATCTATCAGATTCATCAAAGCAGGCACTTCGAGTCACAGCAGCGTGCGGGTTCGCTAAAGACTCGCTTTCCAGGAGTGACCGGTATCATCGTTTGCCGAACAGTGACACCGGACCAAGCTTGGAAAGGACAAGCCAAAACATATAACTACGAGTACGGTCCCGAGAACAAAGCCTTTTTTCAATACGGCTGTCATTACAGGGACTGTGTAGGCGGCTATCTCGACCTTGATAGAGAAATTGCAGAACTTGTATCTGCGGGCGCTACGACACATCAGAGCAAACAGATCTGCGATGGTTGGGAAGCGGAAGACCGGATCAACAAGAACAAATGCCTTCTGCGGAATGAATATTCAATCGCGATCACTTATGCCCACACGCCTTAGTCCAAGCCCTTGAACACAGGAAAGCGAAGCGCGCCGCTTCTGGGTTTCATGTTGGGGAATGCATAGACGCAGGAAAAAATCTTTGCGGGATCGAGTGAAAGATCTTCGTTCTTGAACCGCAGGTTTGGATGGAATTGAACTCTTGTTCGAACCAGGCGATGCTCTTGATAAAATTCTAAATTTCTTATATCGTGACGGACACTGCAAGTATTGGACGTTCAGACCAGCCAATACGGAAACATAGAGCGAGATCATGGGTGCAAACATGACACGCCCCGTTGATACTATCAGTGGTGGCATCGAAATGAGATTGAGCTTTCAGCATAGATGACCGACGCTTTTCGACGACAAATTTCTCAGGAGTATCGTCAAAAATCTGACGAATCGATTGAAGCTGCGCATTCATGTTTTTCAGGCGGGCATTTTCAATCGACATGTAACCGCGCCTGGTACTCGGCAATGCAGATCATTACTGCTGCTGGTTATTTCGCCTTGCATGATAGTCCGCCCAAGGACAAGATAAATTGGAACCATGACCGTATGCCGGATCTATTTCGGGATCTGGTTAAGAAAGCAAAGTCTTATGATCAGTGGCGTCACTTACCTCAAAGTATTGAACTTCTTCTCCAGCTTCGCGAACAGGCGGATTATGGCGTTCGGATTGAGCCCGTAACCCAGGAGGTCGCGTTCCGCGCGGTGACGATTGCCGGTCAAGTTCGAGAAGCTCTGCTTCCTTTAGTGGAGAACGGAAATGGGTAAGCGTTCCTTGACCAAAAATGAGGAAAGAATCTTTGCATCATTCCACATGAATGCTGCTCAAAGCTTTCCGCAGCTTGACAAATTTTTCGCCACAGCAATCGATGACGGACAACGCAGAGTTATTCAAATCTTTGTGATGTTACCCGACGATTTCTCCATAGTCTCGGAAGAGGCAGACAAGCTCCGAGATTTAGCCGAAGCTGAATCGGAAAAGGAAAATTATCCAATATCGCTTCGTTGCACTCACGAGCCTAAAGGTTTGTACGGCAAAAAGGAAGATTACGCTCGACTAGATCCAATTGAAGCAGCTCTGCACAAGCAGCTGCGACGCGACAAGCGGATTATAGCAATAGGCGAATATTCCAGAGTTTATTGGATAGCTTTCTGGCTTGTGTTCATCATCTTGCTTGTCTATGGAATTGTAGTCAACACGCCGAGATAGCATGCGGCGAAGCGGTTTCGTGCTTAGGCTCGATTGGAGTTCCTACCGGCGAATTTGAAGTGCACCAGATCGTTCGATATTGGTCCACGACCATCCCCGTGTACGAAACCGAACCGCTGAAGGTAAGGTTTAGCCTGCTGATAATTCGCTATGTCTAGCGCATTTCCATCTTCATGATTCGAAGTTCCAGGTAGTGCTACTGTTCTTGAAATGCCCTTGGTGCCCCGGTTTTCGTAGAGGTATTGCTGCTGTTCATATGTTCGTCCGGCAGAGTTTACTCTAATAGTGATACCATCGGCGGCGGCAGCCTTTTGTGCAGCAACGAATGCTTCACCTGCTGAACCGGAGAGCCACTTACCATTGCCGATACTCACCTTACCGTCTTGAGTCCATTGTATTTTGTCGTTGTCATCGGACGACTGCTGTCTTGCCGTGGCGATATCGAATAATCTTTGACCTGCTTCTTCCAGCTGGCGTCCAGAGGGTGTGAGTAAATCAGCTTTTGTGACTTCGTCCGGCGGTTTTCCGCTCAGCATGCCTGCTGCAATCGCTCCAGGATTATCACCAAGCGTAGATTGCAATTTGCCAACCATCTGTGTTGCCATCGACTCTTGCAGATCTTTTGGCATGAGAGCCATGTCTTCTTTGTTTGGTGTTTCCCCAGAAGACATTTTGTTCGCCATCGCCTGAAGCTTCTTCACTGAGTCGGCTGTGAAGCCTTTCGGCAACTTCCCTTGTTTAATTAGTTCAGCAATCTTTGCTGGATCGGGTGGTTCTCCAAGATTTAGACCGGATAACCAACTATCTATTTGTCGACCGCTAAATCCATAACGACCAACACGGCAATCACCCTGCGGTGATTTGCGTATCGTCTCGTATGGAGAGGATTTGTCGGGATTGAAAAGTCCTGCAGCGGCCTCCTTAACGGCTGCCGTTCTTTTCGACTCATCAGCTTGCTGGGGCACCTCTCTTTTCGGGAAGTAGTCACGAGTGTTTCCCATGGGCATCTCACCGCCCCTGGTGCCTTTGAATCTATTCATGTTACCGACGCTTTCTTGTGTTTCCGGTGTCATGTCAGCAGATTGCGACTGACGTAAATTGGGATTGCGTCGGGACTCCGGGGGTAGCACTGCGTTTGCGTCGGACACCTCGACTCCTGAGTTTATTGAATCAGGATTTTGTTGTTTGATTCGTTCCGACAAGTACTTAACTAATTTATCTGCTGACTCTTTCTGCTTATCCGTTGGATAGAGTTGACCCTCCGAACGATCTAATTGAATCCTTATGTCTTTGGCGTTCAATGCTTCGGGATCGCCCATCATATCGATCTGTCCAGTCTTTGAAATAACGAAGTGCGGTTTCTCCGACGACCCCTTGGTTAGATCTTTCATCTCGACACTAATCTTAGGCGTCGCCTTATCTCCGACTTTCGATACTTCAAGAAAGGCATCAGGTGAAGTAGCAGTCATATCCCTGAACATGCCTTGCTTCGCCAATTCTTTCGGGCTGGAGCCTTTGTCAAACTCTCTGGTTATGTCCGTAGTGTTCGCGGGCGTGCCATCACGGGTAGTGCTTCTGTCGTTTCCTCTTGTAGGTGGACTGGATAAATCGGGAGCGACGAAATTGCTAAGTATCGTGCGGGTTCTTTCTTTTAAATCGCCGCTATCACTGGTATTTCTGCCGACATCTTCACCTTTGGCTTCGTGGTTTTTACTCATATTTTTAGTGCTCTGTTGTAATAAGTGGATAGAAGGTAAGGATGAAATCATCCTTAGGGCGGCAGCAATTGAAAGCGAGTCGTACTAGTAAGCGCTAGTGCGCAAGCCTATCGTAGTGATATTGATTGAAGAGGGCAACCGAATTTTCGTAAAAACCACATGGATGACTGCGAGTTTTAATTCAATTTGTATGAAAAGTTGAGTGGGTGCAAACCGGCATTTGAAGCCGGTCTGAAGGATATGAGAAACTTTTTGAGTTGCTCTGATTGGTATCAAATGTGGTGAGGGTCGTGGGTACTTGATCGGTGGAGTTTCTTGGAATGGTTTTCGTTCTAACTTAGATGAGCGGGTGTCCGATTGCCTGTTCCAGTTCGGTAAGCGATTGCTGATAGCTGACCACGGAATCTAAATACGAAACTTTAGTTTGTATGTTTGCTTGTTGGGCTGCGAGTGTCGAAGTCATGTCGTTTTGTCCGGCCTCGTAGCCTATACGCGCCATGCGAGCGACTCTGTCTGATGTCGGCAGAATCTGTTTCTGGTAAAGTTCCACGCGCTCTCTTGCTGCGGACAGTTGTTGATATGCGACGATTACTTCTTCTGTGACCGTGTTTTGAGTGGCC
>CAZRMH010000524.1:0-5243 GCA_964600935.1 uncultured Candidatus Obscuribacterales bacterium
AAAGACTGGAATCAACGCAGCAAGCTATCCAAACTGGGCTATGAATCTGTCGACAAATAGCGACCAATATTCTTCCGGAATTGCTGGGATGGTATAATCCCGCCACTCTGAACCGCACGGACGCTCTCTCGGCAACCAGACAATACCATTGGTCAACCAATTTCCAACCCACTGAAATTTGTAATCACGAGCAAAGTGACTACCTTCCTTCAGGTCTAGCGCATCTCCCCAGTTCAGAACGGTTCGGTCTCCAACAGCGCAATCAATCGAACTGGAGAACGCTTTTGCAGTTTTCGGTCGACCATTCTCCCAACTCAAAATCACGCCCAGGGCACGATCGTGAACTGTCAGTTTAGTTCCATTAGAGAGATAGATGTTTAAACCCTCAATGACGAACGGAAAGGACGACGCTGGGGCGGAAGACCAGCGGTCGAGTAGTCCAAGTCGTTTCCCGTCGGCATAAACAGCCTGGCGAGCCCCCAATTCCTTCTGCAGGGATAATTCATGGCTGATTCGCTCAAATTTTTCCACCGTGATATCAACGAACTCTTTGAAGCGTGGAACTGACTTCTTCAGCTCAGCAAGCTCTTTCCGCATAGCACCGTATACGACACTACGCACCGCTTTATCAAGTTCACCAAATCGTAGCGAAACCAGCGTCTGAATGTGTTTAGGCCAGTCCTCCTGTATATCGCCCCTGCCGGAGGGACACCATACTTGTCGACCGATTTCACGTTTTCCAACCGCCACCGTTTTACGGACGAGTGGTTTATAGACGTTCAGAACATGCGCCTCTGGTTGATCTTCCAGACACCATGTTTCCTCCTCTTCAAGTCTTCTAATTGGCTTTAAAAACAGTGCTCCACGCTTCGGGTCTTGGCGATTGCTATCCCCGCGAACAATGCACTGCCATTCTTCACCAATTTGCGGCATCACTCGGATGTGACAAAAACGATCTAAAAACGCAATCTTTTCAAATTCAGCGCTGACTGCCGCTAGCCGCGAACTGATTTGGACGAAACGAACCTCTACAATTCGGTCAATAAAGCCTTTGCTAGACATAGAAAAATCTCCCCAAAAAAGCGAGCCTGCAGCTGCAGCCCCGCCCGTGGTGCCATAAATAACGAACTAATAAATAGCTCGGCGCAATTCGTCGCACTCAGGTGCGTCGTTTTGCTTGTTAGAGTCGGTCAGATATTTGCCTTTGACAGTCCCCCTTTTGAAATCGAAAAACCGGGTTGGAACTAGAACCTAGAGACGATCAAATGAACCAAACAAGATGGGCCTTGACGAATTGCTCAGTTTCGCAAAAGGGGGTTTTCGTACGAACACGCAAGTAGAAACACAGCGCAGCTAGCGCAGCATCAACAATTTTTTTTAGAAAGGAACCAATAACCAGCCTACTACTTGTTGTCATTTTTCAAAATCAAAGAACTGCGAACCAGGAGAGCAAATGCTCTCCTGGTCCCAGTCACGATGGCAATTGTCACCATCTCAACGATGACGGTTGCCTAAACTCGATTCACGTCAACTACCACCACCAGCGGTACCATGCTCCGTGCGCTTGAACGAATCGTAATAACGCTTGAGGTCGGCGTACTCCTGGGCGGTCGCACTCTGACCTTTGCCTTCGGTGATGTCGTTGGCGAATTCCGCATGGGCTTCAATGAGCTCGCGTCCGGCACGACGAAGTTGCACGTCAGCTGCAATGCAGTTGATCAGCGCGAGGCGCCGAGCGAAGAGCTTATCCGTGGTCGCGCGAGAATCACTCTGAACCTCCTGCTCGAGCGTTTCGCATTCGACGATCGCTTCTCGCAAAGCGGCGAGGACCTGGCTGCGCACGTCTTCGGCAGCAACGATCTGCGAATACAGAAGCACGCGCTGGCTCTGGTAGGCGAGTCGCGCAGTGTTTTGCCGCTTCTGCTCATCCTTCAGAGCACTGGGGCCATAGCAGCCACAGGTGCCCGGCTCGACATCGAGGACGCTGACCAGACGAGCAGCATACTGACGCTCGTTGACCCGCCCCTTTTCACCTTTGCGCATCTCATTGGATGCATCGCGAGCACTTTTCACGGCTGCATCCAGAGCAGGCAGCAACTCAGCCAATTTGCAGAGAGCCGGATGCGCCGAATTGGTCGTATCGACAAAGATTTGGCCAACGCAGGACCGCATTTCATCGCGCTTATACGTGTGACCGAGCGATTCCGGAGAAACAGCGCCGGCAAGCGGATAGAGATGCTGCAATGACGAAGAGAGGTGGTTGTGACTACCGGTGTAGACGCGCTGCGCCTTTACCGTTGCGGACACTTCGGCGAATGCGGACTGCAACGCAGCCAGCGAAACCTTGTCGCGGTCCGCATCATGCCGATTGGGAATCCCATCGACATGGCATTGACCCCCGCGACGGAATTCTTCGGCTTGCAGAACCGCATTGGTGAGAATCGGCTTGAGCCATTGATCGGGGCTGTGCGCGGGCATCTCGTCGATAAACCTGACGGCAGAACCGATCGCAGCGAACAAATCCGAGTGGATTTTGAACATGCCCTCACAGAGCGCATGGAATCCGAACACTAGCATGTCCGCTTCTATCAACGTCTCGCGACGCTGCTTGCGGAGGAACTCCAGTTGCTCGGGCTTATCGAGTGCGCCTTCGATCCGGCTTGTCCAGGCGGAAGGCCGCGTTTGCTCGAGAGTGCGTTTGGTCCAATCGACTCGTTGACGAATGCTGGAATCGAGAGCGAGGCCTTTTGCCATCAGCCGCTGTAACTCTTGCAGAACGGGCGGATGGAATTCGTGGACTGGGATATGGTACATAACTTTTTTGTCTCCGATACCTGAGAAGGTGATGGCGTAGGGCGTTGCTCAGGTGCGCACCTGCACCGCGAGTCCCGACAGGCAGAGATGGAAGGCTCCGGCTGTCGTTTCTGATGGACTCAGATTCACTTCGCGTTTCTCCTCAAATCACAAAGCCCCGCTGCGTACGACCCTCGGCGACTCCATCTAAAGAGTTCACGTCATCGGAATATCGTGCACGGCAGTTGTTTTGGCTTATAGCGAGATAGGTAGAGAAACGAAAAGTATCCCTGACCTTAAGGGATCTCTTGCCAACTTCTCAAGATATTGAGCCCATCGATGAGTTCACTTTCACCTACGGTGGCTGCGATAGCTGTCGCTAAGAGTTGTGATGTTTGCGATCCAGAAATCTAGACTGCGCAACCGGACTCGGTTTTGAGTCGGTATACGAACGCCAAATTTTACGATCCAGTCTAGTAAAACGTTTTTCAACAAAGTCGAAGAACTAAGCCCCAGCATCAGAACCCGCGCTAGCGGCGAACTCTTGATTACCCAAACCGAAGACCGTTCTGATTTTCGGGTGAGATCAAAAACCCCGAGAGCTTTGCAAAATCATGACTCTCGCGCACAAACAAGACCTGGAAACCGGCAACTTGGATTTTAAGTGCGAACACAACTTTTCTCGCACATACAGTTTCAAAGAGAGTCGCGTGTCACTGGCGCGCATACGTCACACTGCGAAACAAAACAATTCACAGGCGTTAACACTTACGCGCCTTGATCCGTACAGGGACCAGATGTATACCAACACCGTTAAATCCGATCACAAACTGATCACAACTCCCGAAACCCACACGGCGACCCAACAACAAGAAAAACATTACCAGCGCCAAAAAAACAAAAAGATTTCGACTCGCAAGAGCCGAATCCGTGAGCTGTTTGGATTTAACTTACCGACTCACATCCCGTGGGCGGCTTACTGTGGAATCAAAAACGAATAAAAGAAAAGGAGTTAAACAAGATGTCTCCCGAAAATCGCGCCGATGAGATCTTCATGGACCTTCATCGACCCTTGTTCGAGAGTGTCCTCTTAAATGCGAGCGGTGATGAGCAGCGCTGGGCCCACCGCGTCAAGACTTTCGAGTCCTGCGGGCTTCTCGACTTTCACACGGCTTCGACACTGAAGCCCAAGCCCGTGATTGACCAATACGTTGAAGATGCCGATGGCAAGCGGACCTATACGTTCAGCGACGAACAACTCGAACAGCCCAGGTTCAAAAGCCGTCTCGTCCGCAAGCTCAAGGCACTGAGCCCAAGCAAGTGGATGCGATATCGTCTTCCGCTGCACCGCGACCGCGTCGCCGACCCCAAGTATCGTGAGGACATAGCGAAGGTTCTTGCATACAAATGGGTTGGTCATCTGGAACCGCAGGCCCTGGACGTCATGTACATGCGTCTCATGGATCCAGCAGCGCTCGAGTACTGCCTCGACAAGTTCAGCATGAACGAGATCTGCTCGGAGAACGTCAACGACTACCTGCTTCGCCGCTTTGCCGATGACCTTCTCGACAACAACGAAGAATTCCAGGCTCTCTTGCAGCGCATGAGAGACGAGATGGCGCCGATTCGCGAACAGTGCATGGCGGAAATCCGCGAAATCACTGCCCGTTGCCTGGCTGAATCGCAGGCGGCTATGGACGCGATTGCGGCTCAGGCTCGCGAACGCTGCGACATCGCAATCGCCGAGATTCGTGCCCGCGCCGCGGAAGCAGAAGCTCGACACGTCAAGTTCATGGCGGAAAACGTCCGACCCGTTGACGAAGACCCGGAAGAGACCTTCCGTAAAAGCGTCAACGCCCGCATTGCCCGACGCAACGCTGCCATCAAGCGACTGGCTCGCATGAGGCGCCGCAAGCCGCTCGGCTTCATGTGGTGGCTCGGATCGCGCCTGTTCATGCTCGGCATTCCTGTTGCACTGGCGTGCTTCATGGAATTCGGTGAGGATGGCGTCACGCTCGTTGAGTTCGTGAACGAGTACTTCGGTCTCAACTCGTCGGATCCTCCGAACGAGTAAATACGGTCTTCACGACCATCCCGAACAGCTAGAGGAGCGCCGCCCTCGTGGTGTGCGCCAATGCGCCTGCGCTCCTCTAGCATCGCCTCACCAGGAATCAATTGTTGGGTGCCCAGGCTGACCGTGTTTAAAACGGCGTAGAGGACCGAACAGGAGCTTATCGTGGATGGCAAATCGAACTAAGGAGAGCCCGCACTCCTATCTTTTTGGTCGATATACGCTATCTGTAGTAGTACTTAACTTAGTAGTAAGAAAATCTAAAAACAAAAAACACGCGGCATACCGAAATCGCTTGTCAGAGACAAGAAACTTGGTATGCCGCGTGCCGGTATGAATTGTAATGATTGCCTGGTCCGAGTTTTACCGTCGGTTGTAC
>CAZRMH010000525.1:0-5184 GCA_964600935.1 uncultured Candidatus Obscuribacterales bacterium
CACCCTTTTAACATGACCATCCCAAGTTCTAGTGGTTGTAATTTTGATGGGCAGATCTTGCGCTGCATAAATACTGCGAACGCGTATGTCGTTGGAATCGAACAGGATCTCCTGCAACATGCGTCCCATCTCACCAGCTTCACTCAGGTGTGAGATACCTCTGAAGCTGAGCGATAGGGTTTTAAGGTCACGGTTGTATTCTCGTGAGATCTTGATCTGCTGGAGTTCTTCGCCTAAACGCCAAATAGATAGTTCAGGATCGAATTCCAGACCAGCAGACATTAATTCGAGCGTTTGCGCAGTAAGGTAAAGGAAAAGATTCCCTTCCCGCTTATTTGTAAATCGCAGATCTGACTGGTCTCGGATCATCGATGCAGCTTGGCGAGCGAGAGTTAGGATCTCGTCACTGTCCTGAATTTTCGTTATCTCTTTGACCATTTCGGCATTTATATCAAGCCAGAAATGGGGCTCGTTGAACTGCGCGTATTGATGCTTTAAAACTGCTGCTGGCGAAGACTTAAGGCATTCCAGCAATAGGTTTTTGGGTTTGTCAGTATTCATATATTCTCCGTGATTTGCTTTGGTTAACGTTTTAGTGCTGCGAAAATTTGAGGCGCCCGGTGAGTTTTGCCAGGACCACCGAACATGCAAGTAAATTTGGATCCGTCCTTTTTAATCGACAGGTTGTCGCCAGATTTGTCGTGACCCTCCATTCGACAAAGTGGGCAAGGTGCATAGTGATTGTTTTCGTCACTGCGGGTCACTGTCCCGACCATTTTCAAAATATCGTTTGAATAGAAATTGCCAGAACGAGGATAAGAAACCGGAATACGTGCGGATTCGCGTTGACGGTCGATCTCGAAAAGTTTTACGGCTATTCCATTAATCACGTCTGGATCATCCGGAGTAACATTTGAGATCCACTCAAGTTGTTTCCGAACATGGGGTTCGCATTCATCAAAAAATCCGCGTGCGTTATTCGCGCCAGGTTTTCTATGAATTCCTAGTGGTGCTCGAATCTGCGAGTGGCGATGATCGGGAAATTTTGGAAATGCTTCAATTTCAATTTCAGAAAGACCAGCTTGAGCTAACAATTCAGTGTTGAATCTAACGAGCGTGGCAGCTGCGATCGGTCTGCAAAAGAACACCCACGAATGACCTGCGCGACCTGGTCGTCTTGCTTCGCGATGTGGGTTTAAGCCGATCGACCGAAGCTTGGCTTCAACTTTTTCGAGCCGTCCATCCTCATAATCAACGTCATAGCAGGCCCATTTGCAGTGTCCATTCTCTGATGTTGCCGGTAAAGACAAAGTGAGTGAGCCTGCAAAGTGCTTCGCAATCAGGAGCCGCGGATCGCTAATGAATTGGTCATCATCGCGGTGAACGCAAGGGTAAATCGTCTTACCCTGAGTCGTGATGCACTGCCTAAAATACAGATCTTCGCGATTAAAAAATCGGCTTCTATACTTTTCGATTAGGTCGAACACTCTGAGTACTCCTGCAGGCGCTCGATTAAGGCTAGGTGTCGAATGTAGTGACGCGACATTTCTGCTCGTTGCTGGTCTGTCCACGTGCGCGCTCTAAATTCGTTCATCAAGGAGAACACCGCATGTGGTGCTCTCGCTTTGCTAATTGCAGCAAACCAAAATTCGAGCTGGTCTGGCACATAAACCACAGCCTGCGGTTGATATTTCGCCGCGAGTTCGTTCACGGTGTCCATAAATTCGCTCACGATTTTAAACTCCAAAGAGTTTTGGCGCGACCTTGCCCTGGTGCCTTGTCCTCTTTTCTCTGAGATATCCTGCCGAGCGATTCTAAATCGCTCAGGATGCTCCCAAGTTCTTTCCCTGAAATTTTATTAGCGAACAGAGAGTGGAGTTCGGTTTGCGACTTTTCTCGAATCTTCGATTCCGGATTGAGAGGCGCATCCTTCAATGAGTTCAAGATCTTCTCAGCGTTCGGGTCGGTCGCAGGCGATCCAAAAATGAAGGCAGCCGAGTGGAAGCAGTAATCCCAAAAGGCCAGCGCGGCAGTTAAATGTTCGGTATCAATAGCGGTGGCACCGTCCAGGAGCGCATAAATCAGCGCGAGTCGCAGTGTTTGAGGCTCCGCGCGCGCTGTTACGACACCAAGCACGCCCGGAGCGTCCGCCGACAGCTTTTTTGTGTAGATATCGTCCCACATCCGTCCAGCATTCTCCGTGAACTCGATACAGCTGAGTTTTGTCGAGTGTTCGACGAGTTGCCGAAATTTCTTGACCAATTGTTTGTAGACGAACTCGTTCATTTCTTTTGGACGTGGAACAAGTTTCTGGCGCCGGGCGCAAATCCATAAAAACCGGTTAGCAAACCCGTTGAAGACCTCGGTTCCCTCGAGAAGGTGAGACAGCTCCTTTCGTGTGATGTGGCCAACAATGCAAATGTGCGCGCCGGATGTTTTTATTCGATCTCGTTTCGTGAGTGGCGAAATATTGCCGTGGTCCCACGCCGAACGAAGAACCGCCGAAAGCGTGTTGCCATCTCTTTTGAATGTCTTCAGAGGCGCACCGAATTCGCCTTCGATCAGAAGCAACCGCTTATCGGCGACCCCCTCATCGACCGTCTTTCCTTGCTTATCCTGTTCGTCAGATTGGTCACGAACCGCAAAAATTAAGCCTTCGCCGGATGACATCGGACCATTATTCAAGTTCAGAGCTGGTGTCCACGCCAGTTGTTCGTTGAAGTCCAAAACAGGCGCCGCCGAGGTCCCCTTGCGCCCTTTCGACGAGGCCGCAACAATTGCAACAAAAAGACGTGGGGTGTGACGAATAGGTCCAACCTTAATGAAAACGTTCGGTCCGATGAGAGCGCCCGCCCAGACTAAAAACGTTGCGAGGACTGCAGCGGGGTCGGCTTCAGATGATTCAGTTGCCGCCCTTGTGAATTCGCCTGCTATTCCGTAAAGAGCCTGATCATTTAGGATTGGAAAACCAGGCGGCGCCTCGTCTTCATGGTCTGGCGAAAAATCCAGGGGGTTCAGATCAGGTTTAGTTTTTGGTGTCATCATTCAGTTTTGATGCCGCTTGGTGCTTTCGAGTCTTGGCGAGATTATTGCGTCCTGCGCGCTGCGCGTCGGTTAGCTCGGCAGAGGAGAAGCAGATCTGACGAGAGATCCACTCCAACAGCAGGCGTTCGATGTAGAACACCCGTCCTTTTTTCCGAATGTAGGGAAGTCCGTCAACGTCTAAATTGTCAGCACCACTACTGCGCCGCTTTGCGAGGTGATTTTCAGTGCAGCGCTCGACTGCCGCAGCCTCGCGCGGAGTCAACAACCTATCGTCGGCTCGAAATTTGAGCTCGTCCTCAGTCCATCTCATTTATTTTTCCCTTGGTCATGGTTGTTTTCCGTTTCCACCCAACAGCCGAACCATAGCCGAAAAAGTTTCCGGCTAGAATCGCGTGCAGATGAAGTATGGCTAAAGTCCAAAACGAGAACGCGCCAAATCATCTCGCACCACATTTGGTGCAAAGGTTGGCTAACGCTGCTCTACGTGTTCCGTCGCTTTTTTAGTTGACCTCATGACCAAATAAAACACCGCCGCCACCAACACTAGTTAGGATGCCTTCTTGCATAATCTGAATCAGCATTTCCTGAACGGCTTTTGCGATGTCTTCAGGTGATTGTCCAGGCACCGCGTTAACTTTGATCGCGCCTTCCCGGACATTTATTGTGTTGGAAACTTTCGGAGCAGATTTCCCAACTGCTGAATTTTTGACGATTGGATTTCTCGGACCCTCTGATGCTTTCTTCTTTTGCGCAATTTGTTCTAAATTTCGCGCGAATGAAGCACTCGAAGAGGTTTTAAACTGGTTGGCAGCAATCTCTAACGCTTGTCCTGCGACTGGGTTTGTCAACTTATAAAGCGGGGCGAGTATCAACGCAATATTTGCGAACAGTCCGGTTAAGCTGTCCAAAATCAATGGACCCAGGTTAGCCATGATGTAGAAAGCGCTGGTTAGAGTGCCCCACACAACTAGACCGATTCCTGCCGCGACGGTGACGGCTTCCAATCCGATTCCCAAAGCGCCCATAACAAGAGTGAGTCCGCCGACAGCTCCAATCACCGCGACGATACCACCGACAACACCAGCCGCAATGGTGGCAAAAACGATCATCTCTGGAATCCAAGGATTCTCTTTGAAAACCTTCGCCATGAACTGAAACGCCTCAGCCACTTTTCCAACAATCGGAAGAAGTGGAATCAGCACTTCGCCCATGCTTAGCATAAGAGTCTCCCATGCTTCGTTCAATGCGATTTGTTGAACGAATGGGTCTTTCATCGCCTGCTGATAGAGCTGGTCGAGGTCCCCAAGCCGCTCTTTATTGCTTCTGAATTTGTCGAATTGCGCGTCTTTGTTGTGGAGTTCACCGACCATTCCGCCGGTCAATCCTTGCAGTCTGAGATCGGCAATGGCGAAATTGATTCCCATTTCGTCACCCTCAAGTTCAGGGTGCGCCCTCAGAATCGCTGGAACAAGAACGTCATTTGTCCATTTGTCAGGATCGGTCGCGGCCAGATCGCGCTGAACGACACCATCAGCAACCGTGCCCGTGGTATTGGTGTCCATGATTCCACCGGCTAGAACCCCTAATTCATCTAGCTTAGCGGCTGTTTTGCGGTTCATTACGCCGCTAACGAAAGTCTTTCCGAAAGCGGCAAGCCTTGCGCCGGGTCCACCAGAACCGCCCGAACCACCATGCGCTGACTTCATTTCGAGAATAAGTTCCGGTGCTACGTTGTAAAGGAAGTCGTCACTCAAAGTCTGCTTACTGATGCCGGCATATTTGAAAAGAGATTGATAGTCTGATGGCATGACGCGTCCACCAGAGGCCACCATGACCTTAGCCATTTCCTCAATGCCGTGCTGAAACTGCGCAGTGCTTTTAATGTTGCCCTGCATTTCCATAGCTTTCACTGCAGCAAAAATTTCGTTAGTCGTGTCATGCGCCTTTGTCGGATCAGTCATGTTCCCAGCCATGATCACTTCGATCTTCTGGAAGTCTGGCAAAAGCTCCCGACTCTCTTTCAATGCCTCTTCAGAGCCACCAAATATGGTGCGCATGTCCATTAGTGCCTGGAGATTTTTAGTCGGCGTCGAGGGAATTTCAAAAGCCGTATCCCACGCGGCACCGATCTGTCCTTGC
>CAZRMH010000526.1:0-5170 GCA_964600935.1 uncultured Candidatus Obscuribacterales bacterium
TAGCGAGTCTGCTTGAGTGGTAGATGGAAATGTTTGATTCAGTGCACCGCCCTTGATGGCAATTGATTCGCCAGTTTTGTCATTCCTTTTGAAGAGGTCGTTGAACTGGTGAGTGGCGTCGAAACCTTGATTTGCTGTAGAGTTGAATTCCGGGTCAACTGAGGCAGGCGAGGATTCGAATAAATCCTTCGAACTCCTTTCGAAATCAGACTTTAATTTTGTTTTGGACCTCGCGAGAATCTCGCCCGAGGAACTGTCGACCAGTTCAAAGGCGCTGCCGCTGTTTTGAAACTTCTCGTTCGCCTTTTGGATTTCGCCAACATTAATGTTCGTAACCGAGAAATCCTCAGCAGCAACCGCACGCTCTTTCTCAATGACTTTATTGTCGACCGTGCGATCGTTTTTGAGACTGTCCTTTGTGCTGTCGCCGGATGGCTTTGTTTTGTCGCCTTCCGGTGCATCATGATGGTCGTTTGTGCGTTTCGTCATGTCGCTCAATCTCAAGCTTCTCGTTTTATTCCCACTAGAGGCATTCGGCCGCGACACCGACCTGGTCGATTCTCGCGAAATAGATACTGAGGGTAGTTAAATAAGTCTACAGATGGCACTTTCGGAATTTAATGTTGAATTCTACAGTGACCGGTTTTGTCAGGTATTGAGGACTAGCTTGAACCGAGTCGTTCTATGGCGTCGGCTGCCAGTACGGTCGCTGGAGGTGATTCGTTCATGAGCACTTTGGTTCTGTGGCAATCGGATTGGACTGACGGATTCTCTTTTAAACTTGTTAAAGTTTTCGCCCAGAGGTCTGAATCGAGGCGATTGATTTCGCGCGCGACGCCGAGTCGTTGCAACCGGAAGGCATTATCGAATTGGTCATGGGCAAATGGTGTGACGATATGAGGCACGCCTGCAGCCAGTCCCTGGATGCTTGTTCCGATGCCACCGTGATGTTGAACGATGCATGCTCTTGGAAAGAGCACCGCAAATGGTGCGTAATTTACATGCAGAATAGTAGTCGGCAGATTTTGCGGTATCTGTTCGGGAAAGGCTGATACTAAAACTGCTCTCAGTCCGGCTTTTTGAGTGGCGGCTACTGCAGTTTCAAAATGCTTCCTTGAATGTGCCATGGCAGAACCAGCGGTAAAAACGACTGGTGCTTCGCCAGCGCTCAGGAAGGATTCAAGCTCAGGTGAAAGAGTCTGATCCTCCGGTCGGTCATAGACCGGAAAACCTGTCAGGATTGTATTTTGCGGCCAGTCAGGCTGAACTTCAGCGTACCAGTTAGGAAAGGCTCCAATCACTTGATCTGTGGAATGCATCCACTTCCTCATCACGCTCTTAACCGGCGGCAGTCCGTTATCTCGTCGGATTTCATTCAGATCTTTCAAGCAGGTTTGGTCCAACCAGAACTTATCTATACTAGACATAAGCAGATGTTTCATTGAATACGGTAGCGCTGGAACGAAGCTCAATCCGGGCATCGCCATCGGGTCATGGGCGGAAATGATACAGCTGGGTGCCAGGTGAATTGTCGCTGAGCGCTTTTTGTGTTTCTCTTGCGCCAGGCGGCTTCCGAATGCAAGGGTAGAACCAACCAGCACCGTATCTGGTTTCAGATTCTCTTCGATGATATCGAGGCTCATTTGAAGACTTGCTTTTTCGCTTCTCCAAACCGCCTGAAACGCCTTTTGTGGGATCCAAAGATCGGGATCGGCAACAGCTTGATGATAGAGATCGGCAGTACCCAGCGGCAGAAAATTTATGCCAGCATTTTTTACTTTCTGTTCGAAATAGCCGTTGGCGATGAAGTCTACATCGTGCCCGCGTCGATCGAGTTCGCACGCGAACATCAGCATTGGGTTGATATCGCCGGCGCTACCGATGGCAGTGACTATGACATGCATGAAGTTAACTCAGGCGCTGAATTAGAACGCTAATTGTTGCTTGCATGAGATTATACTCGACTTCAAGCTTTAGGGACAGGATGTATCGTCCTGACACTCTATCAGTAAACAACTTAGGTATTCGAAATCGAACTAGGCGCGACCCGAGTCGCCCTTACCTCTCTAATCAGGCTTCCAGTCGTTCTTCGAGCTCAATTTCAGGGTCAACCGTTGAGACAACTTCGAATCAGATCGAGCTGAAACATCTACTGGACGGCGCCTGTGGAGGCTTTGTATAGTTGAGAGATGGTAAGATGTTTGGTCGGAATTACATGGTCGACATTCGTATTCCAACTGTTATCCACGCTGACCCGGTGAGATTTTGGTTCATACTGATGAGCGACTACTACGTGCCATCCGCCTGTGCGCCCGCCGGCACCACCGGCGGTTCCGTAACCGGAATCGACGAAGAATGGATCGTTACTGGTATGGACTCCTATGATTTTCGGCCAAGGACCTGTTGCCATCTTTTCTTCGAATTCAGCTTCGTTATTGACTTTAGTCGCTGTTTCGTTCGGGTTTATAATGGCAGGAACTGCAATTACGCGATTGGACTCGTCCCGTCCGGTGATTTGACCATAGATGTCGGCCAGGTTTCCAACGCCGAGATTGGGGCAGGTGGCAAGAAACTCGTTGTGTTTATTTTTTAGTTGGTAAATTGCTGTTCCATTGAAATTGCGTTGTATTCGTTCTCCGCTGTCACCAGTTCCAGGAAGTTGGACGTACGTGAGATCGCCTTTGTTCACTGTTTGTCCATATGTGTCCGTGGTCATTCTTTGCCAGTAGACATTGACCATCGTGTGATCGGAAACCTGTCCCAGCCAGCTTCGCGCCCCTGGCACAGGCGGAAAACTCAGGTTCTCGAAATTAAGTTTCATTCCGGAAACTGTTGGTGTCACAGTGGAACCATCTGCGGTGATAAATTTCCCAGTCGTTCCGACGTCGGCTATCATTTTCGAAAATGATGATGGCGACTCCGTCACCATTGCGGACCTGATTGCCGTAACGTTGCACGTATTATTAGGTCCTTGTTCTTGTCGGAATGGACGGGCAAGGTGCCAGCTCAATTGCGCTGCTAGAACTTGCTTCTCCTTACTGGAGAACGGTCCGCCGTCTGTGCTGGTCATTAAACGCTTGATTTGCTCGATTGAGTTTTCTTTCTCTTCTATAGAAAGTTTTGGACGTTCCATGAAGTTATTGATGCTTTCTGCAAAGCGAGCTTTTTCAGGCAGCGTAAATTCCGGAGTTATTGCTGCTAATCCCCTTAAATTCTCACTTTTGGAAGCCTCTCGTAACTCCCCATCTGCAGTTAAAGTTTTAAATTGATTAGCTGCACTTTTCACAAGTGTCAGACCACGAGCGTCGACTAGAACTTCGCCGGAAAATTTTGCTACTGCTGGCGGTGAATACGGTTTCGATTGATCGAGAGGGGTCGCAAGCCATTCGCCTTGATCCGTCTTCGACCACTTCCGATTTAGTGTTATGTCGCGTAGCGAAGTTACTGCTCCACTATCGTCACGAGAAACTTCCCGAACCTTCGCCTCTGATTCAACTCGAATTGCATGATCGTCTTTGAGGTCGACGCTCCATTGATTGTCCCATCGGCTCACGGTTTTTGTGCTGTCAGCATTATCTCTTTTGAGATAGGTTTCGCCGCCTTCCGATTCGCTTACTTCTGAGTACTTTCCGGGAACCAAACGTTTGCATACGCCTGTGTTAAAGTCGTCGTAAGCATAAATACCTCTTTTAAGATCGACATCGAATTCAACATGCTCGTTTGGATTGCCTTCACATTTCCATACATGGCTTGAGTCCAATGACCAGTTTGTTTCAGTCGACTGAGCAGTGGCTGTAGCTGCCGTTACCACTTTGATCTTGGTCGGTTCCAAGTCCCCCGACGCATTAAAGCTCTTAAAGTCGCTGAAACTACGGGTGGTGCCATCAGCGGACTTGAAAGAAGTCATGATTTTGTCTTTGTTATATGTTACCGACTCATTATTGGAAAAATCTATCCTGCTACTACCGTCTGGGGAAACACTCTCTTTCTCGCCAGATGTATGAAAAATGACTTTGGTGCCGCCTGCCTCTGGCCATCCCTGGTTCGTATAGGAAAGGTCGTTGGTTTTCAGGTCGAATTCTATCTTTCCATTCCAGATGCCACCAGCACTGCGCCAGGAGTCTACATACTTTCCATCTTCTTTTATACGCTCCCATTTGTTTCCATCAACACCGATTGCGGTGGCAAGTTTGTCACCATCCCAAGTCAGTTTCACTTGCCCTTGACCAGGATAGTCTACAGATTCAGGCTTAACTTTGACTTCTGGTCTGGTTGAATCGGTGATTGCGTTTTCGGTAATCGAATGTCTTTCATCAAGTGGTTGACTGAGTTTAAACAGCTTTGCTGAATCTATCATGTGATCGAAAATTGATTTCTTGTCGGTTACTTGAAGAGGGGCTAATGAAAATGCAACAGTTTGGCTTTGTCCAATAATGTCTAGTTTGGGCAAACCAAGCTTTTCCATTGCCTGTTGCGATGTTTCTTGTGGCTTTGCTTGATCGTTTCGATTCTGCGCGCAGCCGCCTGGAGCGATAAAAGTCGACTCCAGTAAGGTTTTGCCCGCCGCAGCTGAGCTGTCTTCAGGCTTTGCAAAATCTAACTGGTTCTCAGTCAGGTCAACTATAGGTGGTTGGTATACAGAGCGCGAGTCTGAAGATGAGTCATTTTTGCATGTATTGGACCGTTCTTGGAATGAAGACATGTTGATACCCTGGGTTCTAATCAGGCAGAGAAACAGCGGTTGCTGGTAGCCAAGTTAGGATATTGAAACTTTGTGAGAAAGTCGTGAGATCGAACACATGGCGAGTTCTTCGGTGAAACTCACGGTGTTTCACGGTTTCAAGTTTAAAACCTTAACGCTATTTGTCAGTCTCTTCCGAGGCGCGATAACCAACGCCGTATACAGTCTTGATTATCGAGGAACCGTTGCTGTTTGCAATTTTTCTTCTTAGCGTTTTTACTACAGTGCGTACCGCGTCTTCGCTTACTTCGGTTCCTGATTTCCAAACCCGGTCGAGAAGGGCTTCGGCGCTGAATGTTTGTTCTTTATGTTTGACAAGGAATTCGAGAAGGCTGTATTCGAGTGGCAGCAGAAGAACCTCTTCGCCATTTTTCGCTACCCTGCGAGTATCCTGTTCTATTGTGATGTCCTTAATACTCAGGACTGTGC
>CAZRMH010000527.1:0-5158 GCA_964600935.1 uncultured Candidatus Obscuribacterales bacterium
GCTACAAAGAGAAAGTCGTGTTTCAAGAAGGAGATAGTTATGCTGAACAAACTGCTGAATGTCGGCCTTGTTGCCGCAGCTTTGGTGGCGATGGTTCCAACCGCGGCCAACGCCGAAAGATATCGGTGGGATGACGGCGTTTGGCGAAACAATAGCGTTTTCGTTAAAGCTCACCGGAACAAAAGATACCGGCCGTATTTCCGTCGAGGACATTGGTACGGATGGGACAACGATCATCATCGATGGAACCGTTACAGAAAAATGCATCGCGTCAATAACGGATATTGGTTCTACTAAAATCGCAAATAAGAAATTACAGAAAGATGAGGTAGCAATTGCGAACTCATCTTTCTGTTTGTAGCGACGCGGAGAGGTTACAGAATTTTCCAATTACCATGCAGCTCGAGATCTTCACTCGAGTTATTGTCCACACCCCAAACTCTAAATCCACCGCGAAACGCGGTTTGATTGTGCCCGACCCTAGCGCCGGCAGGAAGCTGTTTCAGCAACTTAGCGTTGCCGCCACCAACTACAACGTAATCTGCCACAAAAGCTCTCATTAAGGAGTGAACGACGTCGTGCACCGCCGATCGCCATTTCTCGAGTCCTATTTTTTTGATAGTCCTCTTGGACAGCAAGTCTCCCAGAGAGCGTCTGGAATTCCATCTAAGCCCAGAAAGTTCCACGGCCAAAATGACGTGATCGACGATCACCGTAGAACCGAATCCGGTGCCGAGTCCAACAAAAAGCATGCGTCCGCCCTCGTAACTGCCGACGGCTTGCATGGCAGCATCATTGAGAATCTTAACCGGACATTGAAACGCGCCGGCGAAGTCAAAACCAACCCACCCCGGTCCAAGATTGCCTGGTTCGGCCAAAGGCCCGTTAGGTCCAACGAGACCAGGAAATCCGATTGTTATCACATCGTACTCCCAGTCGGGAGTCAACTCGTTGACGACTTCCAACAGTTTCATCGGAGTGAATTCTGTTCCTGAAGGTGCTTTGCGCGGCTCAAGCTCACCTGTGACTAACATTTTGACCTTGGTGCCGCCGATATCTATAGACAAAACTTTCGGCGATTTCTCACCACTGTCGGAGCCGTTTCGCGATGAGTCTTTGGCTGACACTGACTGTCCAGCGAATGTGAACTTCGAACCGGATTTAGTACCAGTTGCATTTGACTTGGAACTACCACTTTTGCTGGTACCGCCTTTCACGGATCTCTTCTTCACTTCCGATGCGCTGTCCTTTTTACTCACAGACTTACTGCCAGTCCTTCGATTTTTCGCAGAACCTGTACCGGTCTTAGCACTATCTACATTCTCGGCCCAAGTAACACGACTTGCGCCAGCGCGTTTCGATTTACTCGATGACTTGGACTTGGCTTTGGCTTTCGACGCGACTTTATGTCCGTTAGACGAAACTTTCGAATTGTTTTTCTTATTCATGCTTGCTCTTCATAACTGTGGGCATTCTTTCAAGGAATAGCGCATTCGAATGAAATCGGCGTCGATTTCAAAAATAGGCATGCACAAAAGGACCGGCGAACGAGAAGAGACTGTTCATGAGATGGGAATGATAGAGGCAACCAACCTCATGTCAAACGGACCAGCTCCCATTATTTTTATTCAGAGCCAAGCACTTAAAATCGCATAATTCTATCGATCAGATATGACCCCTAAGAGATGATGGAGGAGCCGGCACATGACTCTGATTTTGAACAGTTTCATTTCGGCCCGGTGAGTCACTGTCATAGCCTGCTCCTGGCGCGTTCAGAACCAAGTAGCCCAGGGCAAAGAAGATAATCGCAACCATTACAACTGTCAAACCGATCAGCACTGGAATGCCACCACGATCCTCGCCGATGCCACCAATGTCTGTGGTCTCGCGAACAGTCCGATCGTATAAATGTTTAGTAGCCATGAAACTCCCTCCAGTCCGTGTAACGTCAAGCGGCGCTCGTAGCGGAATCCTGCTCGTAGCATTCTCTTAAGATGATTTCACCCTCTTCGGTGTGAATGAAAAATTTTGATGCTTCTCGACAAGCAATTTCGCGGCCGTACTCCTCCGCTTCAGCAAGGGAATCGAAGTACGTCTCATCACGACCGGCTGTAGTGACTATCCAAATTCCTTCTGAGTGAAGAATATGAACGTCCCTGCGCCTCGACAATGGACCCTGGTTTTTTGCTTGCTCTTCAAGTCCAAACATTGTCTTCACCATGTATCGTTGCCCGTAACTGGACTGTTTCACAATTCGAGACGGTAAATAAAGTCCGCCTCTTCCCCAATAGCTCGCTTCAACTAAGGCGATGCGAGCGGATCGCCGCCAGAGCCGAACGATAAAGCGCACCAAATCCGGTAGCTTAGCGACTTTAGCTTATGAAATTTCAATCGATGCTTACTGAACCAAGCTGTCAGATTCGGCTGTCGCAACTTGTACTCTTGTTCGCTCAACAAGTGGAATAGACTCCGATGCGATCTCACCGACTGGAGATTCAGATTCGGACTGATTGAGCTCATGCTCTGCGGCGACCTCAAGCGTCGATCTATCCGCGGAGTAAGTCCAAATCTTATGTGCACCATCATCTTCAGAAACGTCAACTTGTTGCCCCTGCCCGTGCACCGATGGCTGAGCGGAGGCAAGCTCTAAGCCATTCTTGTCGGTCTGGTGCTGACTGAATTGTTTGGCGGACGCAACTTGAGTCGGAGACTTGTCCAAAGCAGATGGTTTCACTGCCGCGACCTTTACGACCTTATTGTCATCAAGGTCATCTATTTTCTTAGCAACGTATCGACCGGTTCTATACACCACACTTGCAACACCGGATATGCCGATCTTATGGGCCGCAGCTCTCGACAAATCTAAAACTCTACGCCCGTGGTACGGTCCTCGGTCGTTCACAACCACCTCGCATTCGAGTCCGGTTGCCGGATTTTTTACGAGAAGGTGCGTACCAAACGGTAGTGTTTTATGCGCGCATGTAAAGTCATTCTGGTTAAAAATCTGTCCAGAAGCGGTTTTCCGTCCGTGAAACTTGTTTCCATACCACGACGCCACTCCCCGTAAAAATCCACGAATTCGGTCTGTGTCATCTGCATATGCCGGTCCTGAGGCAGCTGCGAACATGCAAGGCAGCAGGATTGACAAAACTTGTCTGCGGTTCTCCTGGAACCTATCTAATAAAGTCACCACAAAATTCTCCCGTCAGCTTCCTGCTGATCTGTCCTATCCTTTTCAATTTCTTCGGTGACGGATCTAGGATACGACAGGTTCCTTTGAACTTTCTAATTTCGAAACGGTGATCGGTAATCAATTCATCTGCTATGAATAAAAATTTGAAACCACGCAAGGAGTTCACGCGGGATGGACAGCGCGTGTTCAATTGTCGTAGCACGATTGGTGTGTTTCGCGAGTCGCCAGTAGTATTAAAAGTGATACCACCACTAAAGGATAGCGACGAACCTGAGCTTAAGCGTCATTCAGCCTTTCCGCCGTGAGACTTGCACGTCAAAAACGGCATGAGCAGCCAGACAATCCGCTATGTCGGATAGCAATAAAGTGTTTGCTCGTTTCGGGCAATTTTGCGTTATCTAATTGGAGGTTCTGTTATGCGGGCATTGACTTGGCACGGTACTAAAGATGTGAGGATCGACAATGTTCCGGATCCATCGATAGTTGAGCCTACTGACGCAATAATCGAAATTACTTCATCAGCTATTTGCGGTTCGGATCTACATATCTATGATGGATACACGCCCTTAATGAAGTCAGGGGACATCCTCGGCCACGAGTTCGCAGGTAAGGTTATAGAAGTAGGCAAAGCTGTTTCACGTGTCAAAGTTGGCGACAGAGTCGTCATACCGTTTGTGATCGCGTGTGGAAGCTGTGTGATGTGCCTCGAAGGAAAAACATCGCTGTGCGAAACGACTAACCCCGATGCCGACAAACTAACGAAACTAACCGCCTACACCACAGCTGGTTTATTCGGATACTCGCACATGTACGGTGGCTATCCCGGCGGCCAAGCTGAATATGTCCGTGTACCAAAAATTGATGTCGGTGCATTAGTTTTGCCAGAGCACATAACTGAAGATCACGCGCTTTTTCTATCCGACATTTTTCCAACCGGTTATATGGCGGCTGAAAACTGCAACATACAACCTGGTCAGACGGTTGCTGTTTGGGGATGCGGTCCTGTAGGACAATTTTCAATCAAGAGTGCCTTCATGCTGGGAGCAGCACAAGTGATCGCAATCGATCGTTTTCCCGAGCGATTGACGATGGCAGAACGTAGCGGGGCCGTCACGATCAACTACGAGAAAGAAGATGTCGAACAAAGAATTTTTGCGCTGACAGAAAACCGCGGACCACACGCATGCATCGACGCAGTCGGTCTTGAAGCGCATGGTCACACTATTGATGCGCTTTTTGACACTGTTATGCAACTTGCGAAGGTCGAATTCGATCGCACGCATGCTTTGCGAGAGATGATAAGACTCTGCCGGAACGGCGGCGTGGTATCAATTCCAGGCGTATACCTCGGTCTGGTAGATCGTTTCCCTTTGGGAATTGCGTTTGCCAAAGGTCTCTCATTCAAAATGGGGCAGACTCATGTTCATCGCTACATGCAACCATTACTTGAGCGAATCATGAAAAACGAAATCGATCCACGTTTCGTTATCTCAGACGTGATTTCTCTAGATCAAGCTCCTGGTGCTTACAAACGCTTCGCGGAGAAACGAGATGGTTGCACTAAATTCGTTTTACACCCCCAAGCAAGTTAGTTGACGAACCATGGACTTACGAATTGATTTAAACCGATAAATCGTAGCTGGCATTAGGGCATAGTGATTCGGTCGAAGAAATCCGAGGCGCGACGTAAATTGACTTATGCTTTCGTGATCGCACGATTCAGGAGATAGCGAAAGCAACGCTGAGCAAACCGTCGGTTAAGTAAAGAAACGAGCAGAATCGGGAAATACCACGTGGAACAAATGGAGTTGAATATGCTTTCTAAAATTATCGCAGGTGTCGGTCTGTTGACTAACGTAGTCAAACTAATCCAGAAAAAAACCAGAGCCGGTGCTGAGACTAGACCAGCGCGAGGTGTTATGCGTGCACTCTTTACTGCAATTCCCTTTATTGCCGGCGTAGACA
>CAZRMH010000528.1:0-4470 GCA_964600935.1 uncultured Candidatus Obscuribacterales bacterium
CCTTTCTCACGCAAGTACCAGAGCGCATATTCAACTTCTTCGACGTTGTCGATGTTGAGAACGTCCATGATTAATTTCGCGGACGCGCCACCGCTCTTTGGTTTCTTCTTCCGAGCGTCCAGCAGAATTTGCAGGATAGCCAGTCGAAGTTCAATTTCTTGCCAGGAGATTCCGGTCTTGAGATTCTTTGGAAGTCCATAGCCAGCTGTTCGCTGTTGCGTCGGTGCTGCACCAGGCGCGCCACCAGGTCTAGGATGTCCAGGTTGTTCTGCTTCGGCCGCGAGCGACATGTCGTAAGCTGCGCGTTTCCCTTCATCAGAGAGTGTGCGCCATGCTTCCGTAATGATTCTGAACTTCTCGGCATCACCAGTCTCTGAATTGTCCGGGTGATACATCGCTGCTAGAAATCGATATGCGTATCGAATGATTGTCGAGTGCGCCTCGCGATTGACTTGCAACAACTGGTAGAAGTTCATCTCTTTCCAGTCTTTTTGACCAGGAGCCTGTTGCTGCTGTGGTTGTTGCTGCTGGTATTGCTGCTGTGGTTGCTGACCGTTTGGACCTCCTGGTCCTGGTCCGCCGGGACGCTGTGGTTGACCACCGCCAGGTCCAGGACCTGGACCGCCTGGTCTGGGGGGAGGGGGTGGTGGCTGCCAGTTCATATTTTAATTTCCCTTGAGTAAGTTGCTAGCTATTACCAATCGCTGGATTTCCGAAGTACCTTCGTATATCTCCGTGATTTTGGCGTCACGCATATAACGTTCAACCGGATAATCACTAACATACCCATATCCGCCAAAAATCTGCACGCATTTGACGGTGCTTCTCATCGCCACTTCTGCGGCGTAGAGCTTGGCATGAGCAGCTTCCATGGTGAATTTTTTGCCGAGATCTTGAGCCACACTGGCGTGATACGTCAGTAGCCTTGCCGCGTCAATTTCGGTCTGCATCTCAGCTAACATGTGTTGAATTGCCTGAAATTCACCGATGAATTTGCCAAACGCCGCGCGCTCCTTGGAGTATCTCAGCGCATGATTCCAGGCGCCCTGTGCGATACCCACAGCCTGAGCGGCGATACCGATTCGTCCACCGTCCAGAGTTGACATCGCAACTTTGAATCCGTCGCCGATCTCCGCCAGCATATTGGCTTTCGGTACAGGCGTATTGTCGAACGAGATCTGGCAGGTTGAGGAACCTCTGATACCAAGCTTATCTTCGAGTTTGCCGAAGGTGAATCTTTCTGCGCCCTTCTCGACCATCAAAGCGACTAAACCTTTGTGGCGCTTGGCTGTATCGGTTTGGGCGATTACCAGATACCAGTCCGCTTCGATTCCATTAGTGATCCAGTTTTTTGATCCATTCAGAATGAACTGATCGCCTTTCAATTCCGCGGTGCAAGTTGCGGCGGCTGAATCTGAGCCGGTTCCTGGCTCCGACAAACAGAACGCACCCAATTTTTCGCCCAGGCACATCGGTTTTAGAATTCTTTGTTTCTGCTCTTCGTTGCCGAAGGTGAATACCGGCGCGCATGTCAATGACACGTGTGCCGAGTAGATAACCGATGTTGTCGCACAGGCTTTAGCAAGCTCTTCTACAACGATCGCGTAGGTGACTTTGTCGAGATTGGCACCGCCGTATTCCTCTGGAAATGGCAGTCCGCAGAGATCGGAAGCGGCCAGCAATTCCCAGTTTTCACGAGGAAATCTGTGCTTTTGGTCTACTTCGGCGGCTTTCGGCGCGAATTCGGCTTCGGCGATTTCGCGAACGGTGTCGCGAATAAGCGCCTGGTCTTCGGTCAGTTGGAATGTTAGTGGAGAGTCTTTCAATGTTGGTGTTTTAGTTTGCATAGAGTGTCCGTGCGCCTTTCCGGCATTAAAGAGGAGCTTTTGCAATTGCCGATCATATCACTTGGACAGGGCGCGACCGAATTCGTTTAGATAATTACAGCTTTTGGATGGTCGATCGTTCCCTGGAAGAGACTAACCTTGGTAATAGCTGTAAAATGCTCGGTGTGATCACTTTTGTCTGGAGCGACCGATGGCGGATTCCAAGGTTATCTTTGTTGTCAACTCACCCGATGCTGGTTGGCTGGATGCGGACAACCTGCACAGCAAGGGCTATCAGCACAAGACAGTCGGCAACGGCTTTGATGCGCTCGATGAACTCAACAATGGCGGGGCTGATGTCGTCGTCATCGAGACTGACCTCCCTGACATGTCCGGATATCAGCTTGGTTCGTTGATCAAATCTAACCAGTCGACATCGGCTCTGTCTGTGGTTATTGTCAAGTCGAGTACCAATGACAATACAATGTTTTGGAAAACGGCTGCCTATGCTGATGAAATCGTCAAGCTCGAAGATCTAGCAGATGGGATAACGCCAATTGGCGAAGTTCTTGACAGGAGTCTCGCGAAAGCGCGAGCGCGTGAATGGAGTTCGGAAAAGTCTCAAGGGGTGTTTCCAGCGGGCACTAAATTCGATTCCAGAGAAGCCATTCGAAGCTATGGCGCCTTGCTTGACGTGTTGCTGTTGGAAAGGGTGACTGCAAGAATCGTTCGCCGTTTGAGTGAAGTGATTGAGCCCAGACGTCAATTCCTCGATGAATACTATCGCTTGGTCGGTGAGTTGTTTCAAGGTGATGTGCTCGGGATCGTCGTCGCGGATTCGAACAATCCATGGATTTCGCTCAGAGCAAGTGGTCCGATAGTATCGCAGTCGTATGAGCGACTTCTCACTGAGATTCTCGCTAAGATGTCGATCACTGCAGAACCGCATATCGACCCGCGTGTCGAGGTTACCGACAATGGTGCTACACTCGAACATTTTGATATTTTGCCTGTTGAAGGAAATGGCGAAGGCATTGGTGCAATCTTCTTTGGATATTATGGAAAGCACGATGCTGAGTCAGTTCATAAAGATTTCCTGGAAAAACTGCAATCGCAAATTCAACCTGTTTTTAAGTTGCTGCTCGCTCGCCAGGAGATCGAAAGTCTGCTGAACCGCGAGGCCTACAGGGCCAATGTCGATCCATTGACCGGTCTGTACAATCTAGAATTTCTGGTCGGGTTTTTGCAACAGCAATTATTGTTCTCCTTCAGGCAACGGCTACCTGTCGGTCTTGCTATCGTTGATATCGATGAATTAGCCGGCATGAATGAAGAGTTCGGACATGAGATGGGAGACTCGATTCTTGCTGGTGTCGCCAATCGTTTGTTGGCTACAACACGTTCCAGCGATCTGGTCGCTCGATACGGCGGCGATGAGTTCGCAATCGTTCTGCCGAATACTGATGGCGCCGGTGCGAAAACACTTGGTGAAAAGGTCAGATCTGACATCGAGCTTTGGTCTTTCGGTCGCGGGAAGAAGGCTCCGAAAGTGACAGTCAGCGTGGGATGCGCCAGTTTCAACATGGAAGATCTAAATCCGGAAACGATATTGCGTGATGCGAAACTGGCGCTTCAAAAAGCCAAGGAAGATGGTCGCAACAAAGTTCAACTCAGCAGCGTGAACGATTAATCGAGAAATTGCGCTAGTGGCCTGAGGTACTCGTCTGTCTTAGCCCGCGAGTGTTTCCACTTAACTGCGCAGGTTTAAACTGTCGACCGGGCGACGTTGGCGCTAGCATCCTGTTGTTGTTCTCCCCAGTGCCATTTGCGAATAAGTTTCGTCGATTGCTTCAATCAGTTGCGTCGCGCTCAGGTTTTTCAACACATGCGTGAGCACTATCGATGCTCCTGCGCCGACTCCTTCCTTTACGTGACCTTCTTCATATGCCCTTAAACCGACGTGTGCTGATTTGCTGAAATCGAGCATAGAGCAGGCGAAAGGCGCGTCGAGAGTTTCACTAATAGTTGAAACTTTAGCGTTCTTGTCGTGCGCGACCCAAGATGTTGTGATAACACCGATATTGCTAAGGTTTGAATTTTCTGCGATCTCTACAGACTCGGCTCCGTTGCGGAAAACACCATATCTGGTGCAAGCCGTGGCTAGGGAAAATACAGTCAGCATCTGGCTGCCACCGCCAAGAATAATTGTCGCCTTCTTGCTGGCTGCAAGCGCTAAACCGGCTGCAAATGGTTGCATTGGATCGCCTACAGCTGCCACCACCCTCAGTGGTTGTGCGATTGCTTCCTGTGTGGCATCCGGATCTCCTGCTTTGATTAGACCGACGAGTCCTGCTTTTGTCAACCCGGTGATTGCGAACTGCCACCGCATCTGGTGATTGAAGTTTGGCATGCTGCTGGAAACTGCACCGTGAACATCGTAACCGAGTCCCGTTAACACAGCGAATGCTGTAGTCGTGCCAGCCGGCACACATTCCGAAATGATTATCAGGTCTGCTTCACTCGAAAGTTTTTCACCGAGTGAAAACCCATCGTTAAACAGCTTTTCGACATTGCTCAACTCTTGGGCGGCACCGCTGGAAACGCATTCAGCCGGCGGAGTGCCAACGTCGATTCGTTCTCCGAC
>CAZRMH010000528.1:4480-5150 GCA_964600935.1 uncultured Candidatus Obscuribacterales bacterium
CGACACGTGGACCGGCAAAGGTACCGCAATCTACTACCGTTACTGGAATGTTTAGAAGTTTTAGACAAGCAGCGGTTATCACCACGGGCGATACTATGCCTTCGGGCGATACCGGTAGTTCGCTGGTTTTGCCCTCAATACCATTGACCAGCGCTTCTGCATCACATCTGGGCGTTAACCTTCTGTCTTCGGGGGTTGCACCGGCGCCGGAAAGACCCTCTACATCACTGGTTTTCGTTCCACCGACGCATAGCACAAAACGAACGGACTTGGCCGTTTTCGCTTGACTCAATATCCGGTCCATTCTGCCGCCTGGATTGTTGATGATTGAAAACGGCATTGTTGTTTTCACCTCGCGATCTTTGTCTATTAATCGGTGTTTCCACGAATCATTTCACATGGTATGAGCATCGAAATTGGCACGACGTAAACGAAAAATAGAACGTGCCAAATGATTCTAAGTGAGATGAAGAGAATTTGCAGCAGAGGATGGTTAGCCAGATTTTGATTCGAAAGCAATAAAAGGTCTATAGGTGATGAGAGAAAACTGGTCAGTACGAAAAACAAAACTGAGTAGAGTGATATTGCCGGCAGTGTTTTAATCGACAGCAGGAGCGCTCGAATAGCGCCTGCTGGTGCCGATCTTTCGGATAGAGATGAGTATGGCATC
>CAZRMH010000529.1:0-5133 GCA_964600935.1 uncultured Candidatus Obscuribacterales bacterium
AGCGCCCTTCGACCACCATCCCGAGTAAGGGATCGTCGCCGACAGTGACCATTGACGAACCGTCTCGTGGACAGATGTCATTGTCTTCAGCAGTTTGAAAATTGCAAACCAGGCAAAGCTTCATGGGATTTGGGCAATCTTATTTAACGAGCGAATGTAGTAATTGCGTTTCTGCAACGGTGCGCCTCTCTTATATTACTTTTAATTACCACTTGTGGTGAAGAACAAACCTTTGAAGGCGAATAGTCTTAATATCAGGTCCGAGAATCGAGTATTCCGCGCCCTGGGCTTATTCCAGCATTTCGACATTCGATCAAACGCCATCTGGTGGCATGCCGCGGACTCTAAAAAAGGCAATTTCAGACAAATTGCTGTTCGATTATCGGAATCTTGGAGTGTTATGGATAGTACACAAACCCCGCCGACCGAAGAAAGTCCAGCGACAGATAAACCAGATAAGAAAGCGTTGTTGCTAATTGGACTCACTGTTTTTATCGATCTGATCGGATTCGGATTGATTATTCCCGCAATGCCGACTTATGCACAACAGTTTCACGCCGATGATTTTACTATCGGTCTTTTGATAGCCATATATTCATTAATGCAGTTTCTGTTCATGCCTTTCTGGGGCAGGCTTTCGGACAGAATCGGCAGAAAACCCGTGCTGCTGATAAGTCTTTGTTTCTCGTGCATCGGTTATGCCACCTGGGGATTGTCAAACAGTCTGGCGATGCTTTTCATCTCTAGAGCCGTGGCCGGATTCGGAAATGCGAACCTGGCAGTCGCCCAGGCGTACATCGCCGATGTTACTACCAGAGAAACCAGAGCCAAAGGTATGGGTCTGGTTGGTGCCGCATTTGGACTGGGTTTCGTGTTAGGACCGGCAATTGGTGGCGGTTGTGCTGCTGCTGGAATGACGCTTGCCCAGTTAGGTTTTGTCGCCCTGGGATTCAGCGCGCTCGATTTGATTTTTACTGCGGCCTGGTTGCCGGAGCCGCAAAAACGAACCAGTGCCGGTGCCGAACGTTTTCCAATGGGTCTGTCGTTCTACCTGGAAACGCTTGGTGATGCAAGATTGCGAGTGCAGCTGTTCATATTTTTCATGTCCACTTTCGCGTTTGCAAACATGGAAGCGACGCTCGTTCTTCTTACTATTCGTAATTTCAAGTTCGGTACTTTTGAAAATTCGATGATGTTTACTTTCATTGGCGTGATGATGGTGATCGTTCAAGGTCGGCTTATTCACGGGCTGTCCAAAAAGTATGGCGAGAAGAAACTGATCACGGCCGGCGCCATTTTAAGCATCATTGGTTTGCTTGTGACACCATTCAGCACCACTATTTGGATGCTCTATATTGGATTGACTCTCCTGGCATTTGGTTCAGGATTCCTCACTCCTGCCAACCAGAGTTTGCTCTCCAAACTGGCTCCTCAGGACCGAATGGGGGGCACGATGGGTATCGGACAATCGCTCTCCACGCTCGGTCGAATCGCTGGTCCGGCGCTTGGTTGTTATCTGTTCCAAACAGTTGGCGTTTCCAGTCCCTATATTTTGGGCGCCAGTGTGATGCTGGTTGTTGTTGTATTGAGTTTTGCTGTACCTGAGGCCTGAAGCGAGTTTCAGTAGTATATCGATCGTCGAGCGATCGCTATATTCCATGAGTATTGTTTGTATTGACTTGTGCTATTATGAAATTTGGTCAAGGTCCTTGCGAATCAGACCAAGTCAATAGAAAAAAAGTTTTTTTGTCGGAGTACGAAATAGATGGCAATCGAAAATGAAGACAAGATGCCAGTTCCCAAGCAGGTCCAAAAGCGATACAAGCAGGATTTCAATCGCTACCTGAAGCAGATCCAAAAGACCAAGAAGATCCAGGCTGATCGAAAAGTGGCTTAATCGCCACCGGAATTTCAAGACTGTTTGTCTGTTCGACGCTGTGCTACAACTTTAGGCATGGAGTCTGAAGATCTAACAAACAACGGTTCACCCGTACCTGCTCGCATTTCGCGGATGAGGCGCTTTCTGCACCCGCCGGATGTTGAGAAAATTTTGCCGCGCTATCAATTGGCGTCTGCTGCAGCGCACGCCAGAGTGCTTGTGGCTAGCGGCATCATCAATGGTGAGATGTCGGACCGCATAGTCGCCGGGCTCGATCAGATCGCTCAAGAATTTGCAGCCGGCAAACATTTTTTAGCTGAAGACGATATCGACCTCTATACCGCACTGCTTCGTCGTTTGAGTGAAGTGACCGGTTCACTGGGCGAACGATTGAATCAGGGACGCAGTGACGAAGACTGGCTGGCGACCGACGTTCGCATCTGGGTGCGCGATTCGATTCTCGATGCCCTGGCTAAATTTGCTGAACTGCGAATCATGTTTTTGCAACTTGCCAGCGCGCATGAGGACGTTCTGCTGCCCGGTTATGCGCATATGCAACCGAAACGCCGCGAGATGTTGTGCTTTTACTTCCTGTCAAACGAGAATCGTCTGCGTCAGGATACTAGACGCTTCCATGATTTGTTCAAACGCGTCAATTTAATTCCGGCTGGTCTTGATAATCAAGTGCTGCTCGAGCACCCACTGGATCGCGGACTGCTGGCTCGGTTATTAGGATTTGACGGCATCGAACAAAACTGTTTCGATTCGATTTCCGAGATTGATTACATCTTGGAATTCGCATCTTGTGCTGCAATTTTCGGAACTCACCTGTCGCAATTTGCCAGCGAAATGTTGCTCTGGTCGACCCAGGAATTTGGCTACGTCCGTTTGCCGCGCGCCTTTTCGTTTGAAAACGAAGTCTTTCCAGACCGAAAAAGTTCGGAAGTGCTCGAAGTCTTACGAAGCCGTAGCGCCTCTCTGGGCTATACGTTGACTGAAATTTTGAGTCAGCTCAAAGGCATACCATCGACTTCCAGTCACGAGAGCAACGAGCTCCTGACCGCTCTCAATCAGCTGATTTACACTGTCGATTACGTTCTGGAATTAACTCAAACAATTTTGCCGGTTCTGGTTTTTGATACCAAACGAATGTCTGAAGTTTCAGAAGCTGATATGACCAATCGTGCCAACGCGATCGACTATTTGATCGAAAAAGGATTTCAACCCGACAAAGCCGTCTCTCTGGTCGAGCCTCTTGTCGAATATTGCCGCAAGCGTAAGCGCACAATGAGCGATTTGTCGCCTGGTGAATGGAGCCAATTCTCGCCGGCTTTCGATCGGGATATATATAAGTATGTCAGCAAAGATGAGTCCCTCGGTTTGAGTGGTCCGCGCTATGAATTAGTCAGTCAGGCAATTAGCTATGGCCGTCAACAACTGGCGCTCGATCAAGAGGAACTGGCCGGTCTTTCCAGCAAAGTAAAATCCCTCACAGTTGAAGTTCCTTCTACTACTGAGTAAGCTTTTGTTGATTCTGCGGAGAAGTCCCACTTGACTATGCGGCTTTGGATGAAGCTCGGGGATTGGTTCGCGCGAATTGGGACTCAGGAGGATAGTTTGAAATGAAGGCAATGGTTCTGGCTGCAGGCGTAGGTTCCCGGCTCGATCCCCTGACTGCGAGGGTTCCTAAGCCACTCGTCCCGATTTGTAATGTGCCGGTCATCGAGCACATATTCAAGCTTTTGAAGAAACATAATTACACTGATTTGATAGCCAATTTGCACTATCTGCCCGATCAGTTGAAGGCTTATTTCCAGGACGGCAAGCGCCTGGGTGTTGATATAACTTTCAGAGAAGAGGGTGAACTCAGTGGTGACGCGGGTGGTGTCAGAGCCTGCGCCGACTTTCTGAACGACGGTACGTTCCTTGTGCTTATGGGCGATTTGTTGACCGATTGTGATTTGACGAGAATTGTTGCCGAGCACAAACGAAAAGGCGCACTGGCCAGTATCGCTGTTAAAAAAGTTCCGGACGTCGAACACTTCGGCGTCGTGGTTACTGATGAGAATGGCTTCATCACAGGGTTTCAAGAAAAGCCCAGTAAAGCCGAAGCGCTTTCTAATTTAGCGTCGACAGGAATTTACGTACTCGAACCAGAGATCTTCAAGCACATGCCGAAGGATGGTGTCTTTGGATTCGGTCGCCAACTCTTTCCATCGCTCGTTGAAAAAGGCGCTCCAGTACTTGGCATTGAGTTTGAAACATACTGGTCTGATGTCGGCACCCTGACGCAATACCGTCAGTCCAATTTCGACGCGCTCAATGGTTTGGTCGATGTCGAAATTGCCGGCGAACGAAAAAATATCAATGCACATACCGTGTACGTCGGTGACCGAGCGCTTCTTGGTGATGGTGCCAAAATTGACGGCAACGTACTTTTGGGTGCGTGTTCGGAAATCCGCTCTGGTGCTCAATTGAGCGGCAGTGTTGTGATCGGCGATAACTGTGTGATTGAAGAAGGTGTTACGCTCAACAATGTTCTAGTCTGGTCAAATAGCCGGATTGAGCGTGGTGCTTGTTTGGAAAATAGCATCGTTGGCGATTCATCGGTGGTGCCACCAAATTCAAAGCACTATGAGGCGACGACCATGGATCAGCCGTCACCTCAACTGTTGTGCGCCAAGCCAGCCAAATAACTTTTGCAAACCCAGACTGTGGCTTGTTTCCTTGCCTACAGAAGTACAAAAGTTTTGCCGGTATCCCCAATTTTAAGTAATCGTGCAATCGCGTTGGACGAGCCGAACTTCTCTTGAAGCAGGCTATGTTGACTCATTCTACTGAGCTTTGCCAGCAGGAATAGCTGATGTCTCCTGAGTCTGTGCAGCCTTCCAGATTTCCATCCACAGCCAATAGTGAAAAGGATTGAGCTTCTCAACATCAGCCACTTCAACTGGTTCTAGCAAGGAGAGCCAGGTGTGCGGATTAGGGAAACGTTTGGCAAGGCTGTAGCAGTCCGCCATCCAGAGAATTTGTTCGGTATTGTCCTTTGTGGCCATTGTCCTCACCTCTAGACATGCGGTCTGTGCGACGCTTTCCGGGTTACCGGAAATTTCTGTTTCGAGTTTCTACTTTTGTCGTTGCTTCGGCAAATCGCCTGAAGCTCGCACACAGTTGTAATACCCAGTTTTGATATTTGCGAAACCGGATTTTATGTCCGTACACTACAAAACCAAAAGAGTGCCCAGCCTGGTAGC
>CAZRMH010000530.1:0-5125 GCA_964600935.1 uncultured Candidatus Obscuribacterales bacterium
CTGTGTATCGCCTACAATCGCACGGAAGAACAGATGGCTCGCGAGCTTGGTGCCGACCGCGTTGTGTTTCAAACCATCGAAGGTTTGAAAGCTGCGCTCGCGCAAGATTCGCTGTGCACAGGCTGCATCACTGGCGTCTATCCGACCAGCGTTTCTGAAGGCGTCGCTTTTGAAAAACAGCGACTGATAGACAGAAAAGAAGAGAAGAAAGTCAAGGAACCGTCCTGCTAATCACCCCCGCGAAGTGGACATCAAGGAGGAAAAGTGAGCGACCCAAGTAAATCCCAAGAGGGGAAACTGATTTATGAAGGGTCGGTAAAACGGCTCTGGCAGGCACCTGACGACGCCGACAAATTGCACTTCGAATTCACGGACGATTATTCAATTTTTGATTGGGGCAAGATGCCCGACACCATCGAGAACAAAGGGAAAGCGCTCGCGTTTCTCGGAGCGCACTTCTTCGACACATTCGGACAATCTTCTTTTTGGAAAGAATTGCGCGATTCAAAACATTTGAAGCGCTTTGGCGGCGATTGGCTCAAGCGCCGCTTCAACCATTCGGTGTTTGAAACTCTGACTAACAGCGGACTTCCCCATCACTTTAAGCGCCTCGTCAACGACGCTGGCACGGTAGAGCGTAATGCGATTGCTACTGCAGATGGCGTCCGAATGGAAGTGCTGAAAGCGCATACGCCAAAACCAGAGCTTCGCAAGATGCTCAACCACGAACTCTATTTCTATCCGCATGTAACCGATCAACAAAAAGAACGACAAGCGAGCGCCGCCAATGATGGGAATGTTCGCAGACTAGTTCCACTGGAAATTGTTTTTCGTTTCGGTATGCCCGAAGGAAGTTCTCTGACTTCGCGCCTCCAGAAAAATCCTGAGTATCTGCGAGAACTCGGATTGCCTGCGGTTCCGAGCCCGGGCGAGTGGTTTCCCGTTCCGGTCATTGAGTTCTTCACCAAATTGGAACCAAGCGATCGTTTACTCTCGTGGACGGAAGCCAGCATGATGTCTGGTTTAAGCGCCGATGCGTTTGAAGACTTATGCGAAACCACTCTGTATTGTGCTCTTGGTCTTTATCATCTCTTCGCCGAAAAGGGTCTTGAACTCTGGGACGGCAAATTTGAGTTCGTGGTCGAATATCCTGAAATCGGTAAGGCAAGACTGCTATTAGCGGACAGTATCGGACCTGATGAGCTGCGCCTGATCTCGCATGGTCACCACCTGTCGAAAGAATTGATTCGGCAAATATATAAAGATACGACATGGGCGAGTGCGCTGAAGAAATCGAAAGATATTGCAAAACAGCGCCTGGAGCCAGATTTCAAACGTATCTGTATTGAAGAATTGAAAGAGTCACCAGCGAAGCTTGCGGGCAACGAACGAGATCTGGTTAACGCGTTGTACGGCAGTCTAGCCAATTTAATGGCTGGCAGCGAGGTTTTCCCGAATCAACCAACCATGGACGATTTTGTGAATCAGTTAGAGACAACCATCGGAAAAGTGAAACAGGGAAACGGTCAGACGGATAATCGCCACGCCCGCCGCCGCTCGCAACCGATGCGAACAGCGATTCATCATCCGGAGAAAGATATTTCAGTTAAACCAGGAGGTGACAACAAGTAATGTCGAAAATGGATGTGCTTGTTGTTGGCGGCGGTGGACGTGAGCATGCACTCGTCTGGAAAATCGCGCAAAGCCCGCTGGTGGAGAAGGTTTACTGCGCGCCTGGCAATGGCGGTACAGCACTTGAAACAAACACAGTCAACGTTCCAATTGGCGTGGACAAGTTTGAAGAACTGACTAATTTTGCTAAACAGAGAAAGATTTCGCTTGTCGTCATAGGACCTGACAATCCGCTTGCTGACGGCATCGTCGATTATATGGAAGAGCAAGGACTGAAAGTATTTGGTCCGAATAAAGCCGGCGCAAAACTTGAGTCGAGCAAGTCGCATGCGAAACAGGTGATGACGGAACTCGGCATTCCGACCGCTCGTTTCGGAGTTTTCACCGACAAAAACAGTGCGTTGAAGTTTGCGAGTGAAAACGAATGGGCGCGTGTCGTCAAAGAGGACGGGCTCGCATTGGGTAAAGGCGTCGTTGTTTGCGACTCGCTCAAGGAAGTCGAGGATGCGCTCGATAAGATGTACGCGAGCAAAAGCACCCAACCCGCTCAGAACATCGTCGTTGTCGAAGATCGACTGCAAGGCGATGAGCTTTCACTGTTTCTACTGAGCGACGGAACCCACACTCTCACCCTCGCAGCATGCCAGGATCACAAACGCCGTTTCGACGGAGACCGTGGACCGAACACAGGTGGGATGGGCGCATACTCGCCAGTACCACTGTACGAACAGTATAAGGAAGTAATAGAAGAACAAGTTGTAAAACCGCTGCAAGCGGCGTTGAAAGATGGTCGCCTTAAATATAAAGGCGTTCTATTCATCGGCATCTTGATGCAAAACGACATCCCCTATGTTCTGGAATTCAACGCTCGCTTTGGTGATCCGGAAACACAAGCTTTAATGCCTCGATTGAAATCGGACATCGTTCCAGCTCTGATTGCCAGCGTCGATGGAACTCTCGACAAGGTGCATCTGGACTGGGATTCGCGCTTCAGCTGCTGTGTCGTTGCTTGTGCCGATAAGTATCCGGAAAGTTCCTCTCGCGGTGAAGTGATCGAGATTGGCGACATGCCGGACGATACAGTTCTCTTCCACGCTGGAACCATAACACATGACAGCGTAGTCACCACTAACGGTGGCAGAGTACTTGCCGTGGTTTCGCTGCATGACGATCCTGCTCAAGCGCAGAAAGGCGCATACGAAGCTCTCAATCAAGTTTCGTTCAATGGAATCGATTATCGAAAGGATATTGCCTGGAGGGTTGCGACAAAGTGTCACTCAAGATAGCAGTTTTCATCTCGGGCCGCGGCTCGAATCTCAACGCGATTATTCAAGCTATCACTGACAAACGCCTTGATGCCACCATTCAGTGCGTCGTGTCCAATGACGAAGAAGCGCCCGGTTTACTCATCGCAAAACAGCATGGAATTGAGACCTTCGCCGTAAATCACAAGGGCATGAAACGTGCTGAGCACGAGCAGAAAATTCTCGATCATCTTAAAACTCACGAGATCGATTTTATTGTTCTTGCTGGATACATGCGCGTAATCAGTCCCGCATTCTTAAAGCAGTGGTACGACGAACGCGGCTTTTACAAAGTAATCAACATCCATCCATCGCTACTGCCGTCTTTCCCTGGCGTCAGCGGCTACGAAGACGCATACAATTACGGCGTCAAGGTCTCTGGCGTCACTGTCCACCTCGTCGACGAAGAAGTCGACCGTGGAATTATCTTGGCACAAGAACCATTTCCTAGATTTTCTGACGACACACTGCAAACCTTCGTCGCTCGCGGATTGTCCGTAGAACACGCCCTTTACCCGGCAGTTCTGCAACAAGTCGCGAAAGAAGGCATACGCTTGAACCCGAAAAAAACAAAGGTGGAATCGACAAAGTGACCAGGACTGCTAAAAGCGAAATAGGATTGGAACCAGCAACATCAGCGGGAAAACGCGAAGTGATGGCATTTGCGGTTTTAGCTGAAGACGAAAAAGACTTTCCTATATATTGGATCAAGTTCGACCCAACGGTTACTAAAGAAGACCAGCTCATCAGATGTTTGAATGATGTATTAGTCGACCCTGTTTATCAAACTGGAACGCTTTTGAAGTCTGAGAATTTGCAAAAACTCTTCTCGACTTTTAAAACTCGCGGATTCCGTTGGATTGCGAAGAAACAATTTTTGCCCGGCGTCACAGACAACCTCGCTCACACAATCGCTGAAGCGCTGCGTATCAAGGGCATCGACCCACACATCGGTGTCGCCAGCGGCTCAGGTCATTTGCTTGCCGGTGAAGGTCTCGCTGACGTCAAAGCCGTTCAGTCAACATCGCAGTATCATCTTTATCACCCGCTAGTTGAGAAACTCTTTGTTGTCGACTTGAACGCTGCCGCGGAAGACGCAGTCCTACCGGGGTTTCCAGACGTACTTCTTTCACAACCGAAGCCACCTGACACGATTCAGTTAACCGGGCTAGACGACAAACAGCTTATGCAAATGAGCAAAGATCGGTTGCTTGCTTTGTCACTCGAAGAGATGAAAGCGATTCGTGATTACTTCGCCACAAAAGACGTAATTGCAACAAGAACCAAACAAGGACTACCAGAATCGCCCACAGACGTTGAGTTAGAGGTTTTAGCTCAAACATGGTCAGAGCATTGCAAACACAAAATCTTCAACGCCACAATCAATTACGTCGAGAAAAAATCGGCAGACGATTCATCCGGCAAGTCTGAAAAAATTCAGAGCTTGTACAAAACGTACATCAAAGGCGCAACGAAAAAACTCTCTGCCCAGCGTCCAGACTTGCTCTCCGTGTTCGAAGACAACTCCGGTGTGGTGAAGTGGAACGAAGAAGTTGCCGTTTGCTTCAAAGTTGAAACACACAATTCACCGTCGGCGTTGGAACCATATGGTGGTGCTCTAACTGGAATTCTTGGCGTCAATCGCGACATCCTGGGCACCGGACTGGGCGCCAAGCCAATCTTCAACACAGACATATTTTGTTTCGCGCATCCCGATTCAGAATTAGCAGATAGACCGAAACTGTTGCCACCAGATGCGATTCCAACCGGAGTACGCAAAGGCGTGCAGGACGGCGGCAACAAGAGCGGCATTCCGACCGTAAATGGCTCGTTATTCTTCCACGATGGTTACCGCGCCAAACCACTGGTCTTCTGCGGGACAGGCGGAATTCTACCGATCAAAAGAGATGGCATAAATCTCTATGAGAAACATACGAAACCAGGCGATCGCATCATTATGGTCGGTGGTCGAGTTGGTAAAGATGGAATTCACGGCGCCACCTTCTCATCAGAATCGATGCATGAAGGTTCGCCAGTAACGGCAGTACAAATCGGTGACCCATTCACGCAAAAACGAGTTATCGATTTCGTGCTCGCGGCTCGCGACAATGGCTTGATTACTGGTTTGACGGACAATGGCGCTGGTGGTTTATCATCGTCGGTTGGAGAAATGGCGACCATCACAGGTG
>CAZRMH010000531.1:0-5119 GCA_964600935.1 uncultured Candidatus Obscuribacterales bacterium
CCGGCACCGTGAGCGCAAATGCGGGGCTTCTGATCGATGAAAGCGTGCCGGTCAGCACAGATGAAACTACAATTAATAGGAGCGAAGTTTTCACACTGACGTTGAATGCCTGATGGCGCAATATTTGTGATTCTCGCATCCTGTTCCGCCACCACCTTTTGACTGCCACTTTTAACATGCCACCTTGAAGATGCGAGATCAACGATGCGCGTGGATTCTAGCTGCTTTTAGGAGCATTGTAAAGAGACTCCAGTTCCAGCTTTTCAGCGGTAACATTTGCGTAACTTTGCCGTTTTACAACTAAAGAGTCAGGACGCCGAGAGAGAACGAACCCAAAGTCCTCGACTCGTTACTACTATCCCGGAGATTACTTACTATGTCATTAACTCAATCAGATAACTTCGATCGTTCAGTTACACCGTCAGAAACAAACGAGCCGATCAAGAACATCCTCAGCGAAGTGTACGCTTCTCGTAACTCTCTAAATGATCTTCGCGAACTGAATGAAAGCAGCAGAAATAGAGATAGTCTGCCGGTGCTACCAAGTCTGAAATTATTTGATCCGGCTGCCCCAGAATCTAAGCCGGTGTCAAAAGAGGACAGAGCGAAAGTGGTGGCGGATGCGATGTGCGATCTTGCGAATCCGAAGCGAGAGGGCTCTGCCGAGCCCCTCAAGGACAAGCCGCCGCTGACCAAAGAAGAGAAGATCGCGCGCGCTTGGGAACTAATGTTCGAACAGGTTGAGAACGCTGAGAAGAAAGAAGAACAACTTAACGAAGATGTTGAGAAAGCAAGCAAAGCAATCAAAGCAGGAGATTTCGAAGAGTTGTCGAAGATTATCAAAAGGCTTAGCAAAGCTGGCGATGATGACCAGTTCGGCAAGTGGCAGAAACGACTCAGCAAAGAGTTTGGAATAAATCTGGATAGCAGCGGCGACGGATCATTTGAAATACATTTTGGTGACAAAACAGATCCGAATGCAAAAGACAAGGAACACACAGTGAAGACAGTTAAGTTCGACAAAGAAGGAAAAGTGAAGAGTGCCGAGCAGACGACGTCGGGCGGATTTACCGGCGCAACCAAAACAGAGGAACTCGATATAGAAAAAACGTTTAAAGAACTCCAAAAAGAGCTCGAGGCAAAATCGAAGTCTAAAAAATAGTTTTTTCCCAAGGGTAGAAACGCCGTCACGATGGGGGTTGTGACATGCTAAATTCTTTGAGCTGCGAAAGTCAGTTCAGAGAATTTAGGCTTTGTAGGCAAATCGAGCACCGCAATGATATGTTCGCGATATGCGCAGTCGATTTCGACCTGAGCAGAACTGAAGGCCTGTCATGTAAATCGCAATACCGTTTACGATTTTTACGGACATGGGCGAGCAAACAATGCTCTCAAGAAACTCAATACGATCCATCGAGGTCAAAAAAATGCCAACAACACGATTACGTGCTATCACAGCTCTTATTGTAGCTGCCGTTATTTTCAAGGTATTTGTTGTGCCGGTAGAGGCGGCGGGCGAAAAGAAGGTTGATGCGGAAAAACCACTTGTTGTCTACATTTACAACAAGGGTTGTGACCATGAGTCCTGTAACATAACAGCGTACTCCGCCTTCGAAGCTGCCAGGAAGACGTATGGAGACAGAGTTGATTTTCATAAACTGGATATCTCAAAACCAGCCTTGCAAGCATCTTTAAAAAAAACAAAAAAATTAGGTATAGAGGGATACCTTGTGGGCGCCGTCGACATGACCCCAGAGATTGGAGTATTTACTAACAAACGCAAATTGGCAAAGGAAATTGTCGGTCTGAAATCCCCAGAGCTGTTAAAACATGCGATTGAAAAGGTCCTTTCACCAGAAGAGAGCGTGCGGAAGTAAGTTCGCGAGGCTCAGGTCTGTCAGCATTCATTTTGAGTTAAAATAGAAGAAGGCAAAAGCAGTTCAGGGCAATGTTCTGCAGCGAATTCACTAAAAACATTCACTAAAAACATGAAGGTTGAAAATTAGGAGTTTAACTGTGGAGCCAAGACTTTCTTATCAGGAATCCTGCCAGTTTCTCATTCAAAACGGCTGGGAGTTCGGATGTGACTTCCTAATAGCGCGCGGTTGGAACGGTGAGGGTGAACCACCGATGTCGGAGTCGATGCCACTACCTGATGATGCAGAACCATGCGGTGTCAGCTTCTTTAAAACATGTGTATGCGGAGAGCCGGGAAATTTTGAGAAACTCGAAAATCTGTCGTTACAACGGACCTTCATCTGCAGATCGGAAGTTAGCAACATATCTTGCACGAATACAGATTTCTCTGAATCGTTCATGTGCTGGAATGATTTTCTCAACGCCGACTTTACCAGTGCAGATCTAAATCGTGCGGATCTGAGATCTTCCTTATTTGAAGATGTTAACTTCAGCATGGCAAATTTGACTGAGGCTGATCTTCGTCGCTCGAGTTTCGAACGCTGTAGCTTTTCGGGTGCGAAAATGTCCAGGTGCAAACTCTCGGCACAGCTGAAGAACCAATTGACATTGACGGCAGAGCAAATTGCTGAAGTTGATTGGTGCACGGAAGAAGGCGAAGAGCCACCTGGCGGTTAAATCTGGCTTTGACAAGAATTTTTTGAAAGCTTGATTGACTATGAGCCACTATGAGTGGTGCAAGTAGGGATCGCCCTAGCTAGATACGGGATTTGCACAGCTGAGAAGTATCTTGCGGAGAATCGGAATTTTTCCCTTTCTTGTTTTCAGCTCAAGCGATCTTCAGGTTCGACGAAGGCAAAACTTGATAGATCTAATATACACAACAACGTTAGCTGCTACCATTTGCTCGGAACCCCATGTTCGAAAGATGCTTCGTTCGTTGCTAGCCATCGCAGCTTGAATGAACGGTTTCCCCTCACTTGGTTCTAAAATTTTATGAAAGACGGGTCAGCAATTCACTGGCTTCGCAGGCTGGGTGTATCCGTTTGCGATATTATTTGTTATTCCGGCGCAGCCCATGCGGACACCACTAATGCCGGCTTCGGCTGGCAAGGGGTCGCACCTCGCCGCCATTTCGCCAATTTTCTGATGCACAGGTTGGACGATGTCATAGATGCGCGGAGCGCAGACAAAAACGGTTTGCGAATAGGAACAAACACAGGCGCCATCAAGGTTTCAGGCGGCGCGGGTGGCTTGCTTCAGGTCGCTGCAAATTCCACTTTGGAAGCGAAAAACAGCTCGGTGGCAACTTTGGGAAGCAATGTCTCAGTGATTGGGGGTCAGTAAGATGAAAAACGAGTCAGCACTAAGTTGGCTTCGCAGTCTGGGTGTGTCCGTATGCGCGTCGGTTGTGTGCTCAGGCGCTGCACGTGCGGACTTCAGCAACGTGCCGAGCGTCAACAACACGGTCCTCGACTGGCAAGGCGTGGCGCAAAGGCGTCATCGTGCGAATTTCCGGACGCCTGATATCGGCGAGTCGGTCGTTTCTCGTCGCGGTCAAAGGAACAATGCCGACCTTCGTATTCAAAGAGACACTGTCGAATTCACTCGTTCAATTAACACGAATCGTCAATTCACACACCTGATGAATAGAATGTCTCACGTTGGGATTGGCCGACCTGGTCGAATATCGACGTTTCGGACCGCTGAGCCTACACTCATTCAAACTTCAATTGAAGCTAGTGTCAGAAATGAAACGGTCAATGCTCAAACAGCTCAAGCGACTGACGCACCAAGACGCACCACGTATCTGAACTACGAGGGAGATGAAAGGCACCTATCAAAAGGTTTCTCTCTTGATTTGTCGTCGACTGATGCCAGTGTCACTGTCGGAAGCAATCTGCTTGACGGTCAGACTGTAACAATAAACGTGGGTGATAACACCAAACAAGTCAGCGCCGGTAGCTTGCTCACACCAGCCGAATTCGCCGTATTGAATCAGAAGCTAACCGATGGCACTCAGAGTTTAACACTCAACAATGGCGGTGCCGCTACCGGTGGTGCGCTGCATCTTAATTTGATCAGCGATGACGGGCGGACCATTCGGTCGTCCGGTTTGGTTGTTCCTGAAAGCGTTTCCGTTGTAGGCGACTTTGCGCTCGCCGCAGACGGAATTCGTGTCACTAAAGATCTCGTAAACAGCGGATCCATTTATGCCATTTCCTCCAATCCGGAAAGAAGAAATGCATTGCTTTCCGCAAGCAATATTACGAATAACGGGACTGGGCTGATCTCTACTGATGTTCCAACGGAGCTTTCCGGCAAAGACCAAAGCGCTCTCAATCTGTTAATTAGAGCTGATAAAACCATCACAAATGATGGATCCATTGTTAGCTCCGGCGACTTAGAGCTGACTTCGGGAAGTTCGATGCATAACAGCGGAGTTGCAACTGCCAAAGGTATTCTAAATGTCAATTCGGCGACCGTCAGAAATGCGGGTTTGATCCAATCAGTCGGCAGCGACGTGATCATCTCAGCACCCCAAGACAATCTTCTTGTAGTCGACAACACCGGCGGAGAAATTAGTGCCCATAGTGGGAATATCCAACTAAACACCTCGCCCGTTTTAAACCCGAAACTGAACACAACTTTAATTGGCGGAGACTGGCACAGTAAGCAACTCAACATAGATTCAGCTGACGGAGTTGTCGACGCGAACTTGGGCGATGTGACCGGATTGGTTAGTATCAAAGCTGGTGCCGCGCACCTTAATGCTGACACCAAAGATCTCGCACTCGGCAATATGCAAATTAGCGGAGATCCGACGTTCAGTAACTCTGGAAATTTGGTTCTCACTGGTTTGGCATTAGTAACCGGTGGCGCACCACTGGCGTTAGTAGCTGGGGGAAACATAACTGCCGGAACGGCAACCTCCATCGACACCAGCAACGCTGCTGGCGCGGGCGGAACTCTTACGATTGTTGCTGGCGCAGATTTTAATATCGTTGGCAATATCCTCTCGATAATTGGAAACACCGCAAATGGTGGCAACATCGACTTGACTGGCGTCACTAAAATCTCAACTTCGGGCACCACCGACGGTGGTGACATTCAGATAGTTGCCTTTAATGGAACGCTTTTCTCCACGCCCAACGGAAATATTACGATTCCAGCCTCTACAACGATCACTTCGGGAGGCGGG
>CAZRMH010000532.1:0-5108 GCA_964600935.1 uncultured Candidatus Obscuribacterales bacterium
GCGTTGTGGAGCGCTGCGGTCGTCTCGATACGCCATCAGCAGGTGATAGAGATTGTTGGTCAATCGACCGAGTTGATCGATCGTCTGAACCATTGTCGAAAGGTCTTGATTCTCGAGCAGCATGGATAGCTCTTCTGCAGCGATAGCCCGATCGCAGAAATCACCCATCTCGTATAAACCACTGGCGCCGGCGAGCCGGTGATAGAGCTGGTTAATGTCCTTTATCAAGTCTTTTCTTCGAGGATCGTTTCTGATCTCGATTAGTAAACCTCGAATTTTTTCGATTCTTTCGAGTGAGACTGTGTAGAACTTTTCGCGCGCGTTTTCTACTGTGCGTGCAATGTCGTCGGTTGTGTGGCTTTCCGTCATCAATCCGCCTATAAATTCCGCTGGTAAAACTTACGGCGCGATTTCTGCGACCGCTTTTAGAATGTCATCTATTTTAAATGGTTTCATCAGAAACCTATCGGCTCCTGATTCCATGCCGTCATCTTTTTTTCCGCGCATGCCTGTCAGCATTATGATTTTGGCGGCGCCATTGTTTTTTCGATACTGCTTCAATACGTCCAGACCTTCCATGTCTGGCAATTGCCAGTCGAGGAGAACGACTTCGAACGCACCAGTGGCTAGTTGCTTTAGCGCGTCGTCACCGGTACTGACACTGACGACATCGTGGTCGCTCGCGATCAGACAGTCTTGCATGAGATCTGCAAGAAACTCGTCATCTTCGACAATCAAAATTTTAACCATTATCGTGTCCAAACTCGCATAAATTCGCCAGGTTGACCGTTTTATACCACCGGGCAGTGGGCTTGAAACCAGGCGGAAAGCCGCGAAGCGAAAGATGGCAAGTCGTTGAACAACTTGCCATCATATGTGGTGCTTGATAACACTAGCGGATGTGCTGGTGTCGTTGGTAGACCGCGAACGAACTGAATGAACGACTAGTCGACTTTGTCAGTTTTAATCGTTCCTTCTTTCATTTCTTGAACCTTTTTCAACTGTTTTGCCAGTCTAATGATAATGACCGGCATGATAATCACGCCTGCAACAGCAATCATGATTCCAATTTGTCCCATATCCACACCTGACATGATTAAAACTCCTTACTGAGTGGCCGCCGCTTTTTTAGTAATACTACCAATAATAGTCCTTTTACTTAGAAGGCACAACGACGGACTGTGCTTTACATCCTGACACCATCTTTAGTGGTACTCCCGCGTGTCGATCAGGTCCAGTAATCGGCTCGATGATATAGGTCTGTTTGATAGCATTCCACTGTCCTGAAAGCTTGTCAATCGGGCTGCCCTATAAAACTGGAACGATCTGGTCCATCGTCACGTCCTAATAGCGAATACGCCTCCCAATAGGCTGCCTCACCGAAAAAAAATGGCGGGCACGCATGAAACTCTTCCACGGACCGGTCGTCACAAATTGTAAGAATTCGTTCATGTTATGCTCTGGCGGAACGGATCGTCCATTACATGCGTATGTATCAAGCAAAATTATCGGACTGGCTCGGCGTTGTTTTCTTGCTTCAACGATGGTCTTGGCGTCTGTCAGCACAATTTTTTCGGCAGCCTGGTCAGCAGACCTGGAGTCTCCGAAAAACTCGACTGAGGTCAAGCAAGAGGCTAGCCGGAGCTCAAATTTCACGTCGCTACTAGAAGATATTGGTGCTCAATCTTTGACATTTTTCGGAGCAACTATGGAAGAGGCCGCCAACAGTCATTTCCTCGAACGTTTCGCGTTCCGTCCCTACGCATTCTCAGTGACGGATGACGGCTTCACCGAGGTTTTTATGCGTCTTCCGCGGTTAAAACAAGGACGTCCATTTGTCACTCTCAACTTCGTTCTGGATCAGTCCGGCAAAATCATTCGTTCCACAATGATCTTGAAACGACGATATATCGGCGACAAAATTCATAGCGCCTTTGCTCGCGATTACGCTAAGAGTTTCGTACAGGGGGCGGTCTCTTTCAAATCACAAGAACGAGTCGAATCTCTGGCTGACGAAATTCTCTTTCGGCAGCAAGAAACGTTGATCAAAAACTTGCAGGCTCACGACAAATCTGCAGTTCACGTGAAAGACGGCGACATAATCATCAGTGGAGCCTCAGGCAAAGCTGCAACACCTCCGGTTCTCCCCAATCGACTCTCGGAGATGTATCGGAGTTTCAACGGTGATAACAAATTTTCTAAATTGCAATTAGACGATGCCGTTCTGAAGTTTTCCAATGAAAAGGTCGATGATGAAGATGCACTGGTCATCAGTGTCGAATCAAAAGGCTTTGAGCATCCTGAAGGCGATAAGCAAATTGTTGATTTCGAAAATCTGCCAATGCATGTACCGGCAATTTAGCAATTGATGTGTCTTGTTGCACGCAGATTCTACTCTTCGGCTGGTTCTTCTTCTTCCTCAGCCGCTTCTTCCTGGACCACACCGTCGTTTTCCCAGATGTTGGGTGCGATCTCTTCGACTTTGGCAATCAGCCATTTCTTATTGTCTTTCTTGATCATGACGAAACGCATGTACTGCGGACCGCTCTTCATCCAGTGTTTGGTTCTTACTAGAACAGTCGCTTTGCCTTGATCTTTGTCGTAGGACTCAACCTTGATGTAGTTGCGTCTAGGATTGCTAGAACCCACGGTATTGAAAATTATGCTCTCTTTAGACCAGGTGTCATTGAGCTTCTTGAAGTTGTCCGATGACCAATCCGGCATGTAATAACCGAGCATGGTTTCAGGATCGATTTTGTCGGTCTCCGTTGCCAAAACGCCGAACATGTCTCTGATGCAAACGTTGATCTGCTTGAGGTCTTCACCGCCCTGAGCCTGCTCAGCCGGCCATTTTGCCTCGTCGAGAATCTTCTTGTCGCCCTGATTGTGATAAGTCATTTTCCAGAAATCACCAATCTCGGCACCAGTCGTGTTACCCGACTTGTCGTCTAAGTTGTAGCCGGGGTTGGTCTGGAGCTTGATCAGTTTGCCCGGTCCATCCTCTTCCTCATTAGCTACGTAAATAGAGACGTCGCCATTCTTTTTGGAAGTTGCTGGATTGTAGAAGTAGACCATGCCCTCTACCGTTTGCTGCGTCGAGAACATCTTGCCGAGATTGGCAGATTGAAAAACGGCGACCAAAATGAATCCTGTGATTGGTACAACGGCGCAGGCAATTAGCACTGGCAGCGGGACCTTTTTGAAAATCTCCAGCTGTTTAATTGACTCGAGCGGGTTCGGTTTAGCCTTGGGTGCTTCTGCGACTTCTTCTGGTTTTCGTTTTTGTTGAGCACGACTTGTTCGAATCGACTCTTTGGGCGCCTCTTCGCGAGTGTTGCGCGTAGCAGTCTGTGATGGGTCCGGCGCCATCTGCGCTCCCGTTGCACCCTGTGGACGTTTATTCGCATCGGTAAGCTTTTGCGTCGAAGCTGTGGTTGCTCCTGGAGTCTTGCTGGCTGGTTGCTGATATTTAGCCAGTGAGGAACGTGTCGAGCGAGCACCTTTTGCTGCTGGCCCAGGTCCGAAGAGCTTCTCTTTATCGATCAATTTTGATACGCCTTCCAACGCATCGCGGAGTTCCTGCATGGATTGGTAGCGTTGCTCCGGTTTTTTGGCCAGAGCTTTAAGCACTACTCTTTCTAAGGCTTCAGGAATTTCAAGATCTGGTCGGATTTCTCTAAATGGTTTCGGCGGCGTCGACATATGCATTTGCATCGTGTCGATGATGGAGTTGCCCATTAATGGCGGCAGTCCGGTGAGCGCCTCGTACATCATCGCGCCCATCGAATAGATGTCTGAACGAGCATCGAGTGATTGAGCCATGCACTGCTCGGGACTCATATAAATCGGGCTGCCGAACACTTCACCAGTCTGGGTGAGGTTCTGCGACTGTTTGCCTGACGATGGCATCAGTTTGGCAATACCAAAGTCGACCACTTTGACAAAATCTTTTTTGCCTTCGAAATCGATCAACATGATGTTGCTAGACTTCAAATCCCGGTGAATAACGCCCTTCTGGTGGGCGTGTTCGAGAGCTTCGCAAGCTTGCATGAAAATTGGAATCATGCGTTTTGTTGTGGTTTGCTTCTCGTGGCGAATGATGTCTGCCAGGCTCTCGCCTTCGAGGAAGTCCATCACCAGATATGGTTGTCCGCTGGCGACAAAACCGTAATCGTAAACGGTAATCACGTTTGGATGCTGCAAGTGCGAGGCGGCTTGCGCTTCTTGTTGAAATCGTTTGATGCTGATCGTATCTGAAACAAGCTGAGGAAGCAGAACCTTAATTGCCACGGTTCGATCCATCAATTCGTGGATGCCTTTGTAGACAGCACTCATGCCGCCTCTGCCGACCTCTTCTACGACTTTATAACGGTCATTGAGAATCTGACCGATGAGCTCGTCTTTCTGCGGCGTCAGAAGCATCGTTCTGTCTTTAGGACAAACGACTAGATTAGTGTCCTGGTACTCCTCGTTGCAGGCAGGACACTTTTTAATTTTCGGAACACCAGTGGTTTGCTGCTGTGAATCCAGAGTCACTTCTTTTCCCTAACGTTCAACAATCTTAGTTTGGGGTGCCATGTTAGCAAACTGCCAAATTTCGTGCCGTGAGCGCCGATACTTTCCGGTCTCCAGGATTTTCATTCCACATCTATTCAATAAGTAACCGATAGATGTCTTATAAACAACATTTTTACGAGTCGGGCGCTGCTTCGTCGGGCTTATACGGAGGATAGACAGACAGGAATGCCAGAGCGGCTAGTAGCAAGTACATGACCAGGTGTGTTGTGATAATGTCCCAGCGCCTTGTCACATCCAGGCAGGAGTCTTGCGGATTTTTCGAATCGTAGTAGACGGTGACCGCACTACCTGGTGAGTATCTGGCTCGCATCTGATTGGCTTCGTAACCTGGGATGCCGACCAGCATCTGGAAGGCGATCACGTCGTTGGTATATTCCTTGCCGTCGACCGTATACGCGTAGACGACGACGTTGCGCCAAGCCGGGTCCTTTCCGACACCGACATGTGAAAGACCCGAACGCTTGCTGATTCCAGCGGTTTCTTTCCAATTGACGCTGGCTTCGTAGTTCTTGAGAAAAGGCGGGAGGTCC
>CAZRMH010000533.1:0-5099 GCA_964600935.1 uncultured Candidatus Obscuribacterales bacterium
GATCTGTCTCATCGACTCGATGAAGTGATCAACTGTGCCAAACGCACTGTGCGCGAAATGGAAGCGCTGGAGGTTCGACCTGTGGGCACTGCGCTGCCGGGTATGGCCAGTGTTTTGGTAGAAGGCGCTCGATGTCTTTCGATCTCGTTCAGTCATTTGGCTTCCGATTTAAGTGAATCGGCAAACCAAGCAAGTTTGGCTCGCAAAGCTGATAACCGGCTCGAGAAAATTTATCGCCATTCAATGAAGGAGCTCTTTCAGTTAGATGACGTCAAGATGATCATGAAGACGGCCGAGGTCTATAGAACCATGACTACAGCCGGTCACTACCTTGATGTCGTTGGTGAAAAACTATCCCACGTCATCGTGAAAATGCGCTAGACATCAGGAGGTAACTGGTGTCAATCGAACAGATGGTGGCATTGGTGGTGGCGCTTGGTCTGGTGTTCACTTATACCAACGGCTTTCAGGACGGCAGTTCTGTTGCCGCGAGTGCCATTGCTGCCCGTTCGCTTTCCCGAAGGCAAGCAATATTTCTGGTTGCTACTTTTGAATTCCTCGGTGCGATTTTCGGTGGTTCCGCGGTGGCAGGATGTATTTCTAGAGTGACAACCTGGCCTGCCAATCCAACAATGCTTCCAGTACTGGCCAGCGCGCTCGCTGCGGCAATCTCTTGGAACTACTTAACTCGAGTTTTAGGCGTTCCATCCAGTTCCACTCACGCTTTGGTTGGTGGCGTTCTGGGTGCCGTGTTGGCTGCCAGTGGCGGGTTTCAATACATCCTCTGGGGCGATGCCGGCATGATTGTGAATGCCACAGGCTTTAGTCGCATTTTGATCAGTTTGTTTGTTTCGCCCTTATGTGGCTTTGCTGCTGGATATCTGGTCCTGCTTCTGTCAGTTTTACTGTTGAGAAAAGCATCAACTGAGTTGAATTTGCTGTTGAAACGGCTGCAATGGCTGGCGGTTCCCCTTCTCGCTTTTGGTCATGGTGCAAACGACAGCCAGAAAACCATGGGTTTGATCTCAATGGCCCTATTCGCAGCAGGCATGGGCGTCCGCAATGAGGTTCCCTTTTGGGCAAGAGCCGCTACGGGTTTTGCGCTGGTACTGGGAGTGGTATCACTCGCACCGCGCATCGTTCGCCGAGTCGGTGGTATTTATCGAATGCGTCCACTGCATGGATTGGTCACCGAAACGTCTTCCGGCGTAATCGTTTTAATCGCTTCTCTGACAGGAGGACCACTGGCAGCATCACAAGTAATTGCATCAACGGTAATAGGCGTGGGAACTGCAGAACGAAAGAAAGGCGTGCAATGGGTAATTGCAAGAGAGATGGTGCGCGCCTGGTGTTTGACCATTCCTAGTGCTGGCATAGTCGCGTGGATTTTCTACTCATTGATCTTCTGTCATCTTCATCAGTATGTTGGAACACATTAGTGATCTTCGCAAACACCTATTCGCCGGTTCCACATTTAGGGTTGTGAATAAGTGATTGGAAAAAATGCGTACTGAGTATAATCAAGTTGGAAGACCCAGTGGTTACGTTTTCGTCGTCCTTTCAAGACGACTTTTAGCCCGTGGAGAGACCTGAATTTATGGCAAACCCGAGTTCCGTGAATCCGGCTGAGATTGATAACAACTCGGTTCTTTGGGATGAATTAATTGCCAGTGCTGAGCAATCGCTGTCTAAAGAAGACTATGACGTTGCTGGGAAAACTCTTTTCAGTGCGATGGAATTGGCATACGACTTTGGTGAAGCCGATATTCGGTTTGTCTATACGCTTGATAAACTAGCCGAGTGTCTGTGGCATTGTGGTCAGTTGGATGATGCAGAAAATTATTGTAAGCAACTGATTCGAATTCATGAGAGCGTTCTGGAAGCAGATCCGGTCAACATCGCGTCCTTTTTTAATAATCTTGCCATTCTGAAACACGCTGGAAAAAACTTCGATGAAGCTGAAAAGTATTACAAGCGTGCTTTGAAAGGTAAGGAGAAAGCGCTTGGAACGTCGCATCCTGAAGTCTTGCGAATCAAGAGTAATTATGCTGACTTGTTGCACATGCGTGGACGAGTCGATGAAGCTCAAAAGATCAGCAATAGCAGCAGAGTCGTGACCGTTCGAGATTGGCAGCGGAGCACGATTTCACTCAACCTTAAAAAAACACCTGCTGAAGATAGCAAATCGTTTCAACCGGCACCAAGCAATCCAAGAATAGAGGAGCAACCTAATGAAGAGAGGTTGGTGTCTCTTACACGGGAAGACGCGTTGTTGATCTGGGAAGTTAATAAAAATGCTGCAGAGCAAGCGCAGCAGAAGGGCGATTATGAAGCTTGTCAGAAACTTTGGCTGCTGGCACTCAAAGTGCTGGAAGTGGTCGCCGATAAAAGCGTGGAGCTGACTTACACCCTCGATTCGCTCGCTCAACTCGCTCATTCACGGCACGAGTACATGGAAGCGATTAGATTCAGTGTGCGATCCTACGATTTGAAGGTCAAAGTGTTAGGACTGCAAAATCCCGTCGTGGCCAAGGCGGCCGACGCACTAGCTCGTATGCATTATTTGGTAAGCGACTATGAGCACGCCGAACCATTTGCAAAAAAGTGTCTGGAGTACTATGAGAAGATGGGTGAAACAGACACAATCGAGGTTGGTTGTGCACTCCATAATCTCGCTACGCTTTATCATGTCCAACGAAAGTATGAGGAGGCCGAGCCTCTATACAAGCGCGCCTTGGCTATCAAAACGAAAGTGTTTGGCGAAAGTCATCCAGACACCCTTCGATTAATGCGCAGCTATGGACACGTTTTGAGCGCCACCAATCAACAAGCCCGCTTGGGCAATAATTCGCAGATGATCACCGGTTCGTGGAAATCATTTACAGTTGATTCCGACGCGAAAATCTGAAAGCCGGCGACTGCAGTAAACGCGCGCGATCAACTATGTCTCCCGATGGCTGTGAAGACTGGCTTCTCCATTCGGAATCGCCATTAACTTTAGCTTGTCAAACCTTGAAATGAACGCTTCGATCTAAGACCATGTGTCTCTCTGGAAGCGAGGTTCATTCAAATGACAGTAGAAATTCAAACAGACCGCCTCACCGATTACATCAAGTCGTCGCGCCAGTCCTACGAGGCTAAGCTGCAAGAATTCGTCGATGTTCCTAGTGTGAGCATGGACCCGGCACATGAGACCGACATCACACTGATGGCAGAGAAAGCTGTCGAGTTGTTGAAGAAGTTTGGTGCTACTGCAGAAATCATTCCTACCAAAGGAAAACCGGTGGTAATCGGTGAATTCAAGTCTGATCCAAAGCATCCGACAGTGACTGTTTATAACCACATCGACGTTCAACCCGCCGATCATCTCGAGTGGAAGTCGCATCCGTTTCACATGAAGATTGAAGGTGACCGTTACCTGGGGCGTGGAACAACTGACGACAAAGGACCAGCGCTCTCCGTTTTGTACGCGGCTAAGTATGCATTCGATAACAAGTTTCCAATCAACATCAAATTTTTGTGGGAAACCGAAGAGGAAATCGGCAGTCCAAACTTTCATGAGTTTTTAGAGAAAAACATAGATAAAGTCAAGGCAGATTCTGTCGTCGTTTCCGACACTGTCTGGATTTCGAAAGACCTTCCGGCAATTTCGTACGGTCTGCGAGGCATGCAAGCATTTCTGGTCACGCTTGAAACAGCTGGTAAAGACTTACACTCCGGCGAAGTTGGTGGCTTGGCTCGAAATCCAATCACTGAGCTGGCTGGACTGATCGCTGAGTGCGTCGATGTGAAAACCGGCGAAGTGAAAATTCCAGGTTTCTACGATCAGGTTCCCGAGGCTTCGAAGGAAGAACTGGATGATTTCATCAAATCCGGATTCGACATCAAGGAATTCGCTTCGTCCCGAGATATGCACCTGCTCCGAACTGATGATGTTCGAGATGCAGTTTCACGAGTTTGGACTCGACCGACGTTTGAAGTGCATGGTATCACAGGTGGTTACAGCGGTCCCGGTGTGAAGACGATCATTCCTCACCAAGCCGAAGCGAAGATCAGTATGCGTCTTGTCCCTAACCAAGACCCTCTCCAGATTGCTGAGCTCTTCAAAAAATTCGTTGCCGAGAAGTGTCCTGATGCCAAGGTCGAGATCAAGGGGTCATTGAAACACAATCTAGGTTCAAGCGAGGGCGATTTATGAGATGCTGCCAGACAAGCATTCCAACTTTCTTTCGATAAGGACGTCGCGTTCGTGCGAGAAGGTGGAAGCATCGGAGCGGTCGTCAGCATGCAAGAAGTGTTGGACGTTCCAATCATGTTCCTCGGTCTATCCTTGCCGGAACACGGATATCATGCCATCAACGAAAATTTCGATTGGGGACAGGCGTCTTCAGGAATCAAGCTATTTGTTCACTACTTCAAACTGCTTTCCGAAATCAAGTCCGGCAGCAAGTAGGTTTTTTTAGAGTCGTGCGAAAGAGCGCCAAGTCGTTGCCGTAGAGTCTGTGACCTTCGGGATTGGTCCATGGGCGCTGGCTCTGCATCGATAGGGCGTAGGGCTAAACGGGTACGTCGGCGTCGAGTTTAGCTGCAAGTTTTCCTCTGTTTTCGTTGACGCGTAGGAGCAGCGCCATGCCGGCAATGAAGAACACTGAGCATGTCAGAACTGCCATGCGGTAGTTGTCTCCGCTCAGCATTACGACTGCGCCGAACGTGAAGGCACCGGTGGCGGTGGCGAGCTTGTGAGCTACTCCCCAGAGACCCAGGAATTCTCCGGATCTTCCTGGCGGTGAGAATTGTCCGACCAGCGCTCGGCTGGCTGATCCGGTTGCGCCCATTGCCAGACCTATAAACACGGATGATACCCAGAGGTGAGCCTTTTCTTGAGCGGCAAAGGCGATGATCGTCGCAATTGTCCAGATCACTAATGTGACCATCAATGTTTTAATCGAGCCTATTCGGTCTTGAACGAAACCGAATACTCCCGCACCAATAGCCGCTATTACAGAAACGGCTAGAATCAAGATGATTGATTCCTGCGTCGTGAAGAACAGAACCTTTTGCGCGTATACCGACGCCAGGTGGATGAGAGTTGTGGTTCC
>CAZRMH010000534.1:0-5096 GCA_964600935.1 uncultured Candidatus Obscuribacterales bacterium
AAACCTGGCACGAAGGGAAGTCCTGTATCAAAAGAAGACGCAGGCATCGCCCTACTTTCCGGCTTGAAACGTCAATTCGAGCGCACGCCCCGTGATGGCAACGATCCAAGCTATAGAGCCAGCCACGAATTGCAGATCAAACTGATTGATGCATACTCGAAATACGCAGGACCAGAGTCCATTGCCGTGCTGGAAGCGATGGCCGAAGATCAATCCAAAGCCTCGATCGAAAGGGATCCGGCAGGACTGGTCAGTGAAGTAACTTACGCGGACAAGAGCGTGAGAACAGTCGACTACACACCAGCCAACGACATTTGGAGAATGAGTCACGCCACCAAAGATGGTGTTAAGCAGACACTCGTTCGGCAAGGTACTTCCGACGAATGGTACGATGAAACCGACCCGACGAAGAAAACGGTTTGGAGAGGAAAACTCTCAATGGATCAGACTTCCGCCGCATTGCGCATGATCGAGCCCTCAGGGAAGTCAACCACGTTTACAGCCGACGGCGCGACTATCAACAAGAACGCTGATCAGGTAGTCACCAAGGTCACATATCCCGATGGCAGCAGTCGCGAAATCACTGCCAATTCGGAACTGGTGATTGACTCGAAGGGTCTGAAGCAACGCTGGCAGCGCCAGGCTGACTCTGACACCTGGACGGCGGATTCAGATCCTCATAAACGTGGTCCAAGAGTTGGCAAGGCAGGTTTCGATGCTGAAGGCAACTTCGTAGTGCAGGGTTCTCCTGTCACGGTAATCAAACCCGATGCCAGCACTCTGTACTACGCTGATGGAAAACCTTATTTCTCAACTCCGTCGAACAGTGAGTATAGCGCGCATCCGATGCCACTTTTACGCGAACGAGCAAAACAGATTCTCGGAGATCTAAGAGACGGCACGGAAACTCTGATTCGCGGTCTCAAGCTCGACAGCCAATCGTCGACGCAACAACTAGCCGACAATTTAAGGAAAGTAGCTGAAAATCACGACAACAACAGTGAAATAATCGCTCGCACCGTATTGGTTACGGGTCTGTCAAAACCACTCACGGGCGCAGACGATCCCCGCCGCGCCATCCTCAGAGACTTGCTCAATGATCCGCACGAGCGCATTCGTATGGCTGCAGCACGCGTTTTGGTGAGCAGTGGTGCCAATGATGTCCAGAAAGACGAGCAACACGAGTCCCGAAGAGCAGTGGCGAAAGAAGATCGTTTACTGGCAATCTCGACAATTGCAGACATGTCGAAGAACGGCAGCAAACAGGGTTTTAGAGACGACGCGAATAAATTAATTGCAGAATTGAAGAAACAGTCTGCCACTCCTGGCAGTATCAGATTAGACGACGTCAAATTGCTCGAGGCAGCACTTCAAAATACTAAGGACGCACGACGAATCGATCAATCAGTGAAAACTCATACGGTTGATGAACAAGAAAAATTCGAAAAAGCAACCGGTGCATTAATCCACAATACACAAGGCGGTTTAGACTCCCTCGATCAGCCAGAGTGGTGGGCACAGCACGGTTACTCCATGCTCGAAAACGGAAGCTTTATCAAGACCCACATTGAAGCTTCAGATGCTGTATCGCTAAACTTCTTCGAAAAAGTAAAAGCGATGACCTATGACGATTCTTTCGTGGAAGCGAAATACAGGACCGTAGCCGAAGGCGTTGATCGACAACGAAACGAACAGGTCAGCTTGTTGATCGCTCGGGCAAAATCTAACAACGAAACTCCAGAATCGCAGGATGCTCGCAAAGCGCTCGCCTACTTCGTCCTGGGCAACGGTTATCCGCTGCCGCTGGCTGTTAGAAGTCAGACAGTGGCGGATGCAACCGACGCGCTCGTTTCGATCTACAAGAAGGGCGGTCCCGGTGCGGCTTTCGCCGAACAGATTATCACTGACACGCTGGTCGCAAACCCGGGAGTCAATCTCAACACTCGTATGGCATTCGCTGATGCGGTGATGGAACGGGTCAATCTCGACCCATCCGCCAGAGGAAATGCAGACAACACCAAGGCAGCGTTGTTGCTGGCGAATGCTCTTCAAGCCGAACATTGGGCTATGCCGGTCTCTGGTCATGGAGACTATAGATATCAGCAAAGCGTTCAATTCCAAAGACAGATTTTGAACAAACTCAACCAGCTCGGCGAGAGTATCTCGATGCCGGTTCTGGAAGCGATGTCGCAAGCACATCCAAATCCAGAATTACAAAGATACGCAGGAGCGATTTACGAACGCCTTAAAGAAGGCAATACGGACTTGATGACCCGCACTGTCCCTGATACCACAACGCCACCCGAAACTCAAGCAAAAATGATCGGTGAAAGGCTCGCCAGAACAGTGGCGTCGAGGAGCGAAGATGATCTGGTTCGCGAGCTGTTCCGGTTAGCTCATCCGAAAACCTTCTCACCGGAAAAAGACGGTACAGACCCACGAGTGCCGGTCTTACAGTCAGCATTGTCCGACCCTAGCGACCGAGTTCGCCTGGTGGCAGCGCAGGCATTAGCTCGCGCCGGTGATGCACAAGGATTGGTCGCGCTGTCAGAGATGCAGACTTCACCGAAGCCTGGTATCAGACATGAAGCCATTCTCGACTATGCACAAAACTTTCCGTCTGATTTCAAAATTACGAAACTTACTCCAAGCAGTGAAGCGTTTGCACGAAAAACGCTTACAGACGCTTCGAGCAGCGAACGAGCTCAGATAGCAGCAGCTCGTTTGTTATTGTCAGCTTATCCCGGTGATGCAGTCGCGACTGAAACGCTGGTGAAAACTTATGCCTCGGCAAGAGCCGATGTCAAAGCCGAAGCCGAAAAATCGATCGGATTAATGCTCTCAAACAAACCGATCGAAAGTGCTGACGATAAGCGTCGAGACGTTTTAAGCAACCAGCTCAGCAATGCTGCACCAGAAACCCGCCTGGCTGCAGCGCTTTTGTTGTCCAATAGCTCAGTCGCCGGAGATTTCGATAAGGCGGCAGCAGTCCTGTCTCAGCTCGCGGTAAGCGGTGACAGTACTAAAGTGGCAGCCAAATCACTTCTTGACGAGATCATCACCACTGGTAGTGACAGTCAAAAAGATCTGGTGTTGAGAGAGTGGAATGATGCCTGGATTGCAAACAATTCTGCCCCCACCGATCGACCGCCTGTGCCGACGGAACTGGACCAGGTCAGAAGATACTTCCGCGCTGCCGATACCAGCGAACGCGCTCAAATATTCGCCCTTTCTGAAGGCGAGAAAAAAGCTCTGATTATGCAGTTTACCAACCTCACCGAAGAGGCAATCGAGCAATCACTGCAACCAGCGCCCTCAGCGGAAGTGATCGCTCCTCGAGAGAATTTCAATCAGTTCGAAGTGTTCAGAAATCGCAGCGAACTGTTCTCTCCCTTGCTCGGACTGGATCGACTTGCAGACAACAGCTTCAATCGTCGTCCGCTGCAAACACGCTGGCAGCAGCCCAGTTTCGACGATCGTTGGAGCCAGCGCATTCCGACTCTAGGCAACACAGGACTTCGGACTCTCGATGGTTCTAAACCCCAGCCGTATTACCGAGCCACTACAGGTGGTGTGCCATCATATAGCAGCACTCGCCGCCCTCTGCTGCTGGGAGAAGGTTCCACATCATTGCCAACCGATAAGGCGAACTACATTCGCGTAGACGCAGAGCAGGCACCAGCATTTCTAAATTTGGACGGAAGCAAAACTGGACAATACACCGCTAAAGATAACTCCATACTGGCAAGACTTTCAGTCGCAAACATGTTGCAGGAGGAGTCTGGAACTGGAGCGACTATTCAAATCGGGCGTGACGGAAAACTGTCAGTCCAACCAGGCGGGGCCGATACCGGGACAAGTATGAGATCTCGATTTGCTCTTCCGGAAATCCCTGGCAGCAAGCAGATTGTTCTAGATGGAAAATCTGAAACCCCTCCGGAATTTTCCGATTTCCTCGAGTACATAGACAAAGTAAGACCCGACGTAATGCAAAGAGGAACGATCAGAGCATCGGAACTTTCAGTGATGTTCTTGCATTATCTGCGCCAGAGAGAAGCAGGACTACAAACCGGCTATGTAATCACGCCGCCCCTCTTCAACGGTGACCCTGGCATCTTTAACAGCGACAGCAACGCAATCCGCTGGTACACGAAAAATACGAATGACCGGGCAAAACCATGGAACGAGATCCAAGCTGATCGCGAGCGCACACGCGCAGCAAAGCTCGATGACCAACTGAGAAAAGTTCTGGCGAGCGCAGATAATCGTGATCCGGCAGGACTGCACTGGCAACCAGCCGGCAAAGCCAACATCAGAAAACCAGAAATTTTAAACAACCCACCAGTCGAAAAATTAGAGGTCAACAGACTCGGTCTGAGTGAACTTCTTCCGGCGGAGCTTCTTCAACAATCGCGGTTTAACTTGCCAGCCACCAAAGACGATACTACTGCAAATGACACAGTCATCTCGACGGCGTGGCTGAAACCTGAACTGTGGAAAATTCCACACGTGGAGAGTTTAGATTCAAATGAACTAATCGTGGTCCGCACTCCCGGCAACAAGGCTCGAGTGACTAGCTACAATTTGAGCCCAGCCAGTCAAGAGATTCTCAGACGATATCGTTACGCGCTCCTCCAAGATCAAATTTCAAACCTCAACCGTTCAGCTGGACGTTAAGCGCCGGAGCAGCTTCAACAGAAAGAAAATTGTGAATCTCAACAATTGCCGAATCAACAACTTTATCGTTTTATAATTGACGCATGGTTCTATCTCTTTCCGGTTTCAGAATTGGTCACTACGAAGACGAAACGGCATTGACCGGATGCACCGTTCTTCTCTTCGACGAAACGGCACTTGCGGCAGCCGACGTGCGCGGCTCTGCGCCGGCAACAGCAAATTTTTCTACACTTGATCCAATCGTCAGAAGTTCGAGAATCGACGCAATACTTTTGACTGGTGGAAGCAGTTTTGGTTTGTCCGCTGTTGCCGGTGTTCAAAAATATCTTGAAGACAGAAAGCGAGGCTTTGATGTGGGAGTCACCCACATACCCAACGTTCCATGCGCAGCCATCTTCGACCTGGCCGTCGGCGACGCC
>CAZRMH010000535.1:0-5060 GCA_964600935.1 uncultured Candidatus Obscuribacterales bacterium
AACCGGGTATACGGTCGACGATTCCCTGTTTTGAGCAAACCGTGCGAGTGTAATAATTGATTCCGAGAAAATCGAGATTTTGAGAAATCAAAGACATATCGCGTGGTTTAACTACAGGCGCATTCTCTCCGTACTCTGTCCAAATATCGGGTGGATAGTAAGCTTTGAATAGTGGATCTAAAAACCATCGTGCTTCTTTCGACCAGAGCTTCGACGCCGCTTCGATGTCTTCCTGTGAATCGGACGCCGGTGCGGTCGGTCTCATATCCAGCGCTATACCGACACGCGCACTGGGATTGTCTGCACGTAGCGCTTGAGTTGCTTTGCCGTGGGCGACCAAGAGGTGGTGGGCAACCTGCAATGCAATTTTTTCTGATTTGATACCAGGTGCCATGACACCGTCGCGATGTCCAAGGTTGGCTACCACCCAGGGTTCATTTATCGTTATCCAATTGCGGACCCGATCGCCAAGATGTTTTGATAAAACCGCTGTGTAATCGCAGAAGTAAGAGCTGACTTCGCGGTTCGTCCAACCACCCATGTCTTGCAAAACTTGAGGCAAATCCCAGTGGTAGAGCGTCGCGAATGGTTGGATTTGCGCGGCCAGCAGTTTGTCCACTAGCCGGTTGTAGAAATCCAATCCAGCCAGGTTGACCAGACCTTTTCCGTCTGGAAAAATTCTGGGCCAGGAAATCGAGAATCTATAAGCTTTAATGCCGAGTTCGCGCATGAGGGCGATGTCTTTGTCGAGTCTGTGATAGTGATCGCAAGCGACATCACCGGTGTCGGCATTTAGAATCGTTCCATCAGTATGGGAAAAGCGATCCCAAATCGACTCGCCTTTGCCGTCTTCGTTCCAGGCGCCTTCTATTTGATAAGCAGCCGTTGCAGCTCCCCAGAGGAAGTTTCGGGGAAACGTAACGCAGTATTCCGCCGTCGGAAAGCTTACGTCTTTATCGGCCATGATGTAGAGTCCTCGACTTCAGTTGGTATCATGCCTGGTGCCAAACATGAGCGTAGTTTTGCCGGAGGGAAAGATTCCCTGCAACTGCTGACCGACGATTATCTGAGTGGAACGTCAAGCGTCAGCGTAAGCAGTCAGGATACCCAATTGGAAGCGATTAGTCCATTAAATTGGCACTCCTCATAGGGGGGCTCTCCAATTTATTAGCCTGGTGTACGATAGGCGGGACCCGGCGAGATACAACCGTTCAGAGTCGCGACCTTGGCTTCGATGCTTCGTAGGTATAGGTCATTGACAAGTTCAGCTAGATAGCCGAAATCTTCGCAACCTTCTTCTTGCCAGAGTCGTTCCTCGACTACTTCGAGGAGTTGTTGATAAGACGCTGTGTCAGGGATATTCATTTCAATTTCACATTCTAGAGACCATTCTTGGTCTATTTTGTATTACGACTTGCTCAAAACATTTAGGAGACCGATGCAATTGTTTGCTACCACTGGCAGTGCTGCTCAGCACCGCGGATGGAACCACCCAATTATTGTTCAGTTAACTCCTGTTGATACCCTTTCAAAACTGCGTGGTCGATGCATTAGTTGATAGTATTGGGCACGATAATGTTTCATCCAGAAGCTTAATGCAACGTACTTGTAACAATCGGAACTGCATATGGTGGCGTATATAAGGAAAAGACCAGCTCGATTAGGAGCTGGTCCTTTACCTGTACGAGTTGTTTGAGCTTTAGTTCACGACCTATGGATTGTAGGCTCGAACGGTTGTTGTACAGCGTTCTTTCAATATAACCGTCAGTTGTCAGGTTGACTATGACGTTTACTGATCGACTGGGCATGCTGGATCGACTTTTTGCAGGAACGAAAACCATGCTGGCTAGCTGCTTTTGCTTGGTGATGGAGATTTCTAACGGCACAAATACTACTTCAGTAAGTTTTAAATCAGCCGTATCAAGGCGCCCTCACCCGTTGATTAATGACTGGACTTTTCCGAATAGAGGTGAGGTGCCTTATTCAGTTAAGAGAGAGCTGACAGTAAACAAGAGGCGCCTTCAGGTTAACGGTCAGGAGGCGTAGTATGATCACGCTCAAATCTGTGACCAGGCAGACTGCTGAGTTGCTGCCTTTTACGACTGGACCAACAGGAGAGCGTTGATGAAAGTTATATTCGCCGTAGATGATTCCAAGTACGGCATGTACGCCCTGGAAACTGTTGGTTCGCGACCATGGCCTAACGGTACTGAGTTTCGATTGTTGAGCGTGTTGGAGCTTGGGCGCGACGAGTCGCAGGAAGTTCAAGTCCCTGTAATCAATGCAATCAAGGAATCTTTAGCCAATAAAGCCGCTGCGCTCAATACGCTTCATCCGGGTAGCAGAGTCGATACCAAAATTGTTCAGGGAAACCCCAAGGAAGCCATTCTCCAGGAAGCGGAAGAGTGGGGTGCCAGTCACATTATCGTAGGATCGCACGGACGCAAAGGCATTCAGCGGTTTCTTCTAGGAAGTGTCGCGGAAGCTATTCTCGCGCAGGCGCCATGTACAGTAGAAGTCGTCCGTATTAAAGGGGACAAGAGAGACTAGATATTCTGAAACGCAGTCGATGAGATTTTCATGGCGCGCGCTATATTGCTTGTAATTCAAAGTCGAGGTTGAAAGTTAGATGAAAGTTGTAGTTCCCGTCCAGAATACGAAGGATGTGGGCGTATTGGGAGAATATGTTCGCAGCTATCCATGGCCGACCGATGTTGAATTCGAGATCCTTCATGTTGTCCAGCCAGTTCTGGTTAACAGCTTTATGAGCGTCCTGCCCTCCCCCCTACTGGAGGCGATGCAGGGAAAACGAACAGCGGAGGGAACTGCAATCGTCAAGCAACTCGCTGACATCGTGAAAGAAGCGTTCCCGTCTGCGACCGTCCAAGAAAAAGTTGTTGAAGGGGATGCGCGTTCGCTCATTATTGAAGAGTTGGAAGATTGGGATGCCGATCTGGTTCTGCTGGGAGCCCACGCCAAGTCCGGCTTCGTAGGTAGCGTTTCGAGGGCTGTCGTCGCACATAGTCACTGTTCGGCAATGATTGTTCCACTGGAGCCCAGACCGCCGCGAAAGAACAACGAAAAATTGCACGTAATTATATAAACACGAGTCTATTCATTTTGGAGAAAACACGTTCTAAACGGTTGAGTCGTTTAGCGAATCAACATCACTGAGCAAGACGTTGTTTGTTTGAGTTTATTAGTTTGCGTCGGCAACCATTTCGTCAGACGTTCGCTGTCTGAATAGTCGCTCATCAAGAGAACATCGGTATCGATTTCCTTGATAATGCGCTCGATTTCGACGGATTCTCGGTTGCCGCAATCTAGAGTTTCGATGATTAATCGGAGATTGTTTTCTTTGCAAATTTGCAGAGCAGCATGTCTGAACTTGCCGAAGAAGTGGGCAAATTCATCGTTCGATCTTGCCCGCAGATACCGGTGGCAGACTATAATTCGCAAAAGTGACTGTCTTGCTCGAGCTTGTTCGACTGCCTCTTTTAGCAGTCTCCATGACGATTTGACTTCGGTAATGCAGGCCAGAACCTGATGCTCGGTTCCTATGGTCTCGACCGCTTTGTATACGCTCATGTAGCCGCTTCCAGGAGTAGAGTTATCCCTAAGAACCAGTCTAATGAGCAAATGTGATGAAGTTGTGATGGAAACTGTGTTATCCGGCGGAGCGTCCGGCCGGCAATGTGACTCTAAATGTGGTGCCATTACCGGGTTCGCTCTCCACGCCGACCGTCCCTGAATGCCGTTCTACAGCAGCTTTGACGATCGAGAGACCAAGACCGGAACCTCCTACATCTCGCGACCGTGATTTGTCTACTCGGTAAAAGCGATCAAAAATGTTGGCGAGGCTTTCGGGCGGGATGCCGACGCCATTGTCGGCCACTGTGATAATGATGTTCGCGTCCTTCTGATCGACAGTGACTGTCACTTTGCCATTCGTGTCGCAGTACTTGATAGCGTTGTCGACGAGATTGTTGACGATTTCCAGGAGTGACTCGTGATGCCCGTAAATGTTGGCTTCAGCCCGCTTCTCAAAGACGATTTCGATGTTGCGTTCTTTGGCAATCGGCATCAATTCCGATACCACTGCGGCAGTGAGCTGGTGGAGTGAGATGTTGCTGCGCATCATCTCGGCCTCCGGATCTTCGATACGGGCAAGTACGATCAAATCTTTCGACAAATGGCGTAATCGTTCGCTGGCGCGCTCCATGATTTTGAGAACATCTTCTGACATCTCGCCCAGTTTATGAGGGTCCCGAAGAGTTTCCAAACAAGCTTCAATGGTGGCGACCGGCGTGTTCAACTCGTGACCGGCATCGGCGACGAAGCGGCGCAGCATCAAAAGGGTTCTCTCGATCGGTTTGACGGCCTGACCGGAGAAAAGATATGCACAAATTCCCACACCGGCAGCGATGAATGGTGCCACCACCATTACTACCAGAAAAAATTGCTCAATCGCATCATCTTGTGGTTTCGTCGATACTTGCAGTTGGATGTATCCATAGCGTTTTCCATCGTTTTCGATCTTGGAAAACATAGACCGCAGCGATTTTTCCTCAGTGCGAATTTTCAAGGTGCCGTTATGAAGTTGTTTGACGCCCTCCGGTCCGTATTCCTCAATAGACTTCCCTGCGCCATCGAACAACTGTACGGTCGCCAAAATCGGTTTGCCCTGAGCCTCGTCAGACCAGTCTTTGAGACTGGGATGCCCGTCTATTATTTTTACGGACGGTCGCACTTCGGCAATCAAATCTTCCAGCCCTACGTCCACCGAACGCATCAGGCTGATTTTGAAAACCATCATGGATGTGACGCTATCAACGGAATAGAGCAACATCACCATACATACGAACCAGAGCGCGAGCTTGATCCGAATGTTATCAACCATCGGCGCTCTGTAGCTTGTATCCGACTCCATAAACCGTAGCGATGATGGAAGGTTCCCCCGGCGTGTCAAGCTTCTTCCTCAACCTGGTAATGTGGCCTCTTACGCTATCGTTATGTGCCGAAGTGTCTGACTCCCAAACGTTTTCAAGAAGTTCTTCCGG
>CAZRMH010000536.1:0-5058 GCA_964600935.1 uncultured Candidatus Obscuribacterales bacterium
GAGACAGATCGTAAATGTCTTCACGGTCGATTGGCGTAATCAAGGAATCAACGAGCATTTTTTCCAGACGTAATTTGTGCTTGTCAGCTTTCTTTTCCAAGTCGCGCACAGTCTGGCAGCGCTCACTAGCGCCACTTATAATCCACTGCTCCAGAGCCTCGGTGCCTTCAAGAGTGATCTTAGCTTGCTCGGTCAGCATGCTGTAAAAATCGTTCTCCTTTCCACCCAATAGACGCGACAAAGTTTCGGGTCCTGCCAATAAGCGAGACAACCAGTTCTTATCATTTTCAGGTTCCGTATCCATCAGTGTTTACGTCTCTATATTGAAGGCTAGATCACCCAATTCCGTCGTCAGTAGTTTCACAAATTCATTCGGACTGAGCCTGCTATCGGAACCTTCCCGCATGGTAAGCCGACCGATGATGTCGTTTACGCCACTGAACTGCCAGTGTGTAGCGCCTCGTTCCAGCTCGTTCAGTCGCCTGGCGAAGGCCGATAAATCGATTCGCGGAGGCAAGCGCTTCGAAACGAAATCAACCCATGTTTCATATCTGTAGTAAAACGAAAAATGTCGCTTGTGAATCACAAGAACTCGGTGCGAATCAATGCGGTTGTGAATCGCCATTGGATGGCAAACGGAACTGATCCAGCTTGCCGCATGAGCCGGCGGCCGCCCTTGCCCGAGAATGCCACCATCTGGAATTACAACCACCGCAAGATCGGCATCCCGGTCTTCCGAAATTTCAATCAATCCCTTTTCGATCGCATCTTCGGTGAGATCCAAAAATTTGTCCTCGGCAGACCAGAATGTTTCGAAATGACCGATTTTATCAACGATAGCCGGAAGCCTTTGCAAAAGTTCTTCAAACAAAACGGCTGAGAGTTGGTCGTGCGTGCCACTAAATACAGTGCGATTTAAGGGCGAGCGATCAGGGTCAGTCCATGCCGAGATCACCCAGGAAACTCGAGCCGCGTCCCGGTCTTCAAATCTGGCAAAATCTCCAGCTCGAGCCACGTCTGTTAAAAACTGTCGGTTCTGACAAGCCTCTTCAGGATTGAGTATCGCAAAGAGTGAAACTAATCCATCTTCATCGAAATGATTATTGCTGACCGCTTCCACATCTGCCGGCATCTCACCACGATCGATAAAATTAAAGACAATTTCGGCTGAGAGGTCAGCCTTAAATTGGCTTGGCGTCTTGTTTCCCGGCCAGTGCGAAAGAGTCAATCGAGTATTGGCGTTGCCTATTCCATCCACAATCACATTGGGTTTATCGCCCAGCAATTGAAACGGCACATAACGAAGAGTGGTGGAAGAACGACTAACCATCTTAGTTCAGGTTAAACGTTTTATTGAACCAATCTTTAAATCTCCAGGCGATATCATCCTTCCGATTATGCAAGCGATCTTGCATCCTCATATAGGCGACCGTGAGTTCGGAATCGAAGGGGCGCTGATTGTAAGCGATTTGATAGTTCGCGAGGGCACCTTCATAGTCTCGCAAGTAGATTTCTTGATCGAGAGCCAAACGGTAATACGCTCTGGCGTTATCGTGGTCCATAGCAATCGACCGCGAGTATTGCTGCATGGCGGCATGTGGCATGTTGAGACCATCAAAAGCCTTGCCTAAGAAATAAGAGAATTCCGGACGGAGAAGTCGTCGCAGGGCCAACTCGATGTCGAGCTTTCCAACGGCGTCGAGAACTTTATCGCGGGGCATTTTGATGAGGATGCGCATAAGACCAGGCAGATTTCCTGAATGCTCAACGTCCTTCACAACCGTAACTGCCGAATAAAACATGGCGGGCTTGAGAGCTTTTTCGTAGTCACCAAGCCAATAATAACCAGTAGCAAGTGCGTCGCTCACCGCCGGTAGTAGTGGTTGCGAATCGAAAACACGTTGTAAGTCCTTAACAGCTTCCCGGTTACGTCCAAGCGCTCGATACGCCATTCCTCGAAGCAGCAGCGCTGACAAATCATTTGGTTTGACCTTCAGATCTGCAGCTGCAAGATTGGCAGCTTTAAGCGGATCATTATCAATCACCGACCGACCAAGTGCAGTGGACAAGCCAACTACCTTCGGATCAATCTGGTAAGCCTTCTCGAACAGAGCGGTAGCATCACGATTGTTTTTTGTTGACCAGAGATACTCTCCGATCATGTAGAGCATCTCGGCGTTGTTCGGAAATTTCTTAATACCTTCGTTGAGAATTCCCATGGCAGCGGGCACGCGACCGACCTTAATCTCCTCTTTGCAGAGCTGCACCAGAGTGTCGGGATTGTCCGCACCATACTTCACGGCCAGCTCAAACTGTTCAGCCGCCGGTTCAGTCAAGCCAAGCTGGTCGAGAACTAGTCCCAGATTCAAATGCGCTTGAGAGTTGGTGGGTTCTGCTCGAACGAGCGCCTGTAAGTCGTTGAGTGTTTGCTCAGAGACTTTACTCTGCAATTCAATTTTTGTTTGCGCGAAAAGCTGCTGCTGGTCTACCGCTTGTGCTTCACTGGAACTGAAAAAAGTCAGACCGACCGAAACTGTAAATGCAACTAACGAAATTCTTGCGCTTGTTATCTTCATTGAAAATCCTGATCACCGCACCTTCTATTTAACAGAGTTTCATTCTAAGCCGACATTGTAATAACATCTAGAAAGAAATATTAGACAGGTTTTATGTCACTTCTCTTGATAAGCGAGGTAAACGTCGCCGTTATGGGCACATGAAAAAGTGGCGGAACATATATGCGCGTTTAGTATCAACTTTGATTTTGTATTATGAGTTTGTCGCGGAAACGTGATTTTACGAGTAAGAAACTGGGGAGTTTCACACCAATGATTCGACTACGAAGGGACAACAAAGGCAATCAGCTGGCTGAGTTCGGGCCCGCGGTGATTTTGCTTGTACTAGTCATCATCGTGCCAATGGTAGTGCTCATCTATGTCGGTATGGGGTTCGGGTGCGGCTGGTATCTCAATTTCATGTCTACACGTGCCGCGGCGACGGTCCCCGAGAACCAGCTCCAGGCGGCGCTTGACGCCCAGCAGGCAGCATGGACCGCATCTGGAATGCCGGCATTCGCCTGCGCCTCCGTCGTCAGAAACAGCGGACCTGATGGTACTGTCGGCAGCATCAGATATAGCGTCGACACCGACCTCGATTTGACACTGGTCGACCCCTCCAATCCCGCCTCCGGAGTGCGACAACCAGTCGAACTAGACGACTTCGTCAACGTCGTCACCGTCGTAGAGATCACACCGATTGTGCAACTTCCATTTTTACCGTTGAGTCCGTGGCGCTTCACCTACAGTGGAGAGCGACCAATCGAAGAAGCGGATGCTGAGAAGTAAGAATCCCCTACCCGCAACCAGAAATTCAATAAGGAATTGTCCATCATGTATCTGACGAGAAGGACCTCAAGTCGAAATACCACTGGCGGGGCGCTAATCGAGACAATCGTCGGTTTGTTCGTTCTGATACCAGTCGTATTGTTCATCATAGATGTCGTGGCTCTGGTGCTTGCTCAAATGGCTCACGACGCGCTCGCTAAAGATTGTGCCCGAGCGGCAGCTGAGGTGAGAGCAGAGCGACCAGCTAACAGCATGCTACCCGAAACGGTAAATCCAACGAAGGTTCAAGCGGCAATCGATAACGTCATTGCTCGATTCAACAGTCCGGTGCTCGTGGTTAACAGCAACTCTTGGCAGAACCCGAACGGCGACCTGGGTTTGGTCCGCGTCGAAACTATTTCGACGTTCACATTCCCTGTGCCCATCCCATTTGCAGGAAACGCATCGCAGCAATTCGTAGCCGAAGCAATCGAACCAACCGTCGGTTTGTCAGAACGAATCACTCGAACAGCACCATAGACTCGACTTTCGCTAAGTACCTAGTCTTTCTTGAGAAGACTATTGAACTTCGGAATGAGAATCATCGGCGGGTCTGTAATTTTCAGGTCAGTGACGTCTTTGAAGAACACTTTAATGGTTTCGTCCTTCAAACCAGCCTTCAAAATTTGGTCCTGGTTGAGCTTGCTTGCATCATAGATAACAACCGCACCATAGGGTTCTTTAATGGCGACAGCGACTTCATAAATACCTTTCAGCTTTTCAATCCGTTTTCGCACTCGACCTAAACATGCAGCACAACCGCTGCCCTCGACCCGCCAATCGAGACGGTGCAGTTGAGTCATATCGAGCTCTTTTCTGCGCTTAGCGAGGACGTCGGCCTTTAGAGAGCTGCGAAACAGCATCAATTCTGGTGATGCGCTCGTAGTCGTTTTTGTAGTGGTAGTTGTTGCTGTCGTCGTGGACTCTTGAGTCGCATTAGCCGCTCCCAGTCCAGTTATGGATAAACAGAGCATTGACGCTGCTGCTAGCGACCTGAAAATGGAAGTTTTTTCCCGAACCAACTTAAGCATCAAATCCATCTCCCTAGGAACCCGTACGATAGAAATCTACCCTATTCTCGACGATATTATTAGGTCCGAGTTCCACGGTTTCAAAGTTGGCAGCCATTAAGAAGCGCATTAGAGCTGCTACGTCGAAGCTCGATTGCTTCTAGCCAATTCGTTTCAAAACAGAATACGCCGCAATGCTTGTTTGCGTAATTACGCAAAAGGATTTACGCAAACCAACATGTCTATCAACCGTCTCCAAAACTATTATGTATGCATAGGGTGCAGACCAGGGGAGCGGCATCGAAAGGCTATCAACCCCGCGATCTAATCGGAATTCACTAGCGAAGTTTGTTTACGATTAAAGCCTTTCCGCCGCTCCCTCGAGGTCAATTCCAAGAAGCCAAGCACTGGCAGAGGACACACACCTAACAACTCCCCGGCCCGCGCAGCACAACTGGTTTAGACCAGTTGTGTTGTTCATTTCAGAATTACATTCTGCCGATATTTTTTTCGAGGTTCGGTTAAAACGAGCGAGGAATGCAATGTTGTATAGTAGCTTTGTCTGGTCTCTAGCCGCGTTCACGGTGTCACAATGTACAAAGTATTGATCGTAGACGACCTGCCGGCGTTGCGAAAACACGCAGGTGATTTGCTCCGCCAGCTCG
>CAZRMH010000537.1:0-5011 GCA_964600935.1 uncultured Candidatus Obscuribacterales bacterium
TTAGGATCAGCCTTATAGCCCTTCGCGTAAGCATCTCTCGCCAAATCAAAGGCGTCAGTTTGTTGATACGCACTGCCAAGATTGGTCCAGAGTTTGCCGTTTTCTGGTATTAAAGCCAGTGCTTGTTTGTACAGGTTAATTGCGCCGGCGTTGTCGCCAGCTTGTTGTTTCTGAACCGCCTGATCGACAAGAGGTTGAGCCTGATCTTGATGCGCCGACTGAATTGCTTCATCCATGATCTTGGTATCGCCCTTGGTGAGCGATTTGGCTTTATTGTACTGAGCAATGGCATCATCGTATCTGTCTAATGCCTGCAAGCAAGTTCCCTTGGCGTAAACGAAATCAGCATTGTTAGGCAGAATTGATAACGCTTTTTCATACATCGCCAGAGCATGGTCGTACTGCTTGTTTCCTTGCAGTGCCGTACCTTGTTTAAACGCATCGAATGCATCTTTCTCGTTAGCCAAATCCTTTTCAGATTTGATCTTTTGAGGAGCACCACCTTTAGACAAAGCGGCTAAACGTTCTTTCGATTGCGCCACATAATTTCCCGTTGGTGCCTTCTGCAAATAGCTTGTGTAATCAGCCATTGCTTCCGATGCACTGCCTTGATCTTCATCGATAGTGCCGAGGAAGTAGAGAACATCGACGCGCCCCTTCGGATCGAGATCGTATGCCTTCTTGTAGGAAACTTCCGCGCTCTTATAGTCTTCGAACGAATACTGCGCAGCGCCCATGTTGTACCAGACTTCGTCGTTCTTATCTCTGATGGCGAGATACTTGCGATAGCCTTCGATTGCTTGCGCGTATTTTTTCTCTTTGTGCAATGCTAACGCTTGATCGAGGAAAGGCTGTGCCTTCAGATCTAAACATTCATCATAGGCGTCCGCATAGTTTTTGTTCTTTGGATCGATGCCCTTTGCCGTTCTATATTCGGTCAAAGCTTGATCGTATTCTTTCTTCGCTTGATACGCGGCACCGAGGTTGAAGTGAACGTCGGCATCATTGGGATCGAACTTCAACAATTGCATGTATGCGGCAATCGCATCATCAAATTTTCCTGCTTTAAACAGGTCATTACCCTTCTTCGAGATCGCATCGATCTGAGCATCCTGCAACGCATCAGACGCGGCTTTAATACCCTGGTTAGCATCAGCGTTTTGACGATTGAAGTTGAGCGCTTGCTTGTAGGCTTGCAAAGCGTTGTTATAGTCTTTCTTCGCCTGGTACGCGGAGCCCACGTTTACCCACAATTTGTCATTGTTAGGATCGAGGGCCAGAGCCATTTTGTACTTCTCGATCGCCTGATCGAATTTATTTTGTTCTTGCAGACCAACACCGTCGTTGATAAGTCGATCAACTTCAGCTTTCTTCTTCTGCGAATCGAGTTTTGCAAGAAGCGCTTGAGCGGTTGGGTTTTGTCTGCCTTGAGAGAAACGGATTGCTTGCAGATACTCTTCTTTCGCTTGATCGAAATCGCCGCGATAAGACAATGCTTGCCCCAAACCAACGTGGTTGTCTGGTGATGTTGGATTGGCTTGAACAGCCGCATCCCACGCAGTCACCAGGGCATCGAGAACATCAGGATCGCTGGAGTTCATTTTCAAGGCGCGACCAAGTGCAGCGATTGCTTCTGCAACATTGCCTTTCTCTTGCAGCGCTTGACCGAGTTTAACTTCCAGACTGGCAGAGTCTTTGATGCGAATAGCATTGTTGTATTCGTTGATGGACTGATCCAGTTTGCCTTTCACACGAAGAACATCACCGAGTTTTTCCCGAACACCTGGATCATTTTTAATCGCACAGGCAGCTTGATACTCGACGATGGCGCCATCGAAGTCGCCCTGCTTACGCGCCATATCACCCAATTCAACTCGATCTTGGAAGTTGAGTGGATCGCGACCCATGATGCGGATGATGCCATCGACGTTCGCTCTAGTAGTCGGGTTGGCTGGATCCAGAAGCAGAGCCTGGTGGAAATATTTCAGTGCCATGGCTGGACTCTGTTTGTTTACGAACAAACCATAGTTGTTATATGCAATAGCGAGGTTCGACTTAGCCCGCGTGTAACTAGGGTCTCGCTTCAAAGCCGCTTCGAACTTGTCGATAGCCAACTTGAAGTTAGACGCACCCAACGCTCTAACGCCCTCGTTATTGAGCTCGATTACCGTCGTATCGGTCTGTGCATCCGCCGGATACACACTTAACGAGCCCATTAATGATATCAACGCAAGAGCAATGACTTGCCCTTTTTGGTTTCCCCGAATCGCCAACTGATAGCCCACCCTATGCCGACAGAAAAGATCTCATGACATGTAGTAGAGATCTACCAGAGGATTCTAAATGATCCACGAAAAACATAAATGGGCTTTCTCCTAGAATCGCCCCAATAGAATTCCTCGAATCGCGTAGACTCTCCACACATCCAAGTGTTCGATCACAATTCCGTTTTTGAGTTGTATTACAAACAATAACCCACTGCTCGAAACCGGGCAGTCCTGCCGCTCATTGCTTCACGACATGTCAAGGAAAGACGCATGAGCGACCTCTTTGTTTCTGATCAAACAAAAAAACGTTTTTGAATTTAATCGAATAATTTTGAGATTAATACTCTGGTTCTATCAAACCGTAGTTTCCATCGCGACGATGATAGACAGTGCTGACTTGTTTATTCTCCATATTGATGAACATAAAGAAGTCATGTCCAAGCAAGTCCATGTGTTTGCAGGCCTCGTCAGGCGCCATCGGCTTCAGCGCATACTTCTTAGAGCGCACGATTCGCGGTCCCATTTTGGACTCGAGCGGAGGCTCAGCAACCATTGTTGCGGTGAATTCGTACTCCGGCTCGGAATCAAGCTCTTCCTCGGTAACGACCATGAGATTGCGCTCTCTGGCTTTGTTTGTCGTCTTGTGTGTGTACCTGGTCTTGTACTTCCGCAGTTGACGCTCGATTTTGTCGGCGACGAAGTCAATCGACGCATACATGTTTTCAGTCGACTCTGCGCCACGAATGACCTGGCCGTTCACTGACACTGTCACTTCGGCCGTCTGACTCTTTGCAACAGACGGATTTTTGGAGACAGTCAGAAGAGCTTTGATCTGCAGATCCGTGGAATCAAAGTGCTTCTGGGCGCGCTGCAACTTGTCTTCCACATAGTGCTTCAGCGCGGGCGTGAGATCAATATTTCGACCAGTTACGGTTACTTGCATGGGAAATCCTCCCTCTGGATTTATGGGCTTAGGGAACACAAACGCGCTTCACAACTCTCTTCGGAATGAAACCGAAAGGGAATTTGCAAAACGCGCGAAACGATTTGAACTTTGAAGTTCCTGATTTTTGGTAATTGCTAGAGCCGGCGCCGGAGGAGCCAACAAAACGGATCTAATTGTTGTTCTGATTTTATTCAAAAATTATGCCTTTCGGAGGGAAAACCTGATGGTTAGTTAGCATCCCTGCAAAAGAGTAGACGGCAGCAAAGAGACGTCGAACGATGGACTGCGTATATATTCACAATAAATATCATACGCCTTCTTCTGCAATCGCGAAAGGGGCAGCGAGGCAAATTTTCGTTTGTCCGATAGTCCCTAACGGAGGTCGTGGTCAGCGCTCAGGACGATATGAGCAGCATCGATGTAATTGAGCACTTGCTTACCGGAGTTATGTCCTTGATTAGCCATAGCCGGTTGCGAGAACCAATCTCCGCGCTTCTTGACACTCGTCAATCGAACCGGTTTGTGCCCGTTCAATTTAATGCCCATTTTGTGAGCGCGCGATTTTGCTTCGACAGCGTTTGCCACAATTGCATAAGCCTCACGATGTTCCATTGCCGCACCAGTGTAGAGCGGCGTGTTAGCGATGGCATCTCTATGCTCGTCGGGCACAACTCCATAATCAAGCAAAAGGTTGATGGCTTGTGTGTCTTGCAAATCCGTTCGACCAGTCAAACGATGGGCAACCAGCCGATAAAACTCTCCACGCGGTATAGCCTTCGACGGATCGAGCGAAACATTGGTCATCGCGCCACTCTTAATCAGCTCACGGAACGCGGCCAATCGATATCTAGAGTTGACTGGAAAATATTCGTGATAGCTGGTCAACGATTGATACTGTTCTTCAGTCATCTGATGAAACGGATAGAGACTGGCACTGGTCACCGAGGTATCGTGGCAGGCCCGCATGAACTCTTTGATTTCCGGTCCATGGGTTTTCATTCCATCGCCAATGATGTGAATCTCGACATCCGGACGTCCGCAAAGTTCACGAACTTTTTTAACGGTATCTCTGGTGTACGAATACGGCTCGAGCTTGGCGTACTTGCTGTTCCAATAATCCATTGGCGCAATCACGTCATAGTACTTGTCGAGCAGCTTCCACGGCGTCTTCGCGACTTGAGTAGCCTTGTTCAGAGGACTGAACACTACAGCGACCATCGGGTAGCTGTTACCGAGCTGAGCTCGCAGTGCTTTACTGATGCGCTCGACCTTAGTGGCGTCCAAATCTTTTTCCATGTTTGGCGCGATAGCATCAAACGTTTGTCCGGTCGACGAACGAAATCTAGCAGCTTCAACAAGCTTCTGAGCATCTGCTTCCGGATTACCGAGTTCGAGGAAGGACCAGGCAATCACCCGAATTTTATAGTGGTGGCACGCATCAATTAACGGACCGAGCACTTCGGGCTGCCTGATAGCCGGAGTATTACTCCGAGATGTTTGAATAAAAACGTTTCGAATGCCGGTGTTGTGCAACTTCAAAGCATACGCTTCGACGTCGGTGGTCGGATAGCTCCACAGGTTGACCCAGATGCCCGGACCATCTGCCAACCCCACGGGTGCGGCAGGATGCTCGACGGCGCTGGCTGGCTCAGCTTGAGTCAGCAACAGAGAAAGTCCCGCAACGAGGGTTGAAACCCACCACTTTCTTTTCATGGACACCAATCTTCTAGTAAACAGGAACGTCGTCGGCTCAGCAGACTCTATTAAAACCACGTTTCGGCAATTGATCAAGAGTCAT
>CAZRMH010000538.1:0-4968 GCA_964600935.1 uncultured Candidatus Obscuribacterales bacterium
CCCATGTGGTGCCAATGTGAACATCCGAATGCGTTCTTCAGCTCGCCGACATTCTTAAAGCTCGACCATGAAAAGGAGTATGCCAGCAAGAATAATTCGTTTGCCGTCGACTTGCACTGGGGTACGGGAACCTGGTTTGCCACCTGCGAACAGATGCTCAAGCACACAGCGACGCAAACCATCTCAGGGCAGACGGTAAGAACTCTGGAACCGAATTTGCACTTTGTCTACCTTTGTGCACACGCTGCCAAGCATGACTGGGACACACTGATCTGGATCTCCGATTTCGCCCGTGCCTTACAGTCGGAGGATATTTTCAATTGGCGAAAGGTGTCCAGACTGAGCCGCAAAATGGGATTGTTCGGAACTGTTCAAACTAGTGTAAGCCTGGCGCACAGACTCCTTGGTGCCGAGATTCCTCAAGAACTCTTGCCATTAGACCCGAGACTTGAAAAAGTGGTGGCACAGGTGATCAGGCGATATGAAGGGACGGTTCCGCCGGTGGTGTCATTCTCCAAGGTACCGCACTGGCGTAGAATTTGGCGCACGTACGACAGCAAAATACAGGTGGCAAAACAAGTAGCGATCGATTTGTTCAAACCGACCTTCAGCGACTGGGTGAGAATAAAATTGCCGGACAGTTTATTCTGGCTCTACTATCTCTTGCGCCCGGCAAGCAAGGTTTACTTTTTCAGCGGAAATGTTTTAAGAAGCATCGTTTTTAAAGAGCCTGACACTATCCGACAAAATTCTGATACCGAAAGTGGTGCATCAGCGAATCACCATGACCCCCCCGCATTAAGATGAACTCAGTACACTCTGGCTTAAGGCAACAGCAGCGTCACGTCGAAATTCGCAAATAGAAGAACGCTGATTTCGGAATCACAACTCCTCAATCAACGCTCTAACTTTCTTTATTGACGTAGACCAATTGAGACGCTGGATCGACTCGTGAAAGGCAGCCAGGCAGAGCGATTCGTACGAAGCATGATCGTTGTAGTGTTCAGCAATGCACTCAGCATAATCATCTGCATTTTGCGGTTTTGAAAAGCAAAATCCGTTTTTCCCTTGCGCAATAACGGAGGGCACTCCTCCGGTTGCATGCGCTAATACCGGCAGACCATAAGCATTGGCTTCGCAGATAACCATGCCGAAACATTCGCCTTGAGTGGGCAAGAGGAGAAAGTGCGATGTTTCAAAAAGTTCTTGAAACTCAGCTGAGCCTTGATTCTTGTCTTTATGCAAAATCGGGAAATTCGTTATATGACCGGTCAAATGTTCATCAATGCCGGGCGGAATCTTACAACCGACTACGGTTAGATGCGTATTCAAACCTCGTTTTTTTAGAGCACGCAGGGTGTCGACGGCGAAAGGACCACCTTTTTCTATCCAGTCGCGCCCGATAAAGAGCAGACGACACTCCGTTTTTGAACGATGCTCTATTATCTTTGCGATCTCAGATTTGTTCGGAAGTTGGCTTGGCAGATTGGCACCGAATGGCACTACTCTGACTTTCGATTCTTCAATTTCATAGTGCTTGAGCGCTGACTCCGCAGCCCATTCTGTCGAAAATATCGCCAGCTTTGACGTATCAAGAACTTTTTGCTGCAGAGCATGCCCCGCCCACAGATTCTCCTGGCAGATGTTTCTATAGCCGGGGTGTTCCTCGACCAGTCCGGCGAACGTCGCATCAGACCATACGATGATTGGAATCTTCGTTTGGAGAAAGGCATTGGGATATGGAAAGCTGCCTGTGCTGAAGATTAGATCGACGTCGCTGTATTTTTTCAATTGCCTGTCCACTTGCATGGACAGATACTGGTGCACGAGCGGCTCTAACTCCCAGATATAAGTTTTTCGCAGCATCTTCTCGTAAATCGAATGTTTCTGTTTAAACGGCTGCCAAATTAACTGCAGCGGACCAAGATGAACCAGGTCGGGAAATTCCGCAGCCAGATGGGTCTTCATCGAAAAGGGCGTACCCGACCAATAGGAGCCGTCATCTGGTCCAGAAACGCTAGAAAATGCAATTCGCATCGTTGCTCACTTGTTGCGACATCGACACGGCAATGAGAAGGGTCGGTCAGAATTATTCGACGCCAGTAATCTGCCGAGAAAGCTAATCGCAGATCCTACCACACCGAGATTTCGGTCAGGCGATGGCCACCAATAAGCAAGGTCAACAGCCCTCTTGCGCACTGATAGAATTAGACTCTACCGGTTTGACAATTGCGCTCTGATATGGAAATAGAAAGACAGTCACGAATCCGCCCGCCCAGACACGGCTGGTCAAATGAAGTGTGGGAGGCCACCGCATATGATTGGAAAGCTAGCAGGGCTGAACCCACGCAAACCGCATGGTCTGACAAGCGGCTTTCGGATTCAGGCAAACTTTCGGTCATCCTCAAAACCTGCCAATGGGGCGAACAGAAGTCGGCGTTCCATCATCTGCGCCGGCTGGCTCTTGGTCGCGAATCGGAAGCGCTAACCTGGATGGCAAAGAATACCTCAGAGATCGCGCCAAAACTGCTGTATTTCGATGGAGAGCAACTGGTTATGGAGCGCTTTAACGGACCTGACTTTTTCAGTGCTAGAAAAACTCTGACCGACAATCGACCTGTTTGGGAACGATTAAACAAGGCTGTCAATCGTATGCACGAAGGCGGTCTCGCCCACGGTGAACTTCGACTCGGCAATTTGATTTTTCACAACGATCAAGTCAAATTGGTCGATTTTGCCACTGCATGTACGAAGAACAGCTCATTTTATAAACCCTTGCGTTGGATGGATAGAATGGCAATAGTATGGATGAAGGCTCATATTTTTCGCTTGCCACTCGACTCCGAGGAAATCAGCCTGCAGAACAATCACAAAGTCTTTCATCAATGGTTTCTCAAATACATCGCTTGCGATATACCTTATGCTTGAACAACGACTCACTAAATACGGTGCAATTTGTTTCAAACGTCGAAGCCTGCTCATGCAATTGTTCAGCATGATCGTTCTGGCTTCTCCCCCAAAGCAGGTGCCTAGAGCTACTGTTGCAGCGGGTCTCGCCCTGGCTTTAATGGGATTCGCGCTGCGCTTCTGGTCCACCGGATACGCTGGAATTGCCACCAGAACACAAAGCGGCGTCCCGCCGAAACGCTTGATTGCCAACGGCCCCTTTCGTTACTCTCGCAATCCAATTTACGTCGGCAATCAACTTATGTTTACCGGGACGCTTTTATGCATCGGACAAGGATTGAGATGTTTATTGTTCTCGGTTCCAGCATTCCTCTTCTATTCTCTCATCACTATTTATGAGGAAGACCTGCTTGCCACTAAGTTTGGCAAACAGTACGAGGAATACAAAAGAAAAACACCACGCTGGCTTCCGAAAAATCTATGTAGTCAGGTTCATCTCAGATCAACTAACGAGAGTCACAAAAGTGACGGAGAATTCTCCTGGGTGAGAGCATTGCAAACCGAGCGATTCACCGCTTACAATTGCGCCAAACTGCTTTTGCTGAGACGGACATCGAGTGCAGCTCGACAACGGTTGAAATCATGATTAGCGAACAATTTCGATGTCAGCGTGAACTTTAAGGACAAAAGGGATGGACTGGTTTTGAAAACCTGTAAATCCGGCGATTGTATACTAATCTGAGAGACGCCTTGAGCCTCAAGGGCCTGCTATTCGGCGACAAGGGATAGCTTTGAGGGTGCCCTGGGGTTTAATCTTCCCTGGTTTCAAGGCATTATAGAATTAGAGCTTCACTTTATATGCAACCAAAACTATCTGTGATTATCCCCGTACGCTCGGAGCAGCTGCCGAGCGCAACTGTCATTGCCCTGACCCAGGCCTGCAAGGACTTTCCACTGATTGAAGTGATCGTGGTTGAGGGCAATGCCCTGTCGAAACAGCGCAATGAGGCGGTGGCGAGGGCTTCGGCGCCACTTATTTACTTCATAGACGATGACTCATGCCTCGATTCGGCCAGCCTGAAAGAAGCAATCAGCTATTTTGACAACCCCGACATAGACGTCGTAGGCGGTCCAGCGGTCACGCGCAGCGACGCGGCTTTCCTCGAGAACTGTTTTGGCGAAGTAGTTTCGGTCCCTCTGGGCGCCTGGCGCATGCGGGCTCGAACAACTCCAGTCGGTCCACCACGTAAAGTCGATGGAGACGAACTCATCTTCTGCAATCTGATGATGAGAAAAAACCGTTTCGACGAGGTCGCGGGCATGAATGAAGATCGCTACCCTGGAGAAGAAATCGATCTTCTCGACAAACTGATAGCAAGAGGTTCCCAGATCTATTACAACCCGAACATGAAGATTGCTCGTCCTCGCCGCAGCACCCTGGCCGAGTTTACTTCACAGTTTTATATCTACGGTCACGGTCGCGGCGAACGAATTCTCAAGAATTTCAAAAGCAAAGATTTCGTCTTCTTACTACCTTCGCTATTTGCCGCTTATCTTTTTGTGTTGTGCTTTGTTTGTAACCCGATTACGATTCTGCCGCTCTTGCTATATTCGTTTCTCTGCCTGGTTAACGGCATTCTGATTGTGGCCAGAACAGGCTCAGCACTGACTGGAATGGTCTCGGCATTCTTGTTTTTGCCGTTGCATTTGTCCTATGGAGTTGGAATGGTGGCTGGTATGAGCCGCTCTTTATTTCTGCGCATGAACAGAGACATCTCGGTGCGTAGCGTCAGAATTATTGAACTGGCTTACGGAAAAGGCCTTAGCTTGAGCGATCAGCGAGAATGACCCGACAGTCTGCATTAGCTTTTGAACGTGCCATCGAATTCGGTGGCACAACCGTTCAGGTGAATACCGACAGCGAAAAAATTGCCACATGGTTCGAATTCGATTTCGGAACATTTATCACCACTGGTAATACCAACTCTCGAGCAATCAAGATTAGTGTCACGATTGCAGATCCATGCGAATATGACCTGCCCGCACTGAAAGAATCTATGC
>CAZRMH010000539.1:0-4958 GCA_964600935.1 uncultured Candidatus Obscuribacterales bacterium
GTCTTCGTAGTGCCCTGGCAGAGAGCGCTTCTTGTCGGGACAACCGACACTGCATACGAAGGGCCCCTGGAAAATCCACTGGCGAGCGAAGCAGAAATTCAGTATTTGTTAAATGTAGTCAATCGATATGGACGAGACGATCGCCAGCTCAATCGTAGCGACGTAATCGCCTCGTGGGCTGGTCTTCGGCCGCTGGTCGCTGACTTCGTTAGCGGAAAAAACAATCAGACTGGCGGAACCGGCAGCATGTCCCGTGAACACAATTTGTTCGAGGGTAAAGGTGGAATCGTCGGATTGATCGGCGGGAAACTGACAAACTATAGACTCCTTGCAGATCAAGCCGTCGAGCGAGTGACAACAAAACTTTCGCACGACCACGTCGCCTCATTGAAACCAGCATCGACCGATCGAATTATGCTGGGCGGTTGGGACAGCAAAGATGACTACCTGACGACGTCGGCAGAAATTTCGGCGAGGGCTCGGCGCAATTCGATCGAACCTGCCACCATCGATCATCTGATCGCCAGTTACGGCAAAGACGCACTTAAAATTATCGACCTGGTGGAAGGAGATTCGTATCTCAACAAGCGCGTCTGTCCCGACTTCCCGCCGATTATGGCTGAGGTCGTTTACAACGTCAAACACGAGATGGCGCTCTGCCTGGAAGACATTTTATACCGTCGTATGCGGATTGGTATGATTCACCAGGGGCAGTGCCTGGAGGCAGCCTCCAAAGTTGCACGTTGTGTTCAAGCAGTACTAGGATGGGACGAAAACCGCACTGCAGCTGAGTTGAAAGCACTGACAAGCACACTGGAAGAACATCTCAATTACGAGCCTGCTACGAAAAATTGAAAAAATAATCGAGAGGATTATTCAGCCATGAAAAAACTGAAAGTGTTGGTTCTCGGTCAATTGGACGAGGCTCTGCGTGAAAAACTAAATCCGCTTGCGGAAGTCGAATCGGTCGCTCGAGAAGAGCCGCTATCTGAGGCAAGCTTGCAAGAATATCTGGCTGATAAAGATGCTGTCGTAAGCGAGCCGATTGATACCATATCCAGTGTAGCGCTGGATGCCGCTCCGAAGTTACGACTGATTGCCAATCGTGCAGTGGGTTTCGACAACGTTAATATACCGGATGCAACAAAGCGCGGCATACTGGTAACCAACACTCCCGGAGTGCTCGATGCCGCAACCGCGGATCTGGCAATCGCACTGCTTCTTGCGACCACTCGACGAATCTGCGAAGCGGATCGCTTCGTCCGTGCAGGCAAGTGGAATGGTTTCCAAAATGATCTTATGCTAGGTCCCGACCTGGTCGGTAAAACCATCGGGATTGTCGGCATGGGGCGAATCGGCAAAGCATTCGCCTCTCGCGCACGAGCCTTTGGTTTGAAGATCATTTATACGAGATTCTCTGGTCCTGATCAGGAAGATGAGAAACTTTGCGCAGAACTCGAGGCCACTCGGGTGGATTTGGCTGACCTTTGCCGGCAGGCTGATTTCATCAGCATCCACTGCCCATTAAACAGCCAAACCAGAGGATTAATTGGGCAAGCGCAACTTGATCTAATGAAACCAAACTGCGTGCTGATCAACACCGCCCGCGGTGCGATTATCGATGAACCAGCATTAGTGTCACATCTGGTTAACAAGAAAATCGGCGGCGCCGGTCTTGATGTTTTCAGCAACGAACCAAATGTTCCAGAGGCGTTACTCAAGCTAGACAACACCGTTCTGGTCCCTCACATCGGTTCTGCCTGTTTTGAAACTCGATTTCGAATGTCAGAGTCCGCCGTCGACTCTATAATCGCAGCATTTTCAGGTAAGCGTCCAAACCATGTCGTCAATCCGGATGCCTGGAACGAAAAAATGCAAGAGCAGTTGGTTCAGCGAAGATAGATGATGACGGCGAATCAACAACTGACCAACAAACTCTGGTTCATGTATATCTCCGGGCTCATCATGTGGCTTGTGTTGGTCTACAGCAACACCGTAATGGCTTATCTTGGCGGCGCCCTTCTATGTTATGAGTTCAAAGGAGTAGTCTACACCGCGGATTTCTTGCTCTATTACAACGATGCGGTGATGTCGTGGCAATGCTTGCAAGAGAAGATCAACGTCTGGGATCCGCAATTGCAAAACGCATACATGCAAAAAATTGTACCGGACATCGAACTGAAGAAGATTTTCTACTCGCAATATCCACCTTATTTGATGGTACTGGTGATGCCGCTTTCGCTGGTTTCACTGGGTCAAGCATTTGCTGCATTCGAAGTTCTCGGAATGGTTGGCATCATATTTAGTGTCTACTCTTTGTTATCGACAACGCTGCAAGGCAAATTCGAACGATTCTTCGCCTACGTTGGCGTAATCACATCATATCCAGCCTGGCTGTGTTTCCGCCTTGGGCAAATCGGTCTGGTCATCTTTCCGGCGATGATGTGGTACTGGATCGCTCTCGACCGGAAATACTGGTTTCGTGCCGGATTACTCGGTGGATTCTGCATGCTGAAGCTGCAATACGCGCCGATTCTGTTCATCACAGGGTGTCTCCTCGGTGGAATTCGATTCGCCGCCGGTTTTGCCGTGATGGGTTTTGTTTATCTACTCGGCAGCATTGCCGTGCTCGGAGTCGATAACGTCCTGCGTTATCCTGAAGCCTTGAAAATGGGCGAAATCAGCGGCGGAATCATCGCCGGCGTCTCGCCTGAAGCTCAACAAAACTTGCGCGGTCAACTAGTCGTGTTGCTGGGCAACGACGGTCAAATTGTTCACCTTATAGTAGTAGCGGTTTGGGGAGTGGTTACACTCTTCACCGCCTGGCTCTGGTGGCGATTTAGAACAACTTCGCCGAAACTCTCGGACGATGACAGACGCAGAAAGTTTATGATCCTTGCCTCTATCACAATGATGCTTCAGCTAGTTTCCAGCCCCCATACGCACAGACAAGATTATCTGTTCGTCACCCTTCCGGCGATCTGGCTCATATACAACGTCGTTGGTTCATATCCAATTGGTCCACCCGCAATGCCTGGCGTGAAGAACAAAACCCTGATCCTGATAATCCGTTATATGCTCGTCGGATTTCCGATTCTGAGCTGGATATTTTTCACGGCGCCAAGCGTTTGCGTGACCATCCACGAGAAGTTTGGTATCACCGTTCCGCAGCCCCCGCTGCAACCATTCTTCTTATGGGCAATTACATTTTTGATCGTTCTTGGTCTGCTGCTGAAAGATTCGGGAGCTTCATCGCCATCTGTTTCGGAACCGTCACCGTCGATTTCATAACAGCGCTGGAGAAACGTCATCTTCAAAGTTTGAACCCGTCGCCTTCACCGAAGTCTATTCAGATTTCAGGCGCTTCGCATGCGGAGCTGTTAAACAAGTTTTCGACTTCGACCGTTTAGTCGATACGGGCTGTCGGCAAAACCGAATATTAAGTTTCGTACTCGCTCATATCAAGTTCAGTTTCGTCATCGAGCAATAAACTTTGATTATATTTCTGCTTCTCGCGACGCCTGGATTCAGATCTCGCAGCCAGGTCCAACTTCGGAATGGCCCGCCCTTTGCCCTTTTCACCACCAGTCACCTTAACTCCAGTCTCAATTTTCGAGGAAGTCACCTTGCGTTGGTTGTAGACATCCTGGGCTTCGGCCTGAAGCAAAACATAATTTTCATAACGCCCGCGAGCCACTGGCCGCGGTGCATCCTCGTCGATGACAAACTGCTCCCAGTCTTCGTCTTCGACAATACTATCAATCACTTTGCACTCGGTTTCAACCAGATGCATGCAATTTGAAAACTTGCAGTCGTTCGACAAGGCAGCGATCTCGGGGAACTGCCACATCACGTCAGCGGGCATTGGATATTTAATTTCCTGGAGATTAAAACCAGGTGTATCAGCCACCCAGGTCGGCGTTTCGGGATAAATATCCGACAGAACTTGATACAACTTGCTGTAGGTAGTGGTCTGTCGACCAACTCCGAAGTCATTGTCCATGACACCAATTTTGAGCTGCAGAGATGGATCGAGTTTATTTAGAATGCTCGATTTACCTACTCCGGATGGGCCGGCGAAAACCGTAATTTTGCCCGCCAGCAGCGAGGTTAGGTCCTCCATTCCGGTGCCGTTCATCGCCGACAAAAGCACGACATTGTAACCGAGTGGTTCATAAATTCCGCGTAAGGTGCGGGTTTGGTCCTCGTCGATCAAGTCACATTTGTTAAAGCACAAGACTGGCTTGGAATCAGGTAACTCGAGTTGAAAGTGAACAATGTAACGGTCGCACCATAGCTGGTTCCACTCTGGTTGGCGAACTGCCTGTACAATTACAACTTGGTCCACATTGGCCAGGGGTGGTCTCGATAGCAGACTCCATCGCTCGCAACAACCAGTAATTGTTGCGGTGCCTTTCTCGAAGTCGACATCAACAAGTTCGACTCGGTCGCCTGTCAGAATGGACACACGTTCCTTTTTGAGGCGCTTACGTGCCTGACAAAACAGCGATGCCATCGACTGTGTTTCGAACACAAGGTAACCACCTGCGTGACTTCTGAGAACAGTTCCTTGGCTCATAAGAACTAAAACACAACCCCATTATCGACTCTATGTGAAAAACATGATTGACTTAAGGATACACCAAAGCGGTTTGCAAACCATGAATGGAAACGGAAACTCAGACCTCAGCCACATCCGCAATATCGCCATTATTGCTCACGTCGATCATGGCAAGACGACATTAGTCGATGGCTTCTTACACCAATCCGGTGTATTCAGATCGAATCAGGAAGTCGCAGTATGCGTCATGGATTCCAACGATCTGGAACGCGAGCGTGGCATCACCATTCTTGCAAAAAACACTGCGATTAACTACAAAGATCACCTGGTCAATATCGTCGACACCCCAGGACACGCAGATTTCGGTGGTGAGGTAGAGCGCATCCTCGGCATGGTA
>CAZRMH010000540.1:0-4954 GCA_964600935.1 uncultured Candidatus Obscuribacterales bacterium
ATCGTTTTTGCGGTCTTCGCCGCACTGAACAGCATGCAGGAAAAAGAGACGAGCGCAATCGTTCCAAAAACCTCGCCAAAACCGGATGAACGTCTCGAAAAGGGAAGTGCCTACAATCTTAATCCTTCATTCGCCGACGATAGCGCAGTCGATATACAGATGAAGCGCAGCTTAAAATCATCGCGTGGTTTGAGCTATGAAACAATGGTGATGCCAAACGACATCAAAACGGGAGCTGAGCTCCAGAAAGCTTTCGACGAGCGCCCCAAGGCTTTCCATATGCGTTTATATGCCACGAAAATCACACCGGATATGGTGGCAGTTGTTGAGCACATCGACCGTCTTCAGGAGATTCGATTACAGTCCTGCGATCTCTCACCCGACTTACAGCTGCGACTATGCAAGATGACAAACTTGAATTCCGTCAAATTCGTCGACATGCCCGTTCCCCTGCCCGCACTCAAACAGTTAGGCAAGCTGCCAATGTTGAGGAATCTACAGATTTGCAAAAGCGATCTCACTGATCAATCTCTAGATGAAATTTCGAAGATGAAAAATCTCGAAGTCCTGGAAATCAATAACAATAAAATCAAATTTTCCAAAACTGCTCTAAAAAAAATAGCGACGCTAAAGAAATTAGACCATTTGCAATTGCTTGACGCCAAACTCGACGATTCCGATATAGCGTGGCTAAAAACGCTCAGTCAAATTTATCTGTTAGGGCTGAGCGGCAACAAAGAGTTTACGCCTCAAGGCTTAAAGCAACTGTCAGAGCTGAAAAAGCTCGAAGTGCTCTACCTGGATGACGCAAACCTGGACAACAAATGCATTTTCGCAGTTTCAAAAATCGCGAGATTACGCACCCTCGACATTTCCAATAATCCGAACGTAACAGTCGGCGCACTCCAATTCCTCGCCCATCGACAAAACCTGCAAGTAGTCGTCCCGAGAACCGGAATTGATTTGACTACCATCCGCAGACTCTCGGATGAGCTGAATATAAAACTTCTTGAATCTCGCCCCAATAGCGCCACTAATAACAACGGCTTTATGGATTTCTTGACGCCAACCAACTAGAGTTGATGAGTTAGTTAATTGTCGGACTAACCACCACGAACTCGAACAAGTAATTAAGTGACCGCAAAGAATTTGAAAACGTTCTTTCGCAAATCGAAAAAACCGTTAGTGCTCGGCGTGATCGTTTCATCACTTCTGTCACTACTCGTCGCCTTTACCGTACTGACGGAACACGCTTGTTTAGCCAATCTTGAGAACAAGATTTCATCGAAAGATTTACCTGCCCCTTCGGAAATTCCGAATTTTTTCGAAGTCCACCCTTACTTGTACCGAGGAGCCCTGCCCACTCCATACGGTATGGAGTGGCTCAAAGCTCATAACGTTGGAACGATTATCGACTTGCGTGAGTCAAACTCACCTCCGGTAATTGGCGAACGAATAACCGCATCAGCAATGGGTTTTCACTACGTGAACCTGCCGGTTAAAAACCTTCCGACACTCGAACAAATCGATCGATTCAAATCAATCGTCTCGTTCGCGCGCGATCATGACCAGCGGGTGTTCGTACATTGCAATTACGGCTCAGATCGAACCGGTTTCTTTGTCATGCTCTGGCGCATCGCTGAAGACCGCTGGCGATGGTCACTGGCTCTGTGCGAAATGTTCGAGCGAGGATTTTTCATCCACAAGTTTTCTGAAAACAAAACCAGGTCTTTAGCGGATCCAGCGAACTGGTGATTTTGCAGATTCTTCTGAAGCTGAATGGCGCAGAGCTGACAACAAGATTACGCGCCCCTAACGGTCGAGGATGCTCGTCAGTGATTGGTCAACGCTCTTGCGTCCAATTTCGGTCGACAACCAAGACTGCAATTCATTTAGTTTTGCAATTCTAGAACCGGTTAATGCAGACATTATGTTGGTGAACTTCAAACCGATTTTGGCAGTGAATAAACCGGGACGTTTCTTGAGCAGCTTGTACCAATAGTTGAGGCGAAAACGATAGGAGAATCGGTACAGAGTGTCGAAGACCATGGTGTCAAAGGTCTTCATCATATACAAAGCATCGTGGATGATTTCTTTCGGATCCTTCTTATACACAATTGCTTTTTGGCTTGCTTCGAAACGCTGCTCGGCAAGCTCGTAGAGCTCGACCGTTTGCCTGGCAATTTCTTGACGCTGGAAATACTGAAGCGTTCGCTCTCTGGCTTTGGCGGACATTTGCTTGCGCAGCTCCGGATCTTCAATCAATTTGTTGATTGCATCAGCGATTGCTCTGGCATCCTTTGGCTCCACAATGAAACCAGACTCGTCGTGTGAAAGATATTCTTTCGTACCACCACCAGCGGTGCCGACAACCGGTCGTCCACAAGACATTGCTTCCAGACATGTATAAGGCGAGTTGTCGTAAACCGACGGCACGACTGAGATATCCGCCGACCGGTAATAGCCAGGAAGTGAATCGAGCGGCACTCTGTTGATGAACTGGAAATAGGCGCCGGTGCCATCACGTTCGATGGTGTTTTTCAACTTCTGCAGTTCAGATTTCTGACCTTTTGCATTCTTTGTATCATCACCAATGATGACGAATTCGACATTCTTGTGTTTCGCGGTGATCATTGGAACAGCATCAACTAAATATTGAATGCCCTTACGTTCTTCCAAACGACCGACAAACAGAATGCGCGTCTTCTCTGTCGCCGGCAGCAATTGCTCGCCATCTGGAGTGAAGACGTTCGGATCGATTGGGTTTCTAACAATCCGAATTTGTTCGGCATCGATGTGCAAATCACCTGCTACATAATCGCGAAGATCGAGACTAGGAGAGGTAAGTACATCAGCAGATGTCATAGCGACGCGTTCCATAGCCGCAATAAATTCGTGATCGAATGACGGAGTGACATTATGAAGACGTTCTGCAATAAATTTCGAGTGCGGGGTGTAAAGCCTGATGATAAGCGGACAAACACGGGTGAGAGCTGGGAAAAATCCCTCGGCTAACAGTTCCGGCGTGTCGACTGCATCAAATGGTTTCTCCGAATGCAACTGCAAAAATTTCCGCCACATTGAGATCGAAGCGGACATAACGTAGTGGCTGTAAGGAATGCATGCATTCATCGAGTCGAAGTTCTTCTCGATCCAACCGAGACTTACGCGGTGAACGGTTACACCATCATCATCAATAGTTTTGTCAACGTCTTTGGAAAGTGACACGACAACGACATCGTGACCGATTTCTTTCAGTCCGTGTGCAAGATGCCTCGTGAATGTCGCGATGCCGCCCCACCCCGTCTCCGGGGGATATTCGCGGGATATAAGGCAGACTCTCATTGTTCTTGACGTCATTCGGTAATCTTAATACCTGCGCAGGCAGGGCATCTTAACAGCGGCTTATCTTACTTACACCGCCGCCAGGCTTTGGTGCTTCTACCAATTCGCAAAACTAAACCGTTGAGATGCTACCGCATCGTTTCACACTAGAAACCGCGCAGTTGCAGACCGGTATATAGAAATAGTGTGACGAAAACAGCTAAGACTTAATTGCAGTTAAATTTTGAGATTGCTGCTGCCGCTCGAAAGCTGCATCATAGAGCGCTTCCAACTCATCCACCATAGTCGCGATCGTTCGTTGCGGACCGATATTACTCCTAAATCTAGTCAGCATCTGCGGATCATCCAACAGCTTTTGCAACTGCTTGGCGAGGTCATCATGATCGTTTAGTTTAAACAACAGACCATTTCTATCATGATCAATCAACTCTGACATACCGCCCAAATCGGTCGCAATCATCGGCGTTTTCGTTGTTAGCGCAGACTGCATTACAAGCGGTGTATTTTCGTACCATCGCGATGGCACAATCATCACGTCAATCTCAGAAAGCACTTTACCAAAATCATCGTTCGGGAAGGTCCCGAGAAAATGAATCGAGCCGCAAGTCGAAGGATCTGATTCCGCCAGCGTTTTCAGCGACTGCGCATATTCAGGAAATTGATTTGGACTGCCATAAATCTTCAAAACCGCACGGTCAGGCGCACGCATAGCTTGAAAAGCGCGAATCAAAATATCGACGCCTTTGTGTTCAAAAAGCGTTCCGATGTATCCGATTCGCAATTTGTCAGATGGCGGCTTCTCGCACCAATCCACGAGTTTATCAGTATCTATGCCGAACTGAACGTGATGGATCAATTCAGGCTTGATTCCGTTTTTGATAAACAATCGTTTCATCAACAATGTTGGAACCGTAATCGCATCAGTCATATTCGCAATTCTACTGAGCGTTTCCGGTCGCTCCATCGTCGCTTTTATGGCCTGCGGATATTTCGATGCAAGATAAGCAGCGTAAAGCGCATGCGTTCCCAACTTGCCAGAAATCTTACCAACAGCGGGAAAGCGAGAATCGATTGCTTCTACGAATTCTTTCACTGGTGGCAGCAATTCCGGAGTGTAACAAGTAAAACAGTTTTTCGCCATTGGGCCTGGTCCTTCGCAAACCTGACCATTAGGGCGTTTCAGTTGCACTATCGGACAGATAAACCAGAAGTCGGTTGTCGACATTATCACCGGCAAGTTTCGCGACTTCGCTTCTTCCACAATGCTGGCCGAGAGGTTTTGCGCATGCATTACATGCACGATGTCTGGCTGAAACTCCTCGATCAGCTCTCCAAAACGCTCTTTTATAATCGGATGCTGATATTCGTAGGAAAACTTGTAACCTTTTAAACGAAGCGGCTCTTCAAAACTGATTACTTCGATGCCGTCGTGAATGTAGCGTTTAACTTCCTCACCGGGTCTGAATCTTGCATCAGTGTCCGGAGGATTAGCAGTGACGATTAGAACTTCGTGACCGCGACGGATAAGGTCTTGGGCAATTTTAAGCGTGAGCACTTCCGTTCCGGCGCGATGCTCCGGAAAGAATTTATGGACTGTCATCAATACTCG
>CAZRMH010000541.1:0-4937 GCA_964600935.1 uncultured Candidatus Obscuribacterales bacterium
GTAGCTGCTGAAATGATGATGCCCATGTAGCACAGTGGTAGTGCACCCCCTTGGTAAGGGGGAGGTCACCAGTTCGAACCTGGTCAAGGGCTCCATTTTTAGCCGAGACTCTCGCAAATCGCATAGCGGGCGAGTTTTAAGGTCGAAGCAAGGTTCATATCGGTTTACTTACCGAGCCGATCAAACAAGGTTCAGTTCAGTCATTCAGGTCCAGACGTTTTTAGTTAAGGAGATAGCAGGGATGGCCCGCGCAAAATACGAAAGAAACAAACCAAACGTCAACGTGGGTACTATCGGGCACGTTGATCACGGTAAAACAACACTTACCGCAGCAATCACGAAGATTCTCGCTGAGTTAGGTAACGCAAAATACAAAAAATACGACGAGATCGACGCCGCTCCTGAAGAGAAAGCGCGTGGTATCACAATCAATACCGCTCACGTCGAATACGAAACACCTAATCGTCACTACAGCCACGTGGACTGCCCAGGACACGCCGACTACATCAAAAACATGATTACCGGTGCTGCCCAAATGGACGGCGCTATCCTCGTAATCTCAGCCAACGACGGACCAATGCCACAGACCCGCGAACACATTCTGCTCGCTCGTCAGGTAGGCGTTCCACACATCGTGGTATTCCTCAACAAATGCGACATGGTAGACGATCCTGAACTTCTCGACCTCGTCGAAATCGAAGCTCGCGAATTGCTCTCCAAGTACGAATATCCAGGCGATGACATTCCGTTCATCCGCGGATCTGGCTTGAAAGCTCTCGAAGGCGAAGAGAGTGCAGTCAAAGCGATTCACGAACTCGTGGCCGCTGTCGACAGCTACATTCCAACCCCTGAGCGTGACATCGATAAGCCGTTCCTTCTCGCTGTAGAAGACGTCTTCTCAATCACCGGCCGTGGTACCGTTGCTACTGGTCGTATCGAACGCGGTCAAGTCAAAGTGGGCGAAGAAGTCGAAATCATCGGTCTCGGCGATACACGTAAGACAACCGTAACCGGTGTTGAAATGTATCAAAAGACGATGGAATCCGGTATCGCAGGCGACAACGTCGGCGTACTTCTCCGTGGTATCGACAAGACCATGATCGAGCGCGGTCAAGTTATTGCCAAACCAGGCTCCATCAAAGCTCACACCAAGTTCGATGCAGAAGTATACGTTCTGTCCAAAGAAGAAGGCGGTCGTCACACCCCATTCTTCCCAGGTTACAGACCGCAGTTCTACATCAGAACGACTGACGTAACCGGCGCAATCACCCTTCCAGAAGGCGTTGAAATGGTTATGCCTGGCGACAACGTCAACATGATTGTTGAACTGATTCAGCCAGTTGCAGTTGAGCAAGGGATGCGTTTCGCAATCCGCGAAGGCGGCAGAACCGTCGGCGCCGGAGTTGTTGCGAAGATCCTCACGTAATCAAGCCGCATCCGAAAAACGGATGATGCACTAGACATTAGACCGCCAGGGAATTTCTCTGGCGGTCGTCATTTTTTAAACATCCTCCGCACCACCGGCGGTGAAGCATCTAAGTGGAATCTAAACCGACTTATCGATGACGAAGAGCCCTTTAGTGACACTTTGCTGGTTTAAAGCTGTGCCAGATACTATTATTCACGCTGAAATTTTCACAAAATTTCCGTAAAATGAAGTCATACGGTTCATATTTCCGTCCACTCGGGCGAATCGGAATGCGCCGTAAACTTAAAGTCAGGTAGCCCAATTGGACCCAGTCGATTTTCAGGAAGAAATAAAAGAAACGATAGGATATGCAGACGGCGAAATTTTTCGTTTACTCGTAAGTTCCGTTCGTGACTACGCAATTTTCGTTCTCAGCACTGACGGAAATGTAGTGACCTGGAACGAAGGCGCAGAAAACATCAACGGCTACACCGCTAACGAGATTATCGGAAAACATTTTTCGGTCTTTTACACAGACGAAGCAAACGCATCAAATCACCCAGCCGATGAATTAAAAATGGCAGTCCAGAACGGGCGCTACGAGGAGGAAGGATTACGGGTCCGGAAGGATGGCTCAACCTTCTGGGCAAGCGTAGTAGTGACGCCACTTTACACCGACGATAAACTTGTCGGTTTCGCTAAAGTGACTAGAGACTTGACTGAACGACGCAAGGCGCAGCAAATCCAAGAAGCGCATTCCAAGCAGATTACCGCCACAAACGAAGAACTGCAACGCCTTGCCTATGTGGTATCACACGAGTTGCAAGCGCCGATTTCAACAATCTCTCGCTACGGAAATCTACTGTCCGTGAGGTATAAGGACCGTCTCGGCCAAGACGCTGACGATTTCATCGACAAAATTACCACGTCGACGCAATTGATTGGGCGCATGATTGATGACCTCTGGCTTTACGCTCGCGTAAATAAACCATACATTGATCGCGAAACCGTATACATGGGAAATGTGTTCGACAACGCAGTTCTGGAACTCACTGAAGTGATTGGAGACAACCCGACTAAACGCGGTGAGATGCCAACAATTGAAGGCAATAAACAACAACTCGTTTTTCTCTTCAAAGAAATAATTAAAAACGCCTACATGTATCGAAGCAGCCGCACTCCAGAAGTCAGCATTGAGGCGGTGAAAGACAAGAACGGTTGGATCTTCGCGGTCAAAGATAACGGAATTGGAATCGACATGGTGCGTAGCAACGAAGTATTTACCCTATTTCACCGCTTGGACGGCGGTCCCGAAGCCTCCGCAACAGGAATGGGATTGTCGATCTGCAAACGAATCGTCGACCAACACCAGGGGCGCATCTGGCTAGAATCGAAACTCGGACAAGGCACCACTTTCTTCGTCTGGCTACCGGAACGCTACTAGACACGAGTCTGCTCTCACTCGTGATACTACTAGTGGAGCGCCGTTTTCAGTAGGGACGTTACCTCGACACTGGGACAAGCACCTCTATCCGTTGACAGGATACGCTCTTAAACTTGAAACTCACCCTCATTTTTGTTCGCCCTCGAAATTTCCATTCGCGGGCGACAGTTTCTCGCAGGTCCACGACTATGAAAAAACAGATTCTAATTTTCACGGCATCCCTATTCATGATTGCCATCGGCGTCACACCCGCTCATGCACAAAATGCGAGGTTCAAGTTCGCTCCGCAATTTTACGCAGAGGAACAAACCCGCGGACCCAGAAGTAGCTATCATCCCAATTTCCAATCACCTCCGCAGACATCAGTGATCAGTGGAAGCGTGCCAAAAGCAAGCTCATTATTCGGTTTCAATCCGACTTTTCTTAAATCACCATCAGTTTCAACAGTAAGCTCATCAATTGTGCCGGCACCAATGGCGCCACCACGCGACATGCAATGTCCTGCAAAAGCAAGACCACAATGGCTCGCATGGCAGCCCACGCCCGCTCCCACTCGCTCTTTAACTACTGCAAATGTCACTGGCAAAATGAGCAAGCACCCACAAAGCCTTGCCCACTCCTCCTCAGAGAGACAACCGCTGTCGAAACCGTTTGAAACAAAGTCGCGAAAAACTCCAGCTATCGCCAACTACGGAGGTGATCACCTGTACTCACCAGGTGACACAAGACCAAGAGCCTCCTTCGTGGACACGCAAGAGGTAAACGGAAAAATTGTGTCGACTCATCCGGGTAGACGATAGAAATTCAGGTTCTCAATTCCGAACTTGGTGAAGGGCAAGGGTAGCTTTAAGCGCACCTAGACAAACGCTACCTTTGCACCTCAGCACTAGAACCTCAGCACTAACGTCACCGCTAGAACCGCACCTTTCAGGTCCTTCAAATATTTCGAAAACACGAGAACACCGAACTTCCAACAATACTCGCGCACGCGGCGAATCAGAAAAAACGTGCGCATACAATCACGAATTGACAGTTTCGCAAGGAGCTCGGTTCACCTTTGTCTCTAAAATTCTCTGGTACTCACTGTCGATCCACATTTGTGCTCCGCCATGACGAATCGATTTCGCCTTCACATCAACACCGAAATCGTAATGAACAAGTTCGCCGAGATTGCCGTAGCCATTGGTTCTTGCAACTTGCAATGTCGACTCATCTACACGTTCGAGTATCTGCGGTTGCGCATCATGTCCGAACGGAAACCAACAATCTGGGTTGACGGCCATCAGCTTCCGACCGTTCTCAACTATGCTTAAGTCACCCCAGAGTGAACGAAATGTGCCTTCGAAACGCCGCAGTTCATCAATCGTTTCCGGGTCTGCAATTTCTGCGCTCTTCTCAAAATGATCGATAATTGAAAGCACCGCTTTCGCCATCGTCCGAGATTCAGCATCAATGCAATTGGTCAAAATAATCACAATCAATCTGTTATCCGGATCGCAACAAGTCTTCGTTCGCTGTCCCGGAAACCCGCCACCATGACCGAACATGCGACGCTGATGATGGTATTCAACATCCAGCCCCAGTCCATATTCTTCATTATCACTGTCCGGAACACGCCATTGCGTTCGTTGCATTTCGCGTTTCGATTCATCGCTCAATAACTTGCCCGAACCAACAAAGTGCGCACTGAAATATTTCACCATATCGGAAGCATTAGAGTAAAAACCAGTCGCAGCCGACATCGCGCCCGTACTAGTTTTCTCATCAAGCGGCAAACGTTTACCACCCTCACGACGCGAATAACCCGTAACTAAAAACGGCAAAACACGTTCGTCAAATTCCGGACCAGTCTCTTGCAACTTCAACGGTTCAATAATTTTCTTCTGAACGTACTCGTTGAAAGGCAGCCCAGACACTGCCTCTACCAGGCATCCAAGCAACGAGTATCCATAATTGGAATACTTCATTTTCAAATTCGACTGCAGCACAAGTTCCGTATCCAATATCTGCCTTTTAAATTCATCATGATCTGGAAACGGATTGATCAACTGCCAGTAATCACAATTCTTCCCATCGCGAATCACG
>CAZRMH010000542.1:0-4919 GCA_964600935.1 uncultured Candidatus Obscuribacterales bacterium
GGATGGCGGAGTAAACGCAAAGCTCGTGACTCTATAACTCTTATTGCTTCTCTCGTCGTACCAAAGATAGTCGCAACTTCTTCCAAGGTTTTCGTATGCCCATCATCCAGACCGAAACGCAAACGTAAAATCTCTCGCTCGTTATCCGAAAGTCTCGCCATTACTTCGATGATATCTTCGCGCAACAGCTCTTGAGTAATGGAATTCGCCGCTGAATCGTTGCATTTCAGAAAATCACCTGGTATGCGGGTTTCATTGGTAATGTCATCTTCGGAAATTGATCTCACCGTGCGAACAGCAGTGAGAACATTCTCATTGAAATGTAATGGAGTTTTGATACAAACAACGAGTGCCTGCAAGCGACGCTTCAACTCCGACTGTTCTTTAAGAGCTTGGCCACACGATTCGCACATTTCAACGTGCGTTTTGACATCTAGATTGATGGAATCAAGCGAATCGAACTTCGTTTCGATTTCCAGCAATACGTCACTGCAATTCATTGTGAATTCCTCTCGTCGAAACACTTTCAAACTGTATATTGGTAGATCTCTGCGAGTTCACCAGTTTTCGTCGCAGTTGTGACCGAGCCCTGGAGAGCCTAGACATAACGGTTCCGAGCGGAATATCTAGAATTTCGGAGATTTCTTCATAAGATGCATCGTCGACTTCGCGCAACAGCAGAGGAATTACGAATTGATCAGACATCGCATTTAGTGCCTGTTGAAGCGATCGATCGATTTCAAACTCATCACTCCGTTCTTTCGCGACTAGCTCTAACGCGGAACCCGACTGATCGATAGAAACCGTAGACAAAGACCGCGATTTCTTTCTGTAGAAGTCACAAATGCTATTAATCAGTATCTTTCGAAACCAATATTTAGTTTCCGTACCGCCCTTAAACTGTTCGAAATTTCGATATGCTTTTAGGAACGTTTCCTGCACCACGTCCTGTGCATCGGAACTGTTTCCCATTCTTGCAAATGCAAATCTGTACAAGCCGTCAATATTGGCGGAAACCAATTCTTCAAATTCGCTTTCGAGCTCAGATTTGTCGCGCATCATTGCTGTCCACCGTCACACTGCAGTTATGCAAGAAAAGAAGACGCTTGAACTATGAGTTTTATTCCCAGTCAAAGCAAGTGACTGAAAACCACCGTTCGTCGGTAACAAGCAGGGTATTTGGTTCTGCGTTAGCATGGAATTTGGCGAAAAATTAGTGTGGAACTGGCTCAGTCGTCCCGAACTACTTCTCTCCAGATTGTGAACCGATAAATGGCCAACGGAACGAAATATCCTCAGTAAACTTGAGAATGGAATAGCAAGAAACGAGAAGCAGGAACCGCAAGAAAGCGAAATACTGACAACTTGCGACGAGACCAAGCAGCGGTTGGCAAGCGCTTTAATTAAAGGAATATCAAAATATTGTTCCAAACTATTGATTCTGTCTCATAATCGTCCTACCCTTGCCAATAGAGCGCCTTAATATAGATGGGCTCCTGGAGAATTCACGTGAAGCCGGATACGTCAAAATCTCATGAGGCGCAACGACTTCACCCGTTGGATGCGATTGCGCAGGCGGAGCTCGAGACGCGCAGTAGTCGCATCGCCACTGTTGAAGCGCAGTTGCTCGATGAGCCGGATCGAATCGAGTTGTCCGCCCGGATTGAAAACCTCGGTCGCACGGACATTCCAGCTGACGTGAAATCGAATCATCATGCCGAAACCAATGTGAGCAAAGACGCGACCAGTCGTTCCGAGATTCCTGCTCGTCTCGCAGCATTGCCAAAGACAAATCCGTCGACCGGCAAGAAATTTTCTCGTAAAAAATGGGGCGTTAGTTGTGCCGTCGCGATTGTCGTGATCGCTGGTTCCGTATTCGGCTATCAGTCGTATCAAAAGAGCCAGGCCCCGAAGGCGGATAAAGGCGTGACACCAGCAGTGGTGACAGTCTCCACTGACGTAGCGCGGATGCAGACTGTCGAAGATACGCTCAGTGTCACAGGTTCAATTTCGGCATGGGACCCGCTCAGTGTCGGTCCTGAAGTCAGCGGTTTGCGAATTACTGAAATTAAAGTCGAAGAAGGCGACCATGTCACCAAAGGGCAAGTTCTCGCGACATTGAATTCATCACTGCTGCGCGCACAACTGGAACAAGCGAAAGCGCGCTTACATTCCAGTGTCGCCAATCTCAGCAAAGCGATTCAACCCAATCGCCCTGAAGACATAAACGCGCTTAGAGCCATGCTCGCACAAGCAGAAGCTGCAGTCGCTCAAGAAGAAGCAAAACGACATCAGGCTGATGCCAGTCTCGGTAACGCCGAACTTACGTCGCACCGGTTTAGCGAATTGGCGCGCGCAGGGGCTATCAGCGAGCAAGACGCGGACAACCGCAAAGTTGCCGCTACCAATGCGCGAGATGAAGTGAAAAACGCAGATGAAAGAATTAACGCAGCAAGATCTGCTGTCGATCATGCCCGCCAAAAACTTCTGATTGCGACTCGGGGCGGTCGTTCTGAAGATGTTCAAATTTCAAAAGCTGCTGTCGCTGAGACAAAGGCGCAAGTTCAGCATCTGGAACAACAGATCGCTCAAACAATTATTCGCGCTCCTGATGACGGATTGATTTCACGTCGCGATGCTCACATCGGCGATATAACAACCGCAGGAACACCACTGTTTGCTATGGTTCGTATGAATCGAACTGAACTGCGCGCGCAAGTCTCCGACATCGATATCACCAAAATCCATCCTGGACAATTGGTCAAAGTGACGCTCAAGGAAGATGAAGCCAAGCCCATAATAGGCAAAGTGCGATTAGTTAATCCGCTGGTCGATCAATCCACACGGATGGGCGTCGTCCGCATTGACCTACCATCTGATGCAGGATTGAAACCTGGGATGTTCGTTCGAGGCGAGATTGGCATGGGCAACCGAGAATCTGTCACCGTGCCAGTAGTATCACTCGTCACTCGCAATAACGAGTCAGTAGTTTTTAAACTCGATAAAGAAAAGCATGCGATCAGCACGAAAGTAATCCCAGGAATTCGAACTGAAGAATTCGTCGAGATCAGAGAAGGTCTGTCGCCAGGCGACGTGATTGTAGCCAAGGGAGCCCGTTTCCTCCAGCATCTCGATGTGGTGCGAATTGGAAAATGAACTGGAATATTTCCGCCTGGTGCATTCGTAATCCAATTCCTCCTGTAATTCTTTTTCTCCTTCTGTCAGTCGCCGGCATCATGGCGCTGCTTTCGCTCGGTATCGAAGAAGAGCCAAACATTGATGTGCCCTGGGTTTCCGTAACGGTAACTCAGAGCGGAGCAGCACCGATGGAATTGGAAACGCAGATTACTCGGCGAGTGGAAGATGCTGTTGCCGGTGTGGCAAACGTGAAGCATATTCGTTCAACTTTGAACACCGGTGTTTCAAATACCGACATCGAATTTGAATTAGGAACCAGCAGCGATCGCGCTACCAACGACGTGCGCGAAGCAGTAACGAGAATTAGACAACATCTGCCGCGCGGCATAAATGAACCGATTATTCAGCGCCAGGATTTCGTAGGCGATTCTGGCATTACCTACATTGTAGAATCCAAAGATCGATCGGCAATGGATTTGACATATCTGATCGAAAACGATTTCTCACGGCAGCTGATGGCGACTCCCGGGATAGGTCAAGTTTATAGATTCGGTGGCGTCGATCGAGAAATTCTAGTAGACCTGGATCCGGTGCGCTTAGAAGCACACGGCGTGACGGCAGATATGGTCAATCAGCAGCTGCGCGGACTGAATATCAACCTGCCTGGGGGTCGAGGCGAAATAGGTTCTTCGGAACAATCGATCAGAACGCTTGGAAGCACACACGATTTAGAAACGCTCAAGGCTACACGTATAAGCTTACCCGGAGGTCGCTGGGTCGACTTGAGCGCTCTGGGAACGATCTCTGATGGTCACTCGGAGCAACGTCACATGGCTCTGCTGGATGGCAAACCAGCAGTCGGCATGGAAGTTGTTCGACGCCGCGGACACAACATCGTGGCCGTCGAAAAAGACGCTGACAGAATCGTCACGGAGCTGGAGAAGAAATATCCGGATGTTAAACTGACTCGCGTTTTCAGCGGTGCCCAATTCGTCAAAGAGTCCTGCGATTCAACCTTCGAATCGCTCATACTGGGCGCAGTTCTAGCTGTTATCGTTATCTGGGCGTTTCTTCGCGATAGCAGAGCCGCCGCGATCTCAGCTCTGGCAATGCCATTGTCCGTGATACCAACATTCGCGTTTATGAAAGCGGTCAATTTCACACTCAATGACATGTCACTCCTCGGACTGGCTCTGGTCATCGGGATCCTGGTAGACGATGCCATCGTTGAGATCGAAAACATCGTTCGACACATGAACATGGGTAAGACACCTTACCAAGCCGCCGTCGATGCAGCAGACGAAATCGGTCTGGCGGTCGTCGCGACCACCTTGGCCGCGGTTGTCGTGTTCCTCCCCGTGGCATTCATGGGCGGAATTCCTGGTCAGTTTTTTCGACAGTTTGGATTGACCGTGTCGGTCGCTGTCTTCTGTTCACTTTTAGTCGCACGATTGATTACCCCGCTAATGGCCGCCCACTGGCTCAAAAACTCAAAAGAAGAACACGGCGAAAGTTTCATCAATCGATTTTATGACAAGGCTCTGAACGTAGTGATCAAACACAGATTGCTTACGGTTATTGCCGGAATACTTTTCTTTGGAGCGAGCATCTACCTATTCAAATCACTGCCGACATCACTGGTTTCACGAATCGACCGAGGCGAATCACATATTAATGTCGAGCTGCCTCCCGGTTCTAAGCTTCGCGACACCGTCGAGATCGTTCAAAAACTCAGCGCGATCGTATTGAAACATCCGGAAGTGAAAACGATCTTTGCCAAC
>CAZRMH010000543.1:0-4900 GCA_964600935.1 uncultured Candidatus Obscuribacterales bacterium
GCCGAAGCTAAAGGCCTAAGACCAGGCGATGTTGTGACAGCTATCAACGGAGAGAGTTTAGCGAATAAATCAACCGCGCAGGTCCACGAAGCATTGAATGGATTCGAACACGAACCAGTCGACATCAAATTTGAACGCTACGGCAAGGAGATGAAGCCGATTACCATCGTCAGAAAACCTCCTGCAATTTCCAGTATGTACGGCAGAGCTGGCGGCGAAGAAATCCTGACTGGCGGGCAAGCTCTGCCTGACGGCGTAGGCTACATTCGGGTGGAAAATTTCTTCAGTCGTGAACTTGCCAACAAGGTCACGGATTATTTAAAATCGCCGACAAGTCCCTCCAACCCCAAGCCGATAGCAGAAACGGCAAAGGCGCTGGTGCTTGATTTGCGCAGCAATGGCGGCGGTTTGATCGAGCCTGTTGGTGAAATTGCATCTCTGTTTATGAAACAGGGTGACTTGGCTAAATTTGTTAATCGAGTTCCCAGCTCCGACGTGAGCAAACCAGCATATTCCGAGACGCGGCTAACTGTGGGAGCAGACCCGACAACCGCGAACGCGCAATCCGAGAAGCGATTCCAGAGCAGCAAAGATGTCGACAATTTCCAGGCAGTGAAGAATAAACAATTGTTCGTTCTGACCGACAGAGGCACTGCCGGCTCTGCCGAGATCCTTGCTGAATCGCTAAGAATCAATATTGGAGCCAAGTTGATAGGAGTCGACACTCACGGTCATGGAGTGCTACGCACGGGGCATCAGGTCAATGGCAGTATGGTGATGATTCCAACGTCGCGCATTTATACACCTGGCGGAAACTGGCTGGGCAACGGTATCAAGCCTGACGTGTATGTCACCAACCCCAGCAATGCTCCTTACGGTTCGCGCAACGATCTGCAACTAAAGATGGCTCTCGATTCAATCAAGTAGTCTCAGTCGTTCGAATACAACATCCGCATCGTTTCAATGTCGCGATTGGAAAGCTTTAAGAGCGGCGATTTCCAGTACATCAAGTCGGTGGCGTGCGGCGAATGTCCGTCTAAACCGAGAGCGTGCCCGGCTTCGTGTATGGTTAAGGATTTAAAGGCCTGCAGTTCAGAGTGACTATACGCGGTGGACTCGTGGCTGTGCATTGAGATTTGGATGGTTGCGAGTCGTAGTTGAGTTTGACCGTTTAGACCGGTCGCGTCTTCAAATGCCGTGTGTCCGCCGGCGCTGCCTAAGCCGTCTGCGACACGGGTCACGACGATTTGAGCTTGTTGCTGATTGTTGGTCTCGACTGACTTTAGAAACGTTTGATTTTGGACCCAGGCTTGAAATGCATCCTCAATCGTCGCTCTCATTGTGGTGTCAAATCCCATAGCTACTGTCGGGTCGATGAAAATCCTTAACGGTAGTTGTTCAGCCTGCCAGCGCCGGGGCGTGATTGAATCGAGGTAGTTGTTTGTCTGGAGGTTGGCGTTACGGACCAAATCGAGATAATCGTTTATCCCCCAAATCAATCCAGAAAAGCCTTCAACAGCATCATGGTCTGGTTCGGTGCTACGAAGCTGATCATAGAGGTTTACCGCTTGTTCAAATAACTGTCTGGCTTGACCACTTTGTCCAGCCAGATCATAAGCTAGAGCCATGTCATAAGCGAAGGCCACTTGAAACGGGAGATTTGTTTGCAGTTGCCCCAGAACCGCAGTCGCTTGCTGAAAAAGACTCACAGCATTGGCAAATTGCAAATCATCGCGTGCTTTGATGGCCCGATCGTACACTTCCACAACATGGTTGAATTCGTTTGCGGACACTGCTTTCCTCTTTGGAGCATGACATGCTGCGCTAGCACCACTTGCCTCTGCGAAACACCAGTTTCAGGCAATCATTTTCAAGCTTTAGACGGTTTTGGAATCTTGCGGTTGTTCAGTCTTAATGGGTGTTTCAAGTTTTTCAGATGTTGCCGACCTGGATGTTTCGATTGCCACCGCCTGCGGTGTTGCTCCTGCGGTGACCGGCACTCTCTCGGCAGAGACCGGAGCCTCCAGGAGTTGCGAACGTTTTGCCATTTGTTCGGCGATCTTTTTTCTCCAGTTTACGAAAACGAGCACGATGACTGCAGCACCAGCGTTCATGATGATAAACTGATTGCTGTTCAGTACGATCCGCATTCCGAAGCCGAGTGCCGTGAGGTGTTGCGTCACGTTCCCCACCGTGCCGAGGAGCAGTGCGATGGCGAGCGTGCTGAAGCCTAGGCGAATCTTTTCACCTCGCGTTTTGTCCTTAAAGAAAAAGAAGGCTGTCCAGAAGCTCAGAAATATTTGCATGCAGACGTAAAACGGTAAGTTGATTGCGAAACTGGCACCGTTCGGCAAGTTTATCGACGCCATCATCAGAGCTACTGCAGCCATGACTGGTAGCGCGTAGACCAGTGGTGCCCATTTGGCCAGTCTCTCGGGGTCGAGTGCCCTGGCCTCGTCCTGGGGGCTGACTTCGACTTTTTTGCTGGTAATTCTGTAGCAGGACATGGTCAATGCAACGCCTGCCAGGTTCATAATTGCGACGACGACATAATCAGTGGTCAGCAGTCCGGTGGAAACCAGGTAGGTTGCTTGATAAAACAAATTGCCGATGATTCCGAAGAAGCCGACTCCTGCGAAGGTGAACATGGTGATTTGAAACTGTTTAAACCGCGAGATGCCGCTGTAAAAAAACGTCGTGACCGCGATGCAAAATGTTACCTGGCAAACGATTGCGACCCATGGAACGGTAAAAACCGGGACCTTTAGAAAGTACGGGATATAGATGATGGCCGCTGCCATCACTATGAACACGAGACCTGTAATCGGTACCGGTTTCCAGTTTGTGTCGTAGACGGTTTTTGCGACCATTCCCAAGATCCAATCAGTAAAGGAGACTATACCCGCAGGCTGGCTGTTTAAAAGCGACTTATGCTTTTTATCCGTCATGTGCGCACTGTCTGATTCTAGGTTCAAGCGCTAGCGCTTGAGAATACGCCCATTTACCGGGTTTTGTTAGGAAAATGTCGTGTGACGGGAATGTAAGATCCGCGGCACCCGAGAGTGGGTTGTCAATAGTGGATGATGAAGCGAACATGGATCAAGCGACTTCGAAGCTCAGTGGGTGGAACCAGCACATTCAAGCGGCTGAACGCGCTCAGCGCAGCGGCAAGTATGATTTGGCCGAGGCGACCTGGTTGCTGGCGGTGGAGGAGGCTGAGTCTTTCGGCTCCAACGATCATCGATTGGCTTATAGTCTCGAGAAACTGACGGAATGCCTCTGGTTCCAGGGGCGCCTCGACGAGTCTTTGCGCCACGGCATCCGGGCATTGGCTGTTTATGAAGCCGCACTGGGACCGAGTCACAATGACGTCGGCTCGATGGCTTACAACGTGGCAATGGTCTACCATGTGCTTAACTATCATTCGGAAGCCGAGAAGCATTACAAGCGGGCATTGGCGATTAAGACCAGTGGTTTGGGAGCCAAACATCCGGATGTAATCAAAGTCTTGAGTAGCTTTGCCGATTGTCTCGTTAAACAAGGGCGCAATCAAGAGGCTCAGCAGTTGCGTGCGACTGAGAAGGTCGTCACCTCCGCGAACTGGAGCCAGACTAACTCAGGGCGCGATGTCGGCGGGCAAGCTCTGGGTTTCTCGCCGTCACCAGGCAGCGATTCCGGGCAATATCATTCATACAGACCTGGTGAAATTGGGGTTTCTGGTGCCTATCAGAGGATAGAGGCTGAACCTGGAATTGCTCATATCTCCAATCAGGCGCCGTCGCCGCCATCCGGTGGCAAGCCTGCGCATTCTTCGTTGATTAAACAGATTCGAAAAGCGAGCGCGGAGTCTTATCAGGCCGGCTCTGCAGACTCGGCGCCGCCAAAGAAACCGTCCTTAATCGATGAGCAGATTGCCAGATTGCTCGATTCTGCTGAGGAAAGCCCACTTGAAGAGCCTGATGTTCACTCGGATTTTAGTGCCAAGTTGCTCCTGCCGATCAGTGGTACCTATGGTCGAAGTTTTGATGAGCTCAGAGGGGCAGCTGAAAAAGGTCTGCAAGAAGGCAATCTGACAATGGCAGAGGGTGCATGGCGCGAAGCCATGACCTTGGCTCGGGGTGAGAATCTAGACAATCCGACGTATTGTTTTGTTTTGGAAAACCTCGGCGAGGTTTATCTCAGGCAACAAAATTTTGAACGTTCCGAAAGTTGTCTTCGCACCGCATATGGTATTAAGAAGCGTGTGCTGGGTGCCGACCACATCGCTGTCGCGATGACAGCAAGCAATATGGCGCGCTTGTTTTATGTGATGTATAAATTTGACGATGCTGAAAAGTTTGGTGAAGAAAGCGTTCGCATCAATGAAAAGGTCAGTGGGCCGAACAGCATAGAAACGGCTACAGCAATGCATAATCAAGCGACCGTATTCCACGTGCAAAAGAAATTTGCGCAGGCGGAGCCGTATTATGAGCGGGCGATGAAAATCAAACAGCTACAACTCGGTGGTGATCATCCTGACACTGTGCGGATTTTGAAAAGTTATGCAGCGCTGTTGAGAGCAACTCATCGCGAAGAACAAGCTGAAATGCTCGATCAATGTGTCACCGGAATGATTAGTGGACGCTGGCGTGCAGTCGAGATTACGCCCAAAGGACAGGCTGAAGAGGGCTGGTGGAAAGATGCAATCTTCGGTGATGATTAACAGTAATTTTTATATTACGACCAGCCTGTAGAAGCCGTGTCTGCTTACTGATTGTTTCAGTTTAAACCTTATATTTCCGTATTCGGATAGAGGTCTCACTTCTTATTGTTTTTTCGATGACGTAGTTTTGATGCGACTAGAGAAATCAGCACGATGGCTAACAGTAATGCTGAAATCGTCCAAATTACTTGCACAAAA